>JANNXD010000139.1:0-94857 GCA_031409375.1 Gammaproteobacteria bacterium | reverse complement strand
CGCCATCAATAACATCAGTTTTTAGTAAAAAGTCAGTTCATAAAAATTTTACCAAGCCGCATCGAGCAAAAAGTGCGCATTTCTGACATTTATCAAGCCAAGATGATTTACAGGTGAACAATTATTACTAGGAAGCCCTGGGCAAAGAGAGGCAGACAATGCATTTTCTAGAACGGCAAGATTACTTAGGGATATACTAGTTAAATTTTGCGCATGTCGTACTTCCACTGCGGCTTTAAGTAGGTTTGATCTAGATTGAGCTTGCGGGGCTTCTAACAGGGATCGCCATTTAGCTTTTACAGCTTTCCCGGTATTAACAGCGGCCAAAGCGCTAAGTCGATAACTATCTTTTAAATGGGCAATTTCTTTACTGCTGATATTATTCACAATATGCTTCTCAAAAAAAGGTCAATTATAATCCAACCCAACTCAGCAAGACAGGCAAATAATAAACCAACGTATACCTTAATACTTTCTTTATGCTGAATCATAAAGAATTTCAGCCAGGTTTCCTGGCGATAAATCAATGAACACCATCATGCATAACAAATAATACAGGTGTTGATCATGTGCGTAGGCATGATGCAGCACTTTCCGCTTATGCGGCGATTAAGGCACAATAATGCTTTAGCTTATTCAGCAACATCTGTATGCATCGCTAGGACTTCTGGTAACATCCCTTAATCGTTATTACGGAGTAGCCCAGCATGACTGAACAATTAATCATTTTTGATACCACCTTGCGCGATGGTGAACAAAGCCCTGGGGCCTCAATGACACTGCATGAGAAAGTTCGCATTGCCATTGCCTTAGAGCGCCTGGGTGTAGATGTCATTGAAGCGGGTTTTGCCGTTGCCAGCGCTGGGGATTTTGCAGCCGTTCAAGCTGTAGCCAGCGCGATTAAAGATTCCACCGTCTGTAGTTTGGCCCGCGTTATCCCGAAAGACATCGAACAAGCAGGCGCCGCCATTAAACCCGCTGCGCGTGGCCGTATTCATACCTTTATTGCTACGTCGCCGATTCATATGCAACATAAATTACGGCTGTCACCGGACGAAGTGGTCGAGCGTGCAGTGGCTGCGGTGAAACAAGCGCGTAACCTTGTAGACGACGTCGAGTTTTCTTGTGAAGACGCCGTGCGCTCTGAGCCAGATTTTTTATGCCGGATTATTGAGCTCGTCATCAAAGCAGGTGCCCGCACCATTAATATTCCCGATACCGTGGGTTACGCCATCCCCCATGCTTATGGTGACTTAATTCGACAATTGCTCACCCGCATTCCCAACAGTGATCAAGCCATCTTTTCGGTACACTGCCACAATGATTTAGGTTTAGCCGTTGCCAATTCATTAGCCGCTGTACAAGCAGGTGCAAGACAAGTTGAATGCACCATTAATGGTCTGGGTGAACGCGCGGGTAATGCAGCACTCGAAGAAATTGTCATGGCAACGCGCACACGTAAAGATATTTTCCCGGTGGAAACGCGCATTCGCACCGAAGAAATTGTACCGATTTCGCGTTTAGTTTCCACCATTACCGGCTTTCCAGTGCAACCGAATAAGGCCATCGTCGGTGCTAACGCTTTTGCGCATGAATCCGGCATCCATCAAGATGGCGTGCTGAAGTTTCGCCAAACTTATGAAATCATGCGCGCTGAAGATGTTGGCTGGTTTACTAACCGCATGGTTCTTGGCAAACACTCTGGTCGTAATGCGTTCCGGACACGCTTAGATGAGCTCAAAATTCATTTTGATACGGAAGAAGCCTTCAGTGCGGCATTTGAACGTTTTAAAACGTTAGCGGATAAAAAACACGACATTTTTGATGAAGATCTTCAGGCCATTGCTTCAGAAGCCGAGCACACCTTAACGCAAGAAACTTATCAGCTGAAGTACTTAAACGTTTGCTCCAACAGCAATACTGCACCACAAGCAGAAATCCATTTACTGGTGAACCATCAACTGCATCAAGCCAATAGTAGCGGCTCAGGCCCAGTGGATGCCACCTTCAAAGCCATTGAAAAAATTGCACAAAGCCAAACCACGCTTGTTTTATATTCAGTGAATGCCATTACTGAAGGCACGGATTCTCAAGGCGAAGTCACCGTGCGCTTACAACACAAAGGCAAGGTATTTAATGGTTTAGGGGCTGATACCGATATTATTATGGCATCTGCCAAAGCTTATTTGGATGCATTGAATCGTTGTGGCCATGACGCCAAATCCCACCCACAACAACACATGGTTTAATTCATGAACCCATTAGCCGCGTTATTAGATCTGCGCTTATGGGTACCGAAAGGCAGCGTGATTCGACAGCCCAAAACGGCTATCGAATCAACTGCGCCCGACGCAATCTCCTTCGCTGACAAAACTGCTGCACCGATTAAGCTGCAACGCCCCAACATCACACTGCAACCTCAAGTTACAGCCGTCAGCGCAATAACATCTGCAAGACCCACCCTTGCTACAGTAACAATCGCAACCGCTCCACAGCAACCGCTTCGCTTAGCCATGATGTCATTAACGCCGACTTTATGGTTAATGATAGAAAGTAGCCCTACTGATGGTGATGCCGAACATCAATTAATGCATAGCTTATTGCAAGCCATACAAAAACAAAAAAATACACCGCTAGCACCATTAAAATATTTTCAGTGGCCACTGGCAACGCGCTCAAGCTTGACAATGGGTAAATTAGAAGATGCCTTATCCGGTCTGTTGCATCAAACACGCGAACAAGGCTGCTCGCAAATTGTAATCTTAAACCATCAAGTGCATCAGCTTTTAATCCGTGATACAAGCCTTGAGCTGCATACCCCGATGACACATGATCACGGCTTTACGCTGTTTTTTTCATATTCACTGCAAGCCATGCAACAAAATCCACAACTTAAAAAAACATTTTGGTTGTTTTTGAAATCACAACTATGACCAATACAACCTCGATACTACGGCTGATGCAAGCCAGTGATGTGTCCGATGTACTGCGCATCGAGCAACAAGCTTATCGTTACCCTTGGCCAGAATCCTCATTTAAAGACTGCCTTCAACCACAATACGTCAGCTGGCTGTTATGCCAAGATGATCAAACAATTGGTTACTTGATTGTCCAGTCAGTGGTCGATGAATTACATCTGTTAAATATTTGCGTAGCAACCGACTATCAAAACCAAGGCTATGGCCAGCAACTGATGCGCCACTGCATCCATTTTGCCAAATCGCAACAACTTATCAGCATCTTGCTCGAAGTGCGTCAAAGCAATCGTGCCGCAAAAAAATTATATGCAAAATGGCAATTTGAATTGATTGGCACGCGTAAAAACTATTACCCATGCGATGAGGGGCGCGAAGATGCGGCGATTTATAGGCTGTCAATGAGTCCTCCTTAATTCATTTTAAGCAAACCGCCATATAACGGTAAGCTAACCAACCGGCTTAGTGTGCGCTTCCACTCTTTGCTTAAGCTTTTGGCCAGCTTTAAAAGTGACGACACGTCTGGCGCTAATAGGAATTTCTTCGCCAGTTTTGGGATTCCGACCAGGGCGGGGGGTTTTGTTTTTTAAATCAAAATTGCCAAAGCTGGACAACTTAACTTCTTGATTGTTTTCAAGTGCATGACGAATAGTTTCAAAAAAAATTTCGACTAACTGTTTGGCATCACGCTTACCCAAACCGTAGTCGCTCGATAATCGTTCAGCAAGATCTTGTTTGGTCAGTGCCGTCATAATGGCATCCTGTAGCGAACAACGTTATTCCCGTAAAGTTGCCCGCAGCTGCGTGATCAACTGCTGCTTGATCGCCGTCATCGCTGCTTCAACTTCCAACTCTGTTAGCGTGCGCTCTTTATGTTGAAAACACAGCGCCAACGCCAGGCTCTTGTGGTCATTGGCTATGCCGGGTCCTTGGTAGACGTCAAACAACTGAAAATCCCTTAATAACAAAACTTGGGTTTCACGAATGGTTTGCAACACCTGCGCAATGCTGACGCTATTGACCACACAAATGGCCAGGTCACGACGTATTTCTGGAAACCGGCTCACTTCAACAAAAGGCTTTGATGCTACCAGCGCTTTGCCTGCCACGAGCAGATCAAAGTCTAGCTCAAAAACATAAACATTGCCTTGTAGATCAAAGGCTTTTAACACAGCAGGATGAACTAGCCCCAACCAACCCAGTGGCTGATTGCCCACCAATAACTGCGCACTTTGCCCTGGATGCAGCGCGGGATGCTCGGCTTTTTGCCAATCAACATCGGTTAAAGCAAACGCCAACAATAAACGCTCAACATCCGCTTTGATTGCAAAAAAATCTACTGGCAATGACTTGTGGTGCCAGTTTAACGGCGTTTGATTGCCTGCCCAGATACCTGCGATTTTAAATTTTTGCTGCAAGCCAGGTGAGCGCACAAAGGTTAAACCACTTTCAAATAATTTCAGCGACTCAATTTGACGCTTTTGATTGCGCTCAACAGCCTGTAATAACCCTACCCATAAATTGCAGCGCATTTGGGAAAGATCAGCCGAAATGGGATTCACCACATTAATCACCGCCGCCACATCCACTGATAAAACGCGCTGCAAATGGGGATCCACAAAACTGTAGGTCATCGCCTCGCTATACCCAAGATCCACTAATAGTCGATGCGCCTGCTGCACACCTTGTGAAGCCAACCACTGCTCACCACGCGGTGGCTGCAGCGTCAACTTAGGTAAATGACTCGGCACCTGATCATAACCATAAACCCGTGCCAACTCTTCGATCAGATCAACATCCCGCTGAATATCAAAACGAAAACTCGGTGGCGTGATCTGCCAAGCGGAATTTTCAATTGATACTGACGGCGCGGAAACCGCAAAACCCAAACGCGTTAAAATCGACTCAACTTGCACCAATGGAAAATCAAAACCCAGTACCCGTTTCAAGCGTTCTGCGGTTAACGTAATACTTAGGCGCTGCGCATCTTCAATCAAAGCAAGTTCTGCGCTATGCGCCTGCGTGATCGGACCAGCTTGACCGCCGACAATTTGCAACAACAAGGCAGAGGCATATTCTAAAGCGACTAACTGACCTTCGATATCCACTCCGCGCTCAAACCGATGCGCCGAATCCGTTTGCAAACCATATAAACGCGCTTGACCGGCAATCGCACGCGGCGCAAAACATGCGCACTCGAGAAAAATTTGCGTCGTAGCTTCGGTAACCCGCGTTGAATGACCACCCATGAGACCGGCTAAAGCTATGGCGCCAGAATTATCGGCAATCACTAAACTACTGGTTTTTAATGCGACTTCGCGCTCGTCTAATAAAACCAGTTTTTCATTGGCAATCGCCATGCGCACCTGCACATCACCTTGTAGTTGTTCGAGATCAAATGCATGCAAAGGTTGACCAAGCTCGAGCAAAACGTAATTGGTAACATCAACGACAGGGCTGACCGTCCGCAAACCGGCACGACGTAATTTTTCTTGCATCCATAACGGCGTTCGCGCTAACGGATTGATATTGTCGATGACACGTCCATAATAATGCCAACACGCTTGCGGCGCTTGTATGTCAATACAAAGTTGGCGTTGGCTGCTCACCACGACCGCATCCATTACTGTTCGCTTTAATGGCTGAAGACTCAGAGCGGACAACTCACGTGCAAGTCCTTTAATACTTAAGCAGTCGCCGCGATTCGGGGTAAAGTCGCCCAATAAAACCTGATCGTCATATTGCATATAAACACGCAAATCAGTGCCGATCGGCGCATCACTGAGCAATACCCAAATACCGTCACTGGCTTCCGCCAAACCCAATTCAACTTGACTGCACAACATGCCGTGCGAAACAATTTTGCGCACGGCACGCTCAGCAATGACAAAATCATTGGGCAATACTGCACCCGGCAATGCAACCGCCACGCGCTGACCCGCAGCGACATTCGGTGCACCACAAACAATAGTCACCTGTTTTTCAAAAGTAGATTGAGCATGAATCTGTATCTGACACACCTGCAAGCGATCAGCATTCGGGTGCGGCGCCACTTGCTGCACAAGACCCACGATCACACCCGAGAACATGGGTGCCACCGCTTCCGTGCCGTCAATTTCCAAGCCAGCCATAGTCAGCTTTCGGACCATGGCTGCCGTATCCAACGGGGCATCACACCACTCGCGTATCCAAGCTTCACTCATTTTAATCATGGAAAATTTAACTCTGAACAATTTAACTCGGGAAAAATTGAATATCTGAAGATGTTGGATGACCGCCTTTAAAAATGGGCGAGAAAAGGCATTTCATTATTAAAAAAGTGCCGCAGATCGGTTACGCCGTAATACAACATCGCGAAACGTTCAACACCCAAACCAAATGCCAACCCGCTCCACTGTTGTGGATCTAAGTGGCAGGCGGTGAGCACATTCGGATGCACCATACCGCAACCTAAGACTTCCAACCATCCGGTCTGACCACAAACACGACAGCCTTTGCCGCGACAATGCACACACTGCAAATCCACTTCTGCCGAAGGCTCAGTAAAAGGAAAATAGGAGGGTCGTAAACGCACCGGCAAATCGACCTCAAAAAACCAGCGCAAAAACTCGGTGAGCAAACCTTTTAAATCAGCAAAACTTACCTGACGATCTACCCATAAACCTTCGACCTGATGAAACATAGGCGTATGCGTTAAATCAGAATCACAGCGGTACACGCGGCCTGGACAAATACAGCGTAACGGTGGGGCCTCGGCAAGCAAAGTGCGAATTTGTACTGGCGAGGTATGTGTCCGCAGTAAGTGATCCGGTTTTCCGTTAACATAGCCACTGTCTACATAAAAGGTATCGTGCATCGCACGAGCTGGATGATGATCAGGGATATTTAAGGCAGAAAAATTATGAAAACTATCTTCGATTTCAGGGCCCGTACGCAGCGCAAAACCCGCTTGCAGAAAAAACTGCTGAATTCGTTCTAAGGTTTGCCTGATAGGATGGGCGTGGCCGACAAAACCCAACCGTCCCGGCAAAGTCACATCAATCGACTCAGCAGCCAGTTGCTGCTGCAGTGCAATCATTTCCAATTGCAGCTTACGCTGTTGGAGGCTGTCTTGTAATTGCTGTTTAATTTGATTAATCAAAGCGCCTTGTGCGGGCCGTTGCTCAGGCGGTAATTGACCCAACTGTTTAAGTTGCTCTGTTAGGTCGCCCTTTTTACCGAGACAATCCACACGCAACTGCTCAAGATCAGCAAGGGCTTGGCATCGTTCAATTTGACGTTGCCAAGCTGACAGTTGTGTGTCAAGCGCTTGTTGTGCTGTAAGCACTTTTTCGGCGTCAAGATCTGACACGCTTTATGCTGCCAGTGCAGATTTGGACTGCTCCACCAATGAAGCAAAGGCATTGGGATCATTAACGGCGAGTTCTGCCAAAATTTTACGATCAATATCAATGGAAGCTTTTTTCAGGCCGTTAATAAACACGCTGTAAGAAACACCGTGCAAACGCGCCGCTGCATTAATACGGACTACCCACAAATTACGGAATTCACGTTTTTTCTGACGACGATCACGATAAGCATACTGACCTGCTTTGACCACTGCTTGTGCTGCAACGCGATAAACACGACTGCGGGCACCATAATAACCTTTTGCTGCCTTCAGGACTTTCTTGTGTCGACGGCGGGCCTGAACTCCGCGTTTTACTCTTGCCATGGTGGTATAAACCCTCAACTATAACTGTTAATAAAATATTACCCATCAGTTTGCAAATCTTGCAAAAAAAATTGCATCAATTAAAGACAAACATTCAATTACAAAGTGGGCAACATGCGTTTAACTAGTGCGTAATCCGAACCATGCACCATTTTTTTAGCACGTAATTGACGAATACGCTTTGGCGATTTTTTGCAAAGAATATGGTTTTTATACGCACGTTTATGTTTAAAGCCGTTAGCAGTTTTGCGAAATCGCTTCACAGCACTGCGCACGGATTTTATTTTTGGCATAACACTTCCCCTTAGTAAAAACCTGAAAATCCTCTCCCCTTCTATAATTGGGGAGGCCAGGGTGGGTGTTCTTTGTCTACACAAAAAATACCCCGCTCCCTACCTTTCCCCTTGCCTGGGGGGCAACACATACTTAATTTCGTTTCTTCGGCGCCAACACCATCATCACTTGACGACCTTCTGTTTTTGGCTCTTGTTCTACTACTGCCATGTCTTCAAGATCTTTTTGAATACGATACAAAATTCCCATACCCAATTCTTGATGCGCCATTTCCCGACCACGAAAACGTAAAGATACCTTTGCTTTGTCACCCTGCTCCAGAAACCGCTTTAGACTGCGCAATTTAACTTGATAGTCATTATCTTCAGTTGTCGGACGAATTTTTAATTCTTTAATCTGCACCTGACGCTGTTTTTTTCGTGACTCGGTACGCTTTTTCTTTTCATCAAACAAGTGCTTGCCGTAATCCATAACACGACAAACTGGCGGATCGGACTCCGCCACAATCTCCACAAGATCTAAGCTTTCCGCTTCAGCAGCTGCAAGACCTTCAGCAATGCTAACCACGCCAACTTGCTTACCATCTTTATCAATTAAGCGAACATTAGCGTGCGTAATCTGATCATTAATACGGTTTTTACGAGAACCAGTTACTTTTTTGACGATCTGTTTATTAATACTAAACCCCTGCCGATTTCCGGCCCAGATTGGAAATTTGTGTCAAAAGTAGATGAGAAAAGGCATCAACCGACATCGTCTCTGTTGTAACGACATCCAGTTCCTCAGCGGCGCGCGACCGTACCGAAAGCGTATGCGAGGCTTGCTCTTGATCACCCACCACCAGCAAATAGGGTACCCGCTGTACAGTGTGCTCGCGGATTTTAAAGCCAATCTTCTCATTTCTCAAGTCAATCTTGACCCTAAAGCCTTGCTGCTGTAGTTCATGCACCACTTTTTGAGCATACTCGGCCTGTCGATCGGTAATCACCATCACCACAGCCTGCACCGGCGCCAACCAAACCGGTAGCTTTCCAGCATGATGCTCAATCAAAATTCCAATAAATCGCTCAAAGGAGCCCAGAATGGCGCGATGCAACATCACCGGAGTAACGCGCTGATTATTATCCGCCGTATATTCCGCCGACAATCGCTCAGGCATGGAAAAGTCGACCTGGATCGTGCCGCACTGCCAAACTCGCCCCAAACAATCCAACAAGGAGAACTCAATTTTGGGGCCATAGAAAGCGCCCTCTCCTGGCAACAACTGCCACTGTAATCCTTTGGCATCCAGTGCTTGTTGTAAGGCGGCTTCCGCTTTATCCCACACTTCATCCGAGCCCACACGTTTAAATGGTCTCGTCGACAATTTCATTTGGATCTGTTCAAAACCAAAGTCAGCATAGACTAAAAACACCAAATCAATAAATTGAGCGACCTCTTCCTGAATCTGCACTTCGGTACAGAAAATATGCGCGTCATCCTGCGTAAAGTTACGCACTCGCATCAAACCATGCAAGGTTCCCGAGGGTTCGTTGCGATGACAAGAACCAAACTCAGCCAAACGAATCGGTAAATCCCGATAACTTTTAACACCCTGGTTATAAATTTGAATATGGCACGGACAGTTCATTGGCTTGATCGCATAATCACGATTTTCCGACGCCGTCGTGAACATGTCATCTTTAAACTTATCCCAATGGCCAGATTTTTCCCACAAGGTTCGATCCACCAGTTGTGGCGTGCGCACTTCTTGATAATCATGTTGACGGAGCAAGCTGCGAATATACTGTTCGATCACTTGGTACAAGGTCCAACCATCGGCATGCCAGAATACCATGCCCGGCGCTTCTTCTTGCGTGTGGAATAAACTGAGTTGCTTACCAATTTTACGATGATCACGCTTTTCAGCTTCTTCTATTTGATGCAAATACGCTTTTAAAGCTTTAGGGGTGTCCCAAGCAGTGCCATATAATCGCTGCAGCATTTTATTATTGGCATCACCCCGCCAATAGGCACCCGCAATTTTAGTCAGTTGAAATGCCGCCAAATGACGCGTATTGGGCACATGCGGACCACGACACATATCAATATATTCTTGATGATGATACAACTTGATGGTTTCGCCAGCCGGAATACCGGCGACGATTTCCAGCTTGTAACTTTCTTGACGCTGCTGAAAGACGGCTTGCGCTTGCTCACGCGACACCACTTCAACCCGCACATCATAATTTTGTTCGATTAATTGGCGCATTCGCTGCTCAATCAACTGCAAATCTTCTGGAGAAAATCGCTGTGCCTCATAATCGATATCATAATAAAAGCCGTTATCGATCACGGGCCCAATGGCCATTTTGGCTTGCGGAAACAGTTGTTTGATGGCATGACCGAGCAAATGTGCGCAAGAATGCCGAATAATTTCCACGCCTTCTGCATCTTTTGCCGTGATGATTGCAATATTCGCATCTTCGCCAATCGGTAACGAAGCATCCAGCAAGTGGCCATTAACACGCCCCGCTAACGTGGCCTTGGCTAAACCTGGCCCAATACTCTGAGCGACTTCAAGCAGAGTAACTGGGTGAAGAAATTCGCGGGTGGTGCCATCCGGCAAGGTAATAACGGGCATAAGTCACAAGCTCAAATAGCAATATATAAAGGAAGCCGAAAATAAAGGAGAGAGATTATAGTCCCAGAAAAACAAAAACCGCAAAGCTTAAGGCTTTGCGGTTTGAAAAAAATTTCATTCAGAAAATTCTAACGGCAATAAAAACATACCCATCAAAATTACTTATTCCAAAATTGCCACCATTTTTTTTCAGCAGACGCACCCGCTTGCGCTTGCTGATCACCGGCTGCTGGCTGCTCAGCAATTATTTCTGGTGAAGTAATCTGATTAGCATCATCAGAAGTAGCTTCCATCGCGGGTGCAGCTTCTTCGACCATCTGGGCTGAGGGCTCTTCAACCAACTGTGCCGGAGCCTCTTGCACCATTTGCTCCTGAACGCCGGGATCCGATTGCATCGCATCAAAACCAGCCGATTCACCTTCAGCAAAAGCAATCGACGAAACTAATAATGCACTGCTTAATAGAGCGAGTGTTTTCATAATCATATCCTCAAAGTAATAATCAACTACATGCTCAACATCCCATATGCTTACTTCAACTAGCATATCGTGGTGATCACTCTACAAGTTACACCGAACTAAAACCATAACTGCATCATAATTTTAAAAAAAAGATCAGCCGCCGTATTAAGCTCTTTATCCACAGCTTCTGTGGAAGGCTCTGTGCACAACATCGTAACAGACCCTAAGCGCTTACCTATAACCACTACGCACAAATATTAACCTCCAGGAAAATGCACCTCTCAACATCAAGATAATCTGCTTAAAAAATGCTCGCGCCACTGGGGTTGGAATAATTACTATAGTGCTCACAGAGCACTTGTGTATTACTTGTCGATATTTTGTAAATCATCATTAAATGACTGAAGCATAATTTAATTACGGAAGAGAGTTGACCCGCCTTTCCTCCTGCCGCTAATATACGCACCCTATCCGGTGACGGATAACACGATTCCACAGTAGCTCAGTTGGTAGAGCAAGCGGCTGTTAACCGCTGGGTCGCAGGTTCGAGCCCTGCCTGTGGAGCCACCTAGCATTTAGTATTTTTAAAGGAAATTTTACTTATCATGGGTAAAGGCGATAAAAAAACGCGACGCGGTAAAATTTTTAAAGGCAGCACCGGTAATACCCGTTTGCGCTTGAAAAAAATTCGCGCTAACTTACGTAAAGCAACCAAAGGTTAAGCAACGCTATTTGCGTTGTGCTGTTTAATCGATGCTAACTTTTTATGGCTACAAGTCATGCAGCACTTGCAAACAGGCTGAAAAAGCTTTGCAACAGTCTCAGATAGTCTACCAATTCATCGATATCACCCTGCATCCACCCAGCGCCAAACAGCTACACGACTGGTTCAATCAAGCAGGCTTATCTTTAAAAAACTGGTTTAATACCAGCGGCGTGCAGTACCGTGAACTCAAAATTAAAAATAGGTTACCGCAGTTAACACCCGCAGAAACATTTAATTTGTTAGCCAGCAATGGACGCTTAATCAAGCGCCCCATTGTTAGCAACAGTACAACCATCAGTAACGGTACAAAAGTTTCTGTTGGCTTCAAAGCTATTGAGTTTAACCAAACCTGGTGTTAGTAAGTATTCTATGGATAAAAAACTGTTGGACATCCTGGTCTGCCCCGTCAGCAAAGCCCCACTTGAATACGATGAAGCCAATCAGGAGTTACTTTGCAAGGTTTCTCGCTTAGCCTACCCAATTCGGGATGGAATACCCGTGATGCTAGAAGATCAGGCGCGATCAATGGATACCGCCATCACTGAACAACCCTCTCAAACACTATCTTAAACACCTGCAGGTGACCCGGAAGTCCATGACACTATTTAGTAAAATTATTAATCGCGAGATTCAAGCTGATATTATTTTCGAAGATGATTTATGTTTAGCATTTAAAGACATTCATCCCCAAGCCCCAACGCATATATTATTGATCCCCAAAAAAGCCTTACCACGCTTAGTTGATGCAACACATGATGATCTAGCATTACTCGGGCATTTAATGTTGAAAGTCGGTGACATCTGTCGCCAATTGGGCATTGAAGATGCCTTTCGTTTAGTCACCAATAACGGCGCAGATGCAGGCCAAAGTGTTTTTCATTTGCATCTGCACATCCTAGCTGGACGGGCGATGCATTGGCCACCTGGCTAACGCCACCCTAGATAACTGTCTGCCACACCCACAATATCTGCCATATTGACAATCTGCTCGTGCCCGCCCTCCCCCCCCTATTTTAAGCGTGATGACAAACACAGAATTGATTCCATCCAGTAAACAACCGAATTGCCACCCATATCACGTAAACAACTTAAAGAAATATGTAAACAACCGTTAATCCGTGCAATCCTGCATTCTGTCTACAAAACGATCAAATTAGCGATAACAACCACTATAGTTTCAGGAGAATGTTGTTTGCGTGTTGTTTAATTATTGTAAAAAGGTGTCCTGTGAAGCTCATAGCCCTCAACTCCATGCCCAGTGGTACCACCTTAATAGAAACCCTAATCGCAGTCGCGCTGAGCATTTTTATGCTGGCCGGAATGCTGCAAATCATGAATGGAACCCGTCAAACCAATCGTCTTGAAGAAGCGCTCACGGACCTACAAGAAACTGGGCGCTTTGCCATAGACGCCTTATCCGAAACGGTGAGCTATCGAGGCTTTCAAGGCTGCATGATGCCAGTTACCATCAGCGTCACTGATGAAGACAATGTTAACTGGGACAACGCCATTTACACCCAACCGCGCGCCCTTAACTTTCCTTCAACTAACCTGGCACAAACCTCACTCAGGGGTTTTGAGGTAGACTCAGCAGGCACATGGTCCCCCGATCCAAGTAACCTAGCCAGCAACAGTGACCTATTGGCGCTGAAAACGACTAATACCATCAAACCCATTCCTGGAAGCGACGTCATCAGCATTCAATATGCCGATCCCACTGGCGTACCTTTATCCTCCAACATGAGCAGTAGCAATAGTGATGTGGTAATAGACGATACCAGCTTCAATCTGCAACAGGATGACTTGGTATTTGTTGGTGATTGCGCAATGGGTGATTTGTTCCGTGTCTCTAATAACCCAAGCACCATCGCACCAATTGCCCTTGAACATCGCATCTCCAGCAATACGGTTAATAGTTTACGTCGTGCGTATACCGTCGATGCGCAAGTCAGACCATTTCATGTCGATACCTTTTTTGTGGCCAATACTGGCCGTAAAAACATAACCGGAAAATCCATATATGCCCTTTATCAATACGACGCCGCTGGCAACACTAACGAGCTGATTGAAGGCGTTGAAAATTTACAAATTTTGTACGGCGAACAGCTCGCCAACGGCAGCATTAGTTATCGAACCAGCAGCGACGCCACCCTGAATATGCGAAAGGTTGTCAGCGTGCAATTAGGTCTACTGGTAACCAGCCCAATAGAAGCGGCCCCCCAAACAGATACCAACACCTACGCCTTACCAGGCGAAAATATCGGTCCCAGCACCACCATTGCCCATTCAGGTGGTAAGTTTTTTCGCAAGGTATTCAGCCGTACTGTGCAATTACGTAATCGCAGTTAATTTCATTGCAGTTTATCTCAGCTCAAGAGGTCGGATATGCAAAACGTACACAAACAACAAGGGGTCGTATTAATCGTCGGATTACTGATTTTAATCAGCTTAACGCTCTTATCAGTTGGGGGCGTGAATTCATCCGTGATGAATGAACGGATGGCATCTAATGCACAAATTATTAATCGCGCTCTCCAATCAGCGGAAAGCGCTGGCACCTACGCGATCAATCAAACCAGCTGGATGAACCAAACCCTAACCTATGTCGATGACGCCAGTTTTGATGACTGGACTGTCTATGACGTGGACTTACATGATGAGGTCAGTCGCACAACAGCAACTCTAAGCGCTGACAAAGTTTTAGTCCCTGGCTACTCTGCCGACAACGACGCCGGCGTTTCTTATATTCAAGTGCAAGTGGATAGTAGTGCCACCATTAATAACGGTGTCGATACACGTTTAATTCAGGGTTTTGTGGCAATTGGTGCAGGCTGAGGATAGTGATCATGAATCAATTCCTAAAGTTAATTTTGATTGTCCAAAAATTAATACTGATTGTCATCGTCATCTTCTCCACATGCTCCATTAGCGTGGCAGATGATACTGATATTTTTTTGGGTAATGGCCATTATCAAGAAGGAACGCTGCCGAATGTGTTATTCGTCATCGACAACTCAGGTTCCATGGACCAGCCCGCCAAAAATGCCGATGGCACGTTAACCGGGCAAACACGCATGCAAGCTTTAAAAACTGCCTTTAATGATTTGATGCAGAATATTCAAGGCGTCAATGTTGGCGTCATGCGTTTTAACACCCCTGGCGGTTCGGTGTTATATCCAGTGACAAACATCGATTCTCTCCTCTCTTCTGCTGACAAACAAGCATCTTCCGATATGCTGCTTTCAACCGATGATGCCGTTGAGCTCGGCTCAACAGGTGCAGTGAGTCTTAGTGATGAAATTTTAAAACTGGGTTTTACAACATCAGCGTCAACCCCCACCTACAGCGTCACCGCTTACGTTACCGATGAAGAAGATGATCGCGAAGAATTACTTTCCAATGGAGCCAAAAACGATGGTTTCTGGATGGATATGGACTCAACTCAGCTTTGTGGTTTGCGCTACTTCAATATGAACATCCCCAAAGGCGCAATTATTCAAAGCGCTTACTTAGAAATGACTTCACCTGCCAGTGGTTCAGGCCAGAGCAGCATTTTAATTCGTGGACAATATGCGGATAATCCCGTCCGATTCACCGGACTTAACTATGATCTTGCTAATCGTGTATCCACACAACCCACCACGTCTTCGATTATCTGGACAATTCTTGACACACAACCATGGGTAATCGGTAGTAAATACAATTCTGCGGATGTCACCTCTATCGTACAAGAGCTAGTCAATCATGCCAATTGGGACAATAACGATGCCATGGTTTTTATTTTCGACCATCAATCGGGTAGCTATCGGAGTGGTACTTTATTTCGTAACGACACCGCCAGCACACAAGGCGCAAGCGGCAGCAACACCAAATTAAAAATCACCTATACGCTCACCACGCCCGACGTAGAAAATCTGGTTGGCTTGCGTTACCAGGATGTAAATGTACCGCAAGGCGCAACCATCACTAGTGCTTATTTACGCTTTAACGCAGCGGCAGGGCACAGTACGAGCGATAACCTAACTCTAAAAATACGTGCTGAAAATAGTGACAATTCCGCTACCTTTAACTCGAGCAGCTTTGGACTAAGTGCTAGAAGCAAAACTTCAACAGAAGTCTTGTGGTCTCCAGAAGCAGAGTGGGCATCCGATGCGACCGTGACTGGCCCGAATATCACAACATTGGTACAACAAGTGGTCAATCGCAGTGGCTGGTGTGGCAACAATGCCATGGCGTTTTACATTCAACCCAAAGACACTTCAGCTCTCGGTGGTTCACGCTTAACTTACAGCTATGATGAGGTTTCACATCGGCATCCTGAGCTCGTCATCAACTATTCAGGTGGTAGCCCAGGATGCATGAATACAATCTGGAATACACGAACTTTATTAACAGAAGATGATGCATCTGAAAACAATGATTCGAGAAAAACCGTCACCAACTCAGCAACTAGCTTAACGTTAGGCAACAGTCAAAAATTGGGAATGCGTTTTGAAAAAGTACCCTTTGCTAGAGGCACGACTGTCTTGGAAGCGTATTTAGAATTCACGCCAACAGCCAACAGTAGCGCCAGTACCTACCTCGATTTGTATGCCGAAAATTCCGATAATTCCGCAGCTTATCCCAACTCAAGAGGCAATATCAGTGGTCGCACCAAAACCATTGCCACCACACGTTGGACCATCAGTGATAGTTGGAAATCTGATTTCACTTATCGCTCGCCGGAATTAAAAACATTGATCCAAGAAGTGCTGAATCGCTCGAGTTGGACAGCGGGTAACTCGTTATCACTTCTGGCTTACGGCAATACCACTGCCGCCAATCGCACCATTTACAGCTTTGATGGTAGCGGTGCACGCGCACCCAAACTGGTGATCAAAGTCGCCAATCCGGCCAGAACGGTCATACCGCCTTTAACGGTGCGCGAACATATTAATAATTTGGTACAAAGCCTAACCGCCAGAACTTACACTCCGATTGTCGATACCTTGTATGAAGCAGCTCTGTATTACCGAGGTGCCCCAGTTTACTACGGAGCAGACAGACAAATTTTCAACTCAGGAGATGGCCTCGATCTGCGTTACAAGCGCGTTAGCATTGATAACTCGTACACTGGTGGCACCCATGTGATGCCAGCGGGCTGTACAGAAGACAATCTCGATTCCACTAATTGCCGCGACGAAACCATCACCAGCAGCCCCACAGCACCTACTTATATCAGCCCCATTGTTAGCGACTGCCAAAGCAATCATGTGGTGTTGTTCACAGATGGAGAGGCCAACCATAACAACAGCCGCACCGTGATTGGCAACATGATTGGTAATAGCAACTGCAGTATTGACGCTGCCGACTCAGATGAAAAATGTGGTCGCAGCCTGGTGCAATGGATGGCCAATAACGATATGCAACCCAGCTTGCCCACTACCAATACTATCAGCACACATACCATTGCCTTTAACTTAAGTAACAGTGGTGCGCTGACTTTTTTACGCGATTTAGCTGCTAGGGGCAATGGCGGTGCTTATACAGCCAATACTTCCGCTGAATTAGAAGACGCCTTTAATGCGATTATTCGCAACATCGTATCGCGCGATTCTACGTTTACGGCACCGAGTGCGACCGTGAACCAATTCAACCGATTATCTAACCGTTCAGAAATTTATTTCTCCGTGTTCAAACCCGAGGCTACTCCCGTTTGGGCAGGCAATTTAAAGCGCTACAAACTACTGGGTAATCCTGCAGTAATTTCAGATGCGAATGATCAAGCAGCAGTCGATAGTACTACAGGCTTCTTCAAAGCCAGCGCCAGAAGTCTATGGTCCAGCACCACAGACGGCGCCAGTGTGGAGTTAGGTGGCGCGGCCAAACGCCTAGCGGATGATCCTAGCTTGCGAAAACTTTACACCTATCTACCAGCGGCAACTGCGAATACGCCATCACGCTCTTTAACAGCAGCGGCCAATCAATTTTCTTATAGTAATGCGGATATCACCACGAGCATGGTGCAAGCTGCCGATGCGGCTGAGCGCAATAACATTTTGAAATGGGCAATGGGCTATGACATGCACGATGTCAACGCCAATAGCTTGATCACTGATGCCCGCAAACAACTTGGCGATCCCCTGCATTCTATCCCCTTGTTAATTACCTACAGCGGCCCTTCAGAAACACCCGACATCACCGCGTTTTTTGGTACGAACGAAGGCTTTTTGCATGCGGTGGACGCTGACAATGGAGATGAAGTTTTTTCATTTATTCCCAAACATCTATTTGAGAATTTAAAAACTTTATATGACGACAACAATAATTTCACCCACCCCTATGGCATGGACGGTTCACCGGTTGCCTGGGTACAGGATCTTAATTTCGATAACACGATAAACAATACAGATAAAGTTTACATCTATATGGGCATGCGCAGTGGTGGCCGCAATTTATATGCATTAGATGTCACCGCCCGTACGCAACCCAAAATGTTATGGACCATTGAAGGGGGTAGCGGTGATTTTGCTGCGCTCGGTTACACCTGGTCACGTCCGGTTAAAACCAAATTAAAAATTGGCAGTGCTGTTAAAGATGTACTGATCTTTGCGGGTGGATTTGATCCCATTATTGACGACAATCCGACACATAGAGTGAATGCTACCATGGGCAATTCCATTTATATCGTTGATGCTACGACAGGTGCACGATTATGGATGGCCGGTAATGCCGTGACTGCGGGACAAGGCCTAAATTTAACCGCAATGAAATATGCCATTCCTGGTGACATGTCGTTGCTGGATGTTAATAAAGATGGTCTGGCCGATATGATGTTTGTCGGCGATACAGGCGGGCAAGTATGGCGCTTTGATTTCCATCAAGGTGAAAATACAGCCAGCTTAGTCACTGGCGGTGTCATCGCTGAACTCGCGGACAATACGCAACTGAATGATCGTCGTTTCCATTTCAAACCCGACGTGTCTATATTTGGTGACCAAGGCAACCTACGCATGGCCGTCAGCATTGGCTCGGGATCTTTACAAGAACCGCTCGAACAAACTACCAGCAACCGTTTTTATGTCATTTTCCAAGATGATATTTATGCCGCACCAGCCACCTATACCAAACTGACCGAAACCAACTTAACGGATCGCACCGACGACATCACCAACACCCGCATCAGCAACTCGGGTTGGTATATTGATTTGGAACACTCAGGTGAAAAAACCTTAGCCAGCAGCTTAACGGTCAACAATCAAATCATTTTCACTACCTATTCACCGCAAGTCGCCGCATCGGCTTGTTCCGGTGTTACGGGTGTAGGCCGTGTCTATTTGCTGGGTTTATATAATGCTAAACCAACACAAGACTTGAATGACTCCGATACGATTACCAAAGAAGACCGTTCACGCGTATTAAAATCGCCAAGCATACCACCAACACCCAAAATGCTATTCCCCGAGCAAACAGATGTACCCACTGTACTCGTAGGCCCAGAACAACCTCTTTTAGATATTGATCTGGGTGTCAAAAAAGGCTTCGAACGTACCTATTGGTATGAACCCGATGGCAGCACTTATTAATGGCAGCCCCTACTCTTACTTGCAAAACCCTAAAGACAACAGAGTGTACTCATCTAGGCAATGTGATTAACTTAAGGCAATCGATTGGCCGATTAAGTCCACTCTGTTCGGCACAGCATGTAGAGACAAGGCTGCCTTGTCTCTACGGTGTGATGGTTAAGATTGCGGCCATAATGAAGCACTACTTGCTAGAGAAAAAAATCGGATCACCTAAACGCTATTGCCTTAAGTTAATGACATTGCTCATCTAGGAGCCTACCGGATTTAGGCCCGGCAAGCTCCTAGAACCCAACTAAAATAGTTTTTATACGTCAAGGAACGTTTTAAAAAAATTACTTTGACACTCGACCGTTTATCCATGCATTACAACATCCCGTCCAAAAACCAACCATATTAACCATCAAACTACTACAGTTTGAATATTCTGTTATTTGGTTATTTTCGGTTATTGTTTATAAAGGTTTCCTGTGCAAAATATAGCCTTCAATCCAACGCCCAGCGGTCTTACATTAATAGAAACTCTGATTGCAACCACACTCGGTATTTTTATACTATCCGGAATATTGCGAATCATGCATAGCACCATCCAAAGCAATCGCCTAACGATAGCAGTCACAGACCTACAAGAAACCGGACGTTTTGCCATCGACACCCTATCAGAATCGGTGAGGTATCGCGGTTTTCAAGGCTGCATGATGCCAGCTACCTTAAACGTCACCAATGAAGACAATGTGAATTGGAGCCACGCCACCTACACAAAACCGATCGCCCGTAACTTTCCGTCAACGAATCTAGGACAAACTTCACTGAGAGGTTTTGAAGTGGACTCAGCCGGTACATGGTCACCCAATCCAAGTAACCTCGCCAGTAACAGCGACCTATTGACGCTGAAAACGACTAATACCATCAAACCCATTCCTGGAAGCGACGTCATCAGCATTCAATATGCCGATCCCACTGGCGCACCTTTATCCTCCAACATGAGCAGTAGCAATAGTGATGTGGTAATAGACGATACCAGCTTCAATCTGCAACAGGATGACTTGGTATTTGTTGGTGATTGCACAATGGCTGATTTGTTCCGTGTCTCTAATAACCCAAGCACCATCGCACCAATTGCTCTTAAACATCACATTTCCAGCAATTCGCTTAATAGTTTACGTCGTGCGTATACCATCGATGCGCAAGTCAGACCATTTCATGTCGATACCTTTTTTGTGGCCAATACTGGCCGTAAAAACATAACTGGAAAATCCATATACGCCCTTTATCAATACGACGCCGCTGGCAACACTAACGAGCTGATTGAAGGCGTTGAAAATTTACAAATTTTGTACGGCGAACAGCTCGCCAATGGCAGCATTAGTTATCGAACCAGCAGCGACGCCACCCTGAATATGCGAAAGGTTGTCAGTGTGCAATTAGGTCTGCTGGTCACCAGCCCCTTCGAAGCTGCACCCCAAACAGATACCAACACCTACGCCTTACCAGGCGAAAATATCGGTCCCAGCACCACTATTGCCCATTCAGGTGGTAAGTTTTTTCGCAAGGTATTCAGCCGCACGGTGCAATTACGTAATCGCAGTTAATTTCATTGCAGGGCAGTTTATCTCAGCTTAAGAGGTCGGGTATGCAAAACGCTCAAAAACAACAAGGGGTCGTATTAATCGTCGGATTACTGATTTTAAAAGCGCTAACGATTTAAACTGGGCAACTGCGCCAAGTAATCCACTTCATGCAGTAATCTACGTTTATCGTTATCAATGTTGCCACCGGAAATAATCACGCAGACGGTTTTTTTCGCGGTTTGGCGTTTTAACCAACTGACAACACCCACCATGGTCATGGCGCAAGTCGGTTCGATTTGCAGTTTTAGTAGATGCTGCAGCCACTGCGTCCAGTAAGCCATTTCAATTTCAGTGGCTAACACAAAATGTTCAACTTGCTTCAGATAATGAAAGGTGCGTTCACTCACCGACAAGGTTGCTGCACCATCGGCTAAAGTCATCGGCGGTTGTTCTAATTTGACGATCTTGCCAGCTTGAATGCTCTGATACGCATCCGAGGCGTTAAAAGGTTCGACACCAATTAATTCGATGGCGGGATTTAATCCTTTGGCGGCGATATAAGAACCGGACAACAAGCCGCCACCACCACAAGGCACCGCGACAGCATCAATCTCAGGATAGGTCATGACGGATTCTAAACAAGCAGTGCCTTGACCGCAGATCACATCATCAAGATCATACGGCGGAATCCAATAAACTTGATTCGATTCATCCGCATGACTGCGCACTCGGCGATCCGTGTCCAAACGATCTGCGCACAATACCGTATGAGCACCATAGTACTGCGTTGCCGCTAGTTTCACTTTGGAAACCGTTTTTGGCATATAAATGGTGACCGGAATGTGAAATTGACTGGCCGCCCACGCGACCGCTTGTGCGTGATTACCCGAACTCGACGTAATAATATGTGTCGGTTTTTTGCCTTGTTCAATCGCGCTGACAATGGCATTACAAGCACCGCGTGCTTTAAACGCCCCCACTTTTTGTAAGCATTCGGCTTTAAAGACAATCCGATGTCCCAGCAGCTTATTTAAGAAAGACGACTCAACAATCGGCGTTTGATTGATAAAAGGCGTTATGCGTTTTTTGGCTTTAAAAATATCGGTGATTCTTAGTGTGTTCATGTCTTTCTCGATTTTAAAAGTTACGCAGATAAACAAACGATTGCCAACAACAAACAATCTATCATGCAAGAAAATACTCTGCCGCAACACCCATTTTTAACCATCAACACCCAACAACCGTTTTAATAATCCTGCTTTCTTAGGTGTGGGCGGTATTGCTGATGATGCAGATTCTGCCGTTATGGAAGTGCTCTCAACCACTACTGTGCGACTTGGCAATAACGCATCCCCATAATACGCAGCCAATTGTCCAACGGTTTGCTGGAACATTTCACCGGGATGCATGCGAATACCGGTGCGTTGATATAAGGCTTCTACGACTTTCATCGACAACAACGAATGCCCCCCGAGATCAAAAAAATTATCGTAAGCCGTAACCTGCGAAGTGTTCAGTACCTGTTTAAAAATATCGGCAATCACATGTTCTGCAGGTGACAAAGCAGCTGAGGTATTTTTTTCGATGCTGACACCAGTTTGCGTGGGTTGCGGCAAGGCTTTGCGATCAATTTTTTGATTGGGCGTTTTCGGAAATTCCGTCATCGGCACCCAATAACTCGGCAGCATATAATGCGGCAAACGTTGACTGATAAATTGCCGTAGTTCACTCACATCGAGCGTTTTGTCACTGATCCAATACGCAATTAATGCTGGCCCTTGCGCGAATTCGCGCACCATGACCACGGCTTGCTGCACCCCTGGATATTGCGCCAATTGAAATTCGATTTCACCGAGTTCAATACGAAAGCCGCGCAATTTGATTTGCGAATCCAAACGCCCCAACACTTGCAATCGACCATCCGCCAACCATCGCGCTTGATCACCAGTGGCATACACGCGCGTTTTGCCGATATCCGGTAAATCAACCGTGATAAAACGCGATGCCGTCATATCGGCTAAATGCAAATAACCGCGCGACAGGCCATCACCACCGATATACAGCTCACCCAAAGCACCCAAGGGCACCGGCATAAACGCCGCATCCAGTACATAAAATTGCGTATTAGCAATCGGTTGACCGACCGTAATGGGCGGTTGCAATGAGCGAATCGGCGCAACGCTGGACCATACCGTGGTTTCCGTCGGCCCATATAAATTCCAAATCGCCGCGCATACCGGTAATAAGCGCGTGGTTAAATTCATCGATAAAGCTTCACCCCCACACAACACCGTCAGCGCTAAGGGTTTTTGCCAACCAGATTCCAACAATAATTGCCACGTTGCCGGTGTGGCTTGCATCACGGATATCGGCTCTTGCTGAATAATACGCAGCAAGGCACTGCCATCTAAACAAGTGGCCGCATCCGCCACATAAACACTCGCGCCCACGCCTAAGGGCAAAAACAATTCCAGAATATGAATATCAAACGACACCGTAGTCACGGCAAGCAAACGATCACTGGATTTTAATGGCAGCGCTTGCTGCATTGCTAAAATAAAATTATGCAGCGCACCATGTTCGAGCTGCACGCCTTTGGGCAAGCCTGTCGAGCCAGAGGTGTAGATCACATAAGCCAATTGCGTCGGTTGAATGGTGACGCTGGGCGCCTGCGACGGCAAACTACTAACATCTACCTGTTCGATGATCACCGCTTTGCCGGTTAAAGGCGGCAGCTGTGTGGCATGCGCTTGATCGACCAACAATAACGGCGCCTGACAATCATTGAGCACATGCGCGATCCGATCTGCCGGATAATTCGGATCAATCGGCACATAGGCATAACCTGCCGCCCAAATGGCCAGTAACAAAACCACCAATTCATTTTGCCGATGCATACACACACCAATGCAAGATTCTGGTGCTAAGTTTTGCTGCAACAGCCAATGCGCCCATTGATGAACACGTGTTTGTAGTTGCTGATACGTCAAGGTCTGCACGCCATCTTTTAACGCCAACGCTTGCGGATATTGCGCCGCACACGCCGACAAAACCTGCGGTAAGTTTTGCGTCGGCCACAGCACCGCCGTGTTGTTGAACTTAGCCGTCAATTGTCGCCACTGGTGCGGCGGCAGAGTGAACACCGTTTGTAATGGTTGATGCGCGTGTGCCAGCAATTGCTCGCATAAAAAAATCAATTGCTGCTGATAACGCTTTATGGTGTCTTCAACAAACAAATCCGTGGCGTATTCACATTTAATTTGCAAACTGCCATCACTGGGATGATCGGTAAAATAAAAACTCAAATCATATTCAGTGGCACCACTAAACCCGCTACTGGCTTTTAATCCGCTACTGGCTTTTAATCCACCAATCGCTTTTGATTGATTAGGTTCTATGTGCTTATCGGCCTGCACATTCAAATAGGTGATCAGCACTTGGAACAACGGCGCTCGGCTCATATCGCGCACCGGCTGTAGCGCTTTGACCAAATCTTCAAACGGTACCGCTTGATGGGTTTGCGCAGCCAACGAGGTATTACGTACCTGTTTAACCAACTGCGCAAACGTTTGTGTTGGCTCAACGTTATTTTTGAGCACCAAGTTATTCACAAATACGCCGAGCATGTTTTCAAATATCGCATCCGGCCGATCAGCGACCGGCGTACCGATCACCAGTTGAGTTTGCCCCGTTAAACGCTGCAACAACACCAGCACACACGATTGCAGTGTCATAAACACACTCACCTGCTGCGCTTGGCTAAATGCACGCAATCGTGTGACCTGTGCGGCGGTCAGCTGCGCCAACAACTGCCCACCCTGATGCGTGGGCTTAGCCGGACGTGGTTTATCCAGCGACAATTCCAATTGCGGCAGATCACTTAACTGCAGCCGCCAATAATTTAAATCTGCTTGATATTCAGCGGACAAACGATAACGCGATTGCCAAGCGACATAGTCACGATAGTGTTGTGTGATGGCGGGCAATACAGCATCCGCCGATTGGCCTTGCAATAACGCGTCATAAGCCAACCACAGTTCGCGCAGAAAAATCTGCATTGACCAATCTTCAATAATAATGTGATGAAAAGTGAGTAATAAACCAAAACGATCTTCGCCGTAACACAGCAGTTGCACACGCCACAAGGGTGGTTGATCGAGCACAAGAACCGCTTGCAGTGCGGCTAACCGTTGGCGTAAATCGTTTTCAATATCAGCGTTACCTGCCAGAGACACATTCAGCATACTAAACGGTACTTCAGCTGAGTCCGCTAAAAACACCCTCGGTTCACCTTGTTGCTGCGTAAAGCCCATACGCAAAACTTCATGACGCTGCATTAAATACTGCAATGCTGCGCGTAATAAGCCTTCGTTTATGGCTTGGTGCGCACCTTGTGTTTTTTCCCACAAGAACGCCCCTCGCAGACAATACAAAGCACTGCCCGGATCCATTTGCTCTAAAAACCACATGCGTTGCTGAGCGGAGGACATTAACAAGGGAGTTGTTGGCGGCAGATCGGCAATCTGCATTGGGTTAAATTCCCTTCCATTGGAGTGGCAGGCGAAGCCTGAAGGGGTGGTCAGTTCAACCAGACCACCCCCCGCCTGCGGCGTACCCCTCCAATGGAGGGGAATTGCATCCACTTGCACCGGTTGTGCACCCAACTGCTCACGCCCGGTCCCTGAGCCTGTCGAACAGGCCGAAGCCGCCAACGTGCGCAAGGTCGGATAATCAAACACTTGCTGAGGCTTTAATACCAAACCAATCGCTTTCGCTCGCGACACCAATTGCAAGCTAACAACCGAATCACCACCCAAATCAAAAAAATTATCGTCCAATCCAATCGCGTCCACACCCAACAACTCACACCAAATAGCGTGTAATTGTTTTTCCATTGGATTCATGTCGGTTTGATTGGCCTGCGTCGCCGTGTTTTGTTCAGTTGAGGGCTTCGACACATCACCCAAAGAAATTGCCAATTGCCGCAGCGTTGGATTATCAAATACCTGCTGCGGTTTTAAAATCAACCCCAAGGCTTTCGCCCGCGATACCAATTGCAAGCTAACAACCGAGTCACCGCCCAAATCAAAAAAGTTATCATCCGGCCCAACCGCATCCACACCCAACAACTCACACCAAATAGCGTGTAATTGTTGTTGTGTCACCGTCATCACCCCTATCCTGGTCCCTGAGCTTGTCGAAGGGGTCGAAGCGGGCAAAGAGGAAGCCGCTGGTTTGACTTTCTGCTGAATTTGCTGCGCATCAAAGGGTTGCTCACTGAAATACAAGCGATGCAGATCGCGCGTGGACACCAGCATTTGCGCCACAGGCTCACTCGCGTTTAACGCCAGCGCTAAAATACGCAACATGGCTTGCGCACCTTCTTCCGGCAGGATCCAGTCATCACCGACATATTCACTGGCCATGCCGACGCCGCTCCAAGCGTCCCAATTAATCGACACCGCCGCAATGCCGCGTTCATAGCGCAATTGCGTTGCCAACTGATCCAAATACAAATTGGCCGCCGTATATTCACTGCGACCAATCAAACTCACACAGGACGCCAAAGAAGAACACATCAACCAAAAATGTAACGGCTGCTGCGGACGTGCATCCACCAATAACTGCTGTAAAACCTGTGCGCCCTGCACTTTGGCGGACAACACCTCATCTACATCCTCAGTACGCAAATACGCCGTCATACCGCCCCCAGCAATACCGGCCGCATGAATAACCCCTTGAATCGGCCCCCACACTTGCTCAGTTGCAGCAATCACTTGTTGCATGGCGTGAAGATCCGCGACATCCACACTGGCGACCCGCACCTCAACACCTTGATCCAGCAGCTGCGCTGGCACTTTCCCGCCACGACGACTGAGCAATAACAAACGGCACTGATACCGCCGCGCCAACGCCGCCGCCAACGCCAAGCCCATGCCGCCTAATCCACCTGTCACCAAAATCGGCATTCCCTTTTTTATTGACAAACCATCCACCGACGGCAATTTCACCTGCCCAAACGTTTGCCGCCAGCGCAGCTCATGACGCCAAATAATTAAACTATCGCGCCCTGGCTGCACGGCCTCTTCCAGCAAACGCGGCACGCTGGCAGGAGCAAACGCAACATCAACTACCCGACAGCGCATACCCGGATATTCAACTTGCAGCACCCGCAACAATCCCAGCGGCAATGCCAACAACGGATTCACTTTATCCGTGCTAGACCAAGCTGCAACATTGTCTGCGACCAATAGATAGGTGATATCTGCGACCGCTACGCCCTGATTCATTAAGTTTTGAATCAGGGTTAAACGCGCCATAAAAGCATCGTTACTGTTGATCGGCGTCGATAAACTTAAATAATCCAAAATCAACGGCGCACGTTGGTCCGTGGTCATAGCCGCTTCGATTTGCATTTGCCATTGCGGTTGCGACCAATCGGTAAGCGTTAAATAAATAGCCTGATGCTCCCACCAAATTGCACTGACGCGCGCCTGCTCGGCATTTGGCACCAAGATCCAAATCGGCCGCTCAATGTTGGCGGTTAAAAATAACGATTGCTGTTCCCAGCTCGGTCGATAAAACCATTGCTCGAAATCGCGTTTGCCCAGCGGCTGCTTCCGAGAAGAATCATGCACCACTGTTTTAGAATTTTGATGAGCATCGATTTTATCTGCATCAACCCAATGACGTTTTTCCTGATAGACATAACCCGGTAAAGACACTCGCGTAATGACCGACGACTCACAATTTGGCTGCCAATCAACATTTACGCCATTTTTCCATAACGAGCCCAGCGTATTTAACCAATGCAACGCATCGGCGGTCGATTCTTTGACATGACGTAAGGACGTTAGCGCAGGATAAGCGCTCGCGGTTTTGTGTTTTTTAATCAGCTGCGTCAGCGTGCGACCTGGGCCGACTTCTAACAAAATGGGTGACTGTTTTTGAAACTCCGACTGCCCCAACAGGGTTTGTGCTGCCTGATTAAAGCGCACCGTGTGACGCGCATTGTCGAGCCAATATTGCGGGCTGGTTAAGCTTGTCGCGTCCAATAACTGGCCGGTGACGCTGGAGAGCATCGGCACGCTTGGCGTTAACCAATTGACTTGCGCAAGCGTGTTGGCAAACTCGGTCAACATCGGCTGCATCATCGCCGAATGAAATGCATGAGAAGTTTGCAGTGGCGTCGCCGACCAGCCCATGGCGGTTAAGATCGGCTGCAAATCTGCAATAGCATCGACAGGGCCGGCCAACACACATTGATCCGCCGCATTCACCGCTGCCAACTCAATTGGCGCGATGATCCACTGCGCCAATTGCGCTTCGGTGGCGGTAACACTGAGCATAGCCCCAGGCTGCATGGCTTGCATTAAGCGGCCACGCATCATCGCCAGTTGCAAACCATCGGCTAACGAAAACACACCGGCAATGTGTGCCGCTGCCAATTCACCGATACTATGACCCAACAATAAACGCGGCTGCACCCCAAAGCTTTGCCATAACTTGGCAAGCCCCGTGCAAATGGTGAATAACGCCGGTTGCGTCAAGGCGGTTTGTTTTAATTGTTCAGCAGCGGTTTTATCTTCAGGCTTGGCTAATATCAAATCGCGTAAATCAAGTTGTAGATGCGGTTTTAACCAGTCGGCGCAATAATCAATATGTGCTTTAAACCCCTCATAACGATGATACAGTCCCGACGCCATACTGACATATTGAGCACCCTGCCCTGGCATTAAAAATATCACCGCTGGCGCTTGCCCTGCTTGAGCAATAGCCTCCGATCGCAGATCACGCAGCGCCGTGATCGCCATATCTTTATCCGCTGCGACAAGCGCACCACGATATTTCAACACGCGACGCCCTTGTTGTAGCGTGGCCGCCACCGCTGCCAACGGCAATTCACTTTGTTCTAAACGATCCGCCAATTGCGCCGCTTGATCGAGCACGGATTGAGAGACCACCGCCGATAATGGCAACACCTGCGGCTGCTCATCGGCAATCAAGGTCACCACCGGCGGCTGCTCCACAATCATATGCACATTACTGCCACCCATACCAAACGCGCTGACACCCGCGCGGCGAATATTGTTACTCGGCCACACCTGCGTTTTGGCATTCACATAAAACGGGCTATTGGCAAAATCAATTTTGGGATTCGGAGTGTGAAAATTCAGGCTGGCGGGTACGACACCATGCTTGACGGTCAGAATCGCTTTGATTAAACCGGCGATACCGGCAGCGGCATCCAAGTGACCGATATTGGTTTTCACCGAGCCAATGCCGCAGAAGTGCTTGCGCTGCGTGCTGGTTTGAAACGCTTGCGTCAGCGCCGCCACTTCAATCGGATCACCCATCGGCGTCGCCGTGCCATGCGCTTCGATATATTCAATGGCATCGCCTTCAATACCCGCCATCATCTGCGCAGCCAAAATGGCGTTCATCTGTCCGTTTAAACCGGGCGCCAGATAACCCGCTTTGTCATGACCATCATTATTGGTGGCAAATCCGGTAATCACCGCTTCAATATGGTCACCATCAGCCAGCGCATCCGCCAGCCGCTTTAACACCACGATACCCGCACCATCGCCTTTTAAGGTACCAGCTGCCAGCGCATCAAACGCCCGACAAGCGCCATCCGGCGATAAAATCATGCCCTCTTGATATTCATAACCAAAATGCTGCGGCAAGGTTAACGACGAGCCACCGGCCAGCGCCACATCACACGCGCCACTTAATAATGATTGACAGCCCATAGCCACAGCGACCGAGGAAGTCGCACAAGCCGCTTGCACGGTAAAAGCAGGTCCAGTGAGGCCAAAAATATAGCTGGCGCGCGTCGCCAAAAAATCATTGAGGTTCAGTACTTTGGCTTGGTGGGCTGACATCGCCAATTGAATTTTGGCGTTTTTCAGCACTTGATCAGGATAATAGGTATTGCCACTGCAACCGGCGAACACGCCGACGGTGCCATTGATGCGATCAGGATCATAACCAGCATCTTCTAATGCATGGCCAATGACTTTAAACAGCAAACGGTGCTGCGGATCCAGCACATCGGCTTCACGCGCATTAATGCCGAAAAAACCAGCATCAAACTGATCAAAATCATCGACCGCGCCATGCACACGGATAAATTCCGGTCGGCTAACCTGCGCCCGATCCTGCCCCATGGCCACCAGCTCATCTACCGAGAACTGCTTTAAACTGCAAACCCCTTGCAACAAATTCTGCCAATACTGCTGCACCGTCAGCGCCCCTGGGAATTGGCACGCCATACCAATCACGGCGATTTCCAAACCAGTCAGATTATCCAAGGGTTCACTGCTCATACTACTTTCTCCACCAATTTGCCAACTGCCAACACCCAACGCAATCAAAACCACAAGCCCGCGTCAAAAATCATCCATTTTGTTTAGGGTGCAGATTGTGAGGGAAACAGGATAGAAGGATCAAGGGTAAAAAAGTAATGTTGGGGGCGAGTAGGAATTAAAGGCCAAAGTAGTCGGCTATTGGGTGCTACCCTTGCCCCCCAATTACCACTCACGAAAGCCAACAAATGAGTACACCACCCCTGTCCTTGCAACTCGTGTTGAACAATTTCTGACGCTACACTCAGAATGCAGCAACATTACACTAAGCCGTCCCCGGCTTTAAGCAAAACTCATTATGAATACGATAGGGAGTCAGCATGAGATTACTGCCATTTTTTTTTATCATGCTTCCATGTTTGGCATTTGCGGAGCGGTGTCTCGACATGAATTTAAGCGAAACCATTCAAGCTGCAGATTTAATAGCCGTTGTAGAATATCATTCTTCTCAAAAAAAACTTGATAGTGGACCTCACTTCAATACCATCTCCCTTGAAGTCAAATCCATTTTGAAGGGATCTGCGTCAGGCTCAAATATACGAGTCTATGGCGATCCTGAACGTTATTGTGGAAACAATAGCTTACGCATTGATTCCGACGGCACCTATATGGTGTTCTTATTGGGGAAAACACAACCCTACTCAACTGTATCCAAGGGCGAGCACTGTGGAGTACACAGCCTAAAAAGCAATGGGAGTACCGTTGAAATAGAACAACAATCGATATCAATTGAAGCGTTTAAAAAGCAGTACCATTTGTAGTTGTAGCTTCATTTTTGCAGAGCGTTACAGCCCCGTTATCTCGCTTCCTTTGGGCCAATATACGCGCCAACCGAGATTAATTTTTTGCATCGCACCCGATTGCAGCGTCATCGACCATTCCAGCATACCTTTTTGATCATTGATATCGGTTTTATAGCCTTGAGTGGTGTTGTCGTTGAGCACTTCAACACGAACACGAGCGTCCTGCGATGCCGGAATGGTTTCAAGAACGCTAATTTGGAAGGGGGTTTTATGGAGATTTTTAATCTCAGTCACGGCATGCCGTTCAAGACTGGCTTCTTTGGAGATCAGACCCGATTCTGCACGCTCATCTTTCAGAACATTGCGCTTAACGCTGACGTTATCGTCAATGCCAAAGGCCAACTGGCTTTCATCACCAGGGCGCAGCATCGGCAAGGTGGACTGCCCGATATAGGCTCCATCACGGAACAAATGCACCTGCCCCGGCAGGACAGGCGCATCACCTTTGAGTGTTGCCTTCAACACAAGATACGCACTCGTCGACAGTTGCGGCTTGATCTGGATTTGCATTGTGCTTTGGGTTTCAAATGCACCGATCAGCAGTTTGCTCTGCGTGCCATCGGCTTTCACGGTGCTGGGTCCGGGAATCTGATACTCGCCAACAAAACCTTGCGTGTTGATTTGGGCGGCGGCGAAAACGGCTTCTTGTTCAACTACTTTATTATCGGCTTCATACATAGTCATGCCTTCATCGGCAAGACTTTTTTCTTTCGCCATCATCGACGCGGGGGCGGCAGCTTCATTTCGCCGCATCTTGCTCTCTTGCAGAGCCGTTTTCGCAATCGGTTCAACTATGCTCACCCATTGCGTATAAAGATCGGGAAGTCCCGCGCCACGGCTGGGTTGGGCAGTCGACAACGTGAGGTCAATACCATTCCAGTCCTCGCCCGTTTGTTGCCAGACTGCCCCATATTGCACAAGACTCATTTTGCCGGACGCCACATCAAGGCGGGCATCGTAGACAGGCTGCCAGCTTACCTTGGGCAATTGATAACTCAAATCAATAGTGAGCGTGGTTTCAACCTGCGATTCATAGGGGATTTGTACACGATAAGTCTGCTTCTGATCAGTACGTAGTTGCGCAAGCTCCTGATTGATCTTCGCGATTTGTTCATCCGTATGGCGGATGGCAATATCAATTGCGTTGATGGACTTCAAATTTTCAAGGGTTTTCGCGTGCAAACTATCTGCAGCGCCTTTCCATTCTTCGGGCTTTAAATTAATCCGGGCGATGTCTTCATTGCTGCGCTGCGCTGCCTGCTCACCCAGCTTATCAAGGAATTTTTGCGCAATAGCAACCGCTTGTTTTTCCGCATCGTACTGGATCTTCTGATCTTCTAATTTCTCAAGCAAACCGTGCAACTCTTGCTCTTTCGGCACGACAAAATCTTCGTGACTTTCCATTTTGTAAGCGATTGCACCCAATGTTACCTGAGACGCCGCTTTGCCTTCTGTACGCAAAGAGTCGGGGAATAAGATCACCGGCAAACCTATAAAATTAAGTACATGAGCGCCTGCTGGAATTTTAACTTGCGCGGTACGGGTGAGGGTTGCGCGATCATTATAAACTACTGCGGATTTGATGATGCTCTCGACAGGAATTTCATGCGCCAGAACAGGAAAAGTCACGAGAGCGTTTAAAATTATAAGAACAACAGAACCACGCATCGAAATCACCTTAAGATCCTCCATCACTATTTTTCCATCACACCCATAAAAAAATGGGCCTACTTTTACCATACCGCACAACAGAAGCCTTAACGTATTGTCTTAACTGACTGCATATTAATTCAATAACCAGGTCAATTTTACTAACCACGTAGAGCGAGCATTCAGCAAAGCATCCGGTGCAACGTCTGTGTTATAGAGATAACCAAGATCGGCTCGATACTGTTGCCACGTTTGCGAAACCGATAAATCCAATTGCTGCGTGTTTAACGAAGAATGTGCGATGCGATTTCCACTCGGCAACACCGCATTGAGATCACCATTATTTAATTCTAAATTTCTCACCACAACCCGGTAACTCCGCCGCGCACTTTGCTGCAGTTGCCAACCAATTGCCGCACTTTTGCTGTCGTTATCATATTGGCTACCAATGGGTCGATCGCGATAACGATAACCATCTCGATAGATGGAGTGCTCATAGGCAACCCCGAAGCTCTCGTCACCCGTCCACCCACCCATCGCGGTATTGCTAAATTCAACAAATACCGTCGATAGTTGCATGGCTTGCAAAAATGCGGGGCTAAATAATTGCCCTGGGGTTTGCCAAGAGCAGCCCGCCAACCCTAAAAATCCAGTGGGCAAACCACCGGCTTCATCTTCACCAATAAGTTGCGTGTAACAGGCATATACCTGCTGATTTTGAATATACGTATATTTGAAATCGATACCGCCTAATTGATCGCCCGGCTCGGTACTTTTACCCGATTGATTCTCACTAAAATTATCATCACCGAGCAACAAATCTTTAAATACACTCAACGATTGTGGACGTCCTTCACCACCCCACAAAGCCGTGCGATTTAAGCCAATTTCTAATGCCGCTATTGGCTTAAACGTAAAGCGCGCGCCCCATAAAAGCGTGTGCGCAAAATCGCGGTCACTTTCTAATTGCGACATAAACGTGGTGAAGTGCCAAGGCCCCAACCACGACAACCAAGCAGATTCAAAGGGTGTGAACACACTGCGCTCCACATATAAACCGGGCGCAGGACGCGCATTATTCGACAAAATGAGCGAAGAATCCCAACCCGGCCCCCACCAACGCGAAACCGCACCGCCACCGACGCGCCAATGGTACAAACCGATATCCACAAAACTGCCATCGGCAATCCACTTGGTTTCTGCATCATCGCCATTAAACTTATCGGCAGTAACAAAATCCACATCAGTGTCATAACCCACTTGCAGTTGCACACGATAATCTTGTGATTTGCCTTGATGTTGCACCCGAAAACCTACGCCTTCTGTTGCTCGGGGCTGGAAGCCAGTAAAAAATGCTCGACCCGAACGCGCATCCAACCACAACTCAGCCGTTGGCCCTACTACCGGCTGATCGACTTGCATGGGGCGCGGCCAAACCGTCGTTGGCGTTTGTACTTGCTGTTGCGCGTTCGCGTAATCATGCGCTGCGCGTGCAGAAAAACTCAAATCGTTGATCATCTGCCATTCGGTTGCGCAAGCCGCAATACTTACCCAATAGCTCATTAGCCAACAAAAATATAAAATCCCGATTTTTTTTAACTTCATGCCAGATAATCCCTTATCCCAATCCATTCGTTTGCCTTAAAATATCTATAAGCAAAAACAAGTCAGCAAGCTTACCAAGTATTGACCTCAATATATAGTTGCTATCTAAAGCTGCTATAGCTATAGATAGTTGCTATAGATAGTTGCTATCACCGTCCAAAAGGCTGTGCACTTCATTCTTGAATCCAAGTAACTATTCTATTCATCACCTCAAGAAAGCATAAACGACGTCAGCTGCGATTTTAAGTGGCTTTAATCAAGGTCACCACTGATAATTACGCTAGAATCGCCTATCCAAAAGCAAGCGATGACACCAAATTATGCCCCAACCAATTCACTCACGGTGAACATTCCAAATGGAAAAAATGATAGCAGCCGCTACAAAATCATTTCAAGGAATACTCAGTCCTGGAATGCTGAGCATTTTTATAAAAAGCCTACTGATTACATTGGTTGCTTTAGTTGGGTTTATGGTAGTTTTTGGATTTGGTATCTCACACCTGATCCAATATCTGCCATGGGGATCATCCTATCTGCTCAAGGAATTACTGCCATTTATTTTATTTTTTGGTGCATGGTTGTTTGCATGGATGCTTTTTCCTGCGGTTCTACCCCTCATTATTCACTTTTTCGATGATGCAATTATTGAGGTTGTTGAAAGAGAAAATTACCCTCCCGTTATGCGTGGCGAAAATTGGCCATTCTGGCAGGAAGTCCGCCATGACTTTGCGTTCATGCTAAAAGCAATTTTCCTGAACCTATTAGTTTTGCCGTTTTATCTTTTACCGGTTATCAACATCATCATTTTTTATGTCTTAAATGGCTATTTAATCGGTAACGAGTTTTTTATGACGGTGGCGCGTCGGCATTACAACATGCCCACCGCAAAAACAGTGCGCAAACAAAATAGCGGCGTGGTTTTTATCGCTGGCGTATTAATCACCTTTTTAACGACCATTCCAATCGCCAATTTGCTGGCCCCTTTTTGGGGCGTGGCACTGATGACCCATTTATTTCACCTGCAGAAAAATAAGTTGCTGCCAAATCGCTAAAAAAATCGCTGCAAAGTAGCCATTGATTGCTATTTATGCACCCAACATTGACCATGGCTGGCATTGGAACCATTCACATGAAAAACTTACAACAACCGACTGATCATACTGGATGCGCCAAACTCCACCAGCAACATTGCTTGGCCTGCGATCAACCTTCTGCTGAACAACTCAATCGTGATTGTTTTTGCCAAACACTGGATCGTCACCAGCTGGATGCGATTTTGAAAACTGACCAACTAAATCAAGACTTACTCGCAACGCAGCCACAATTATTTTCCAATACCACGGTGTTTATTTCTACCCAACAGATCGAGCAGATGCGCCGTATTATTGAAGCCATAGAACGCGTCTTAGCATTACCGGCTTATGCCGAACATACCGTCAGGCAAGCACCCACCATCGCTGCATTGAATCCGGGCACAGCCGGTGTCTTTATGGGGTATGATTTTCATTTATCAGCAGACGGCCCGAAAATCATTGAAATCAACAGTAATGCCGGTGGTGCCTTTTTAAATAGCGCCTTACTTAAGGCACAGACCACCTGTCGACTTGCCGAAGGTTTGACGACCACGCCACAAAACCAAACGTTTGATCAACAGGTTATGGCCATGTTTAAACGCGAGTGGCAATTACAGCGGGGGCATCAAGCTTTAACCACGATTGCTATCGTTGATAACCAACCTGAGCAACAGTTTTTATATGCTGAATTTAAAATGGCGCAACGTTTGTTTGCTCGGCACGCCATTCATGCTGTAATTGCTGATGCGAAAGCGTTAAGTTTTGATAGCAACCAACTGCTATTTCAAGGCCAAAAAATTGATTTGGTTTATAATCGGCTGACCGATTTTTATTTAAAAGAAAAAAATTGCACCGCATTGCATCAAGCTTATATGGCAGGAGTAGTGGTAGTCACCCCGAATCCACATCATCACGCTTTTTATGCCGACAAACGACAATTGATCGTACTGGGCGACACTCAAACATTACACGATATCGGTGCCACCGCAGCTGATTGCTTGACATTGTCTAATGGCATCCCCACTACACAAGCAGTGACCTTAGAAAACGCCGCGCAGTTATGGAAAAATCGCAAACAATTATTTTTTAAACCGTCCATCGGTTTTGGCAGCCGCGCTGCTTATCGGGGCGATAAGCTCACGCAACGCGTTTGGCAGGAAATTCTGCAAAATGATTATGTTGCCCAGCAACAAATTACACCCAGTGAACGCGGCATCCTCGTCGATGGACGTGAGGTGCGCTTAAAAATGGATGTGCGGGCTTATGTGTACGCGGGTGAAATTCAATTAGTGGCAGCGCGTTTATATCAAGGTCAAACCACGAATTTCCGTACCCAAGGCGGTGGCTTTGCACCGGTTTTGGTTGTATAAAGATCACATGATTAAAACGAGAGACACATTTTAAAGAGAGACACAGGTTATGGAGTTTAAAGACTACTACAGCATTCTGGGTGTTGAGCCAAACGCCGATGACAAAGCCATTAAGTTGGCTTATCGACGATTGGCTCGGCAATATCATCCCGACGTGAGTAAACATAAAGATGCCGAAGAAAAATTCAAAGCCGTCGCTGAAGCCTATGAAGTCCTACATCACGCCGATAAACGCGCACAATATGATGAACTGCGTTTAGCGCGCCAGCGCAGGCCCTCTGGGCATGCTGCACCAAATAGCGCGGATTATGCGCAATCCAATCACGATTTTGCCGATTTTTTCCAATCCATTTTTGGTACTGCTGGCACGCGACCTCACTATCAATCTACCCAGGCACCCTACGCTATGCAAAAAGGCCGCGATGTAGAACTTGAATGGCCACTGTTTCTCGAAGACACGTTAGCCGATAGCGTAAAACCCATCGAGTATACCGTGCAACATCACAACCAGCAGGGACAACCACAAGAACTGAAAAAAAGCTTGAATGTGAAAATTCCGGCTGGCACCCGCGAAGGCGAACGCATCCGCTTAAAAGGTCAAGGCTCACCCGGTATCGGCAATGCGCCAGCGGGCGACCTGTATTTGCACATTCGTTTGATCCCCCACCCGTTATTCGATATTGAAGGTCATAACCTGCTCATCACCCTACCTTTGGCACCTTGGGAAGCGGCGTTGGGAACCAAAATCACCTTGCCAACATTAAACGGCAAAATTCAATTAAGCGTGCCCGCCAACAGTCAAAGCGGTCAGCGATTACGCATAAAAGGCAAAGGGTTAAATGGCAAAAATGGTGTTGGTGATTTATTCGCGATCATCAAAGTAGTGATGCCCGCCCAGAACAATGCAGCAACACAGCAACTATGGACACAATTAGCCGAGCAGGCCGCATTTGATCCACGTGCGCAGTGGAGTAAATCCTGATGACACACGCCCCCGGTCTCTACATAAGCTTTGAAGAGCTCTGCCAGTCCGCATTGATTTCATCTGAACATTTACGAGAGCTGATCGATTTGCAGATCATCCTGCCCTTGAGTGGTGCACAGGCGCATGAATGGCAATTCTCGGCATCAAGTCTCAGCCTTATCAAAAAAGCACTGCGCTTGCATCATGATCTTGAACTGGATTGGCAAGCGACGGCTGTGGTGCTGGATTTAATCGAAGAAAGAGATTATCTGCAATTAGAAAATGCGGCATTGCGACACTGCTTACAGCGACATTGGGGGGAATGAACTTTAAAGTGGAAGTAGACCGATGCATCAATTAAATAGAGACACGCTTTTCCGCCTAACCACTACACGATGACGCGCCTGAAATTTAAATCTGTCAGTGCTATCGCGATAAAACCAAATTTTCAGCCAGCCTTCTCGCACTCAAAAACGCCGCTTCCACGCGGCCAGCAATACACCAATCCCCGCAGACGCCAAGCTGGTGATTGAAATCGATTAAATAATCTTGGCCGAGCGGTATAGATGCGTGAGCATATAACCAGCGATGCAGTGCGATATGCGCAGGCGCAAGCTTGATCGCTAACAATTGTTCTAGTTTTTCTAGAAGCAGCCTTTGCACATCCGCGAGATCATCGGCGATATGGGCACCACTCCATTGGGGTTCGCTGTGAATTAACAGCGTATAGGCCGAGGGTCGTTGCGATTTATGCGCATTGACGCAGATCCAGTTGATCGCGGAATTTTTCACTTCGGCGGCATCAAAGCTAAGATTGAGCGATTGGTTGAAACCGAGCATTAAGCTGAAGGCAGGGGAGAATTTTACGTTGAGCAGATGATCCTTGTGCGCAAAAATATCCGGCATCAATTGATAAGCTTGTGGCGCTGGCGCAGTACACAGCACCCAATCAAAAGGCCCATATAGATTTTGATGTTGATCGATGAGTTGCCAATGACGCTGTGCGCGCTCGACGATGGTGGTAATCTGCGTTTTCAGCTTCACATCAAAATCGCAGGCCATGTGTTTCGCTAACGCCGTCATACTGGGAACGGCAATATAATGCGGCTCAAACCATTCCCTTTTATACGGTTTTTTGCCAAGTTCTAGCGTCAGCATTTTGGGCGTCCACGTTTGAACCAAGCCGGATTGAATATAGGGATTTAAAAATGCCTGAAAACTGGGATCACGCGCGGTAAAGTATTGTGCACCGTGATCAAATTGAAATTCTGCCGTACTACGCGTCGACAGGCGTCCACTGACGCCCTGCGCTTTTTCAAATAACGTGATCTTGGCATCGCATTTTAGGTAATTGGCTAACGTCAGCCCCGCGAATCCCGCGCCAATAATGGCAATATTCATCAGATGCATCCTTATGTAGAATGGTACATTCTACAACCCATCTTGTATCGATTGAACCAAAGTTATTGAACCAAAGTTTGAGAGACCCTATGCATCTATATTCCTACACATCAGCCAAGCTTCATCAACTGCGTCAACAACAGGAAATAAGTCGTATTGCTGACGCTAAAGAAAAACGAATAACTAAACTGATAGACCTCTCTGAAAGAACCATTAATGGACTGTGTCCCCGCCTAAATCATGCGGTTGATAATTTACGTCACTACAAAAATCATAATTCACTGAAGGTAGTTCATGCTTATAGTGAGCTAATAGACACCGAAACCCATAAGTTTTTTGCACTCTATCCGCTTGTCAACGTACCAATAAACGCACGCGCAAATGAGCGGCTTGACACGCTCGAGCGCGAGGTCATTTTTCTGCTGACAAATATAGCGCTCACTTATAATCAACTAGAAAGACAATTATCGCATTCAATCACTAATCCATCAGCGTTCGCCCTCCGTGAAGGCGTACAAATTCCGAACAGAGTCTACCTAAGATCAGATTCTAACGTGATGAGTGAATTAGGCCATGAATCAATTGGCAGTAACCATTCACGACATACCAGCGGCAGAGTGGTTAACGATGAGTATATTGTCGATTTTAATATGTTCAGGCGAACGCTCAACTACCATACGGACATTCCTTCAACAGCTTCAATCCGTAGTAATCCAGAGACCATGGCATTAATAGACCAAGCACGAGATAATGCCGTGGTCGATGTTTTAAATATATTATTCGGAGTAACGACTGGGATGCCAGTAGGCTCATGGATGCAATCGCTACTTGATAAACTCCATGGAATGAATTACGACAGTCTGCTTGATGAACATACAACTCAACTCCATCAATCGTTAGACCTCATACAAGAACAGCTGAAAGAAATTGAAAGCATTCACCTAAAATCATCGGATGTTTTGTCTGGGTTACCGCATAGTTTGAATGCGTTAAATCTGGCAACGCTCAACAATGAAATTAAGATTTCAGAATTATTGTTTGATCGAATGACGATAGAACATGCGGTGCTTATTTCAATACAAAAAGCGGTTGAAGATAGACACGAAAACCGATCTGCGCAAAAAATCGAAGTAATTGATAAGATCAATTCGCTTGAGCAGCGCTTTACATGGATGTCCACAAAAATGCGTTCAGATTTACAAAATTGTTCAAACCGCATCTCAACATTGTCTGCTCATAACAACCCTATAAGCGACAGTACTATTAGCAAATTAAGCTCTACACTGGAATTACTAATAGAAAAACTGGACGATGCTATCGAGCGTGTCGAGGATTAGGGGATATTTAAATTTTTCGGCCTCTTCCGAAGAATCAGCGGGTCAAACTGGGTTCGGGTAAGCCGGCATCCCTTGATATGAAATCAGCAGGCCACTCATATGCCTTTTAATAAAATGTCATAGCGAATTTCAGCCTAAAACCCCAAAACCGGTCCCTGCTCACAAACAACATTTTTTAGCTTTTTTACCACTACCGCATAAACACGGCTCATTGCGACCAACCTTCTCCACCGCTTTAACCGCGACTGACAATTGGTTCACTTCTTTCATTTGCTGATAATGCTTACGAATTCTTTTTTCATACGCTGGATCACTGGCAACCATGTCTTTAAACAAGGCCAAAAACTTTACACAATTTTTTCTTGAGGCTGCATTTCATAAAGATTTATACCAGAAAGATACTCAACCCCTTCAGACGAACCCATCCACTGCTCATAAAACTTTTTTTCTCCCACCCATAACTAATATTGGCCATCAAATTTTGATTGGCATCATAAACACTAATCAAAGCGCGGCGACAATCACAATCAGGCACCTCACAAAACAACTCTAAAAAAACATACTCACCAGCATCAATACCTTAGCTGAACACTGATTTTCAACAGTTTGAAAACAATAAAAAACGTAACGACGCCGCTTAGGATTAAAAAATGCTACAGCACCAAAGCGGATTAAATAAAGCATACTCATTTAAATGCAGCAATTTTTTCTCATTTATTTTGGCCGCCACATAACAACGAACCGCACCTACGCAATCAGCGGTTACATTTTTTTCAAATAAGGGCACAACTTTTTTAAAGTTTAACTTACTGGCATCTACCTGTTCAGCAAACTTAGCCTCGATCAACATAATCTGCTGATTTTTTTCAACGACAAAATCAATTTCAACACCATTTTGATCGCGATAATAAAACAACTCATGATTCGGAAAAAATTCGTGGCTTTTCATTAACTCAGTGAAAACAAAATTCTCCCAAATATGGCCAATATGTAGATGTTTCAAACAATCGTCTTGCGTTTCAATGCCCAGGAAATAACACAGCAAACCATTATCCACAAAATAAACCTTGGGCGCTTTAATTAAACGTTTACCGAGATTACGAAAATAAGGCGCTAGCAAAACCACTACGCCGCTTGCCTCTAAGGCACCCATCCAAGATTTAATCGTAGCGGGAGACACACCAACGTCTTTCGCCACATCGGAAAAATTCAATAACTGGCCAACTCGCATCGCTAGTAAACGCATGAATCGCTGGAAATCACGTAAATTAGTGACATTAATGAGCGCTTTTAAATCACGCTCTAAATAGGTTTGTACATAACTTTGAAAAAAATCAATTGGGTTCAATTTAGGATTAGACCACAGCTCAGGATAGCCGCCCTTCCACAGCAGTCCTGGAACCTTAGAGGAAAGTTTAGATTGCAAAATTTCTTCGGCGCACAAGGTATGCATATCCAAAATACCAATACGTCCAGCCAAACTATCGCTGACATCTTTCATCAACTGAAATTTTTGACTGCCCGTCAATATCCACTGACCATATTTTTTACGCTGCTGGTCGATACGAATTTTCAGTTCGCGAAATAAACTCGGTGCATATTGGATTTCATCTAAAATAACTTGCTGTTTAAACGCAGATAAAAATGCGTCCGGATTTTGTTCCGCATGTTCAGCAATCGCTACACGATCTAACGTTACGTATTCAGCTTCAACAAATAATCGCTGTAGCAAACTACTTTTACCCACTTGCCGCGCACCCGTCACTAATAACGCCGGACGCGATGCAGCCAGCTGTTTAACTCGTTCCGTTATTTTTCTTTCTATCCACATGCCACTTTCCACACACCCACATATCAACCACTTCAAGCTCAAAAATGGCAAGATCAATATATGTCATCGATTAAGATAATACAAACCTACGATTCATATTATCTTATATCTCTTAACCGCATGGGGGTATTTACGCGCCCATGCGGCTCTATTTTAACTTCAGCCCTTGCGGCCGCATATAAGGCCTAAATTCAGAACAGCTATTTAATGTAGGAAAATAGGCGTTCAATTTTCTGCCGCTCGTTTGCCCAACCAAAGCGATCGATAAACGATTTTGGGTAGCGTTATCATTACAATCAGATCCCTCAGTGGGCGAAGCCGTCGACCCTCCACAAATACTAATCCAACTTGATCCCTGACCATCGAGAAGACCCTGAATATAAACACCACCGTGATCATAGGCTTCAACATTATATTGACTAATTTCACAATTCACTGCCGAAAAGGCTGACAGGCTATTCCCCAGCAAAAAAGCTGTTGCCAACAAAAAGGCTGACAAGGCTAACTTTTTCATAACACACCACCCCAAAAATAAACAAGCCGCTAATCCTATCAAGCTTTGTATTTAATTTATAGTTGCGAACCTCCAACAAAATCCGTTTAATACGCCAGACTGCCTACCCTGACCAGTGCCAATGGGCACCAATGGATAATTTTACATGCGTTTATTTTTACGTTTTTTTGGTCTGCGCTGTGGTTTGTGCTGCCGTCCCATTGACACGTAGTAGTGACACGTAGAGTAGTGACACGTAGGACATCCACAAACTTGACAACCAACGACACGTAGAGCAACAACGACACGTAGGACATCCACAAACTCACGTAGCGACACGTAGCGACACGTAGGAGACACGTAGGAGACACGTAGCGACACGTAATTCGACACGTAGGACATCCACAAACTTGACAACCATCCCCTACTCGATTAATGTGCGCCGATGACCCAAGCCCGCGAAAATTTAATTTGCCTTGAAGAGACTTCTTTTTATCACTGCTATGTGCGCTGTGTGCGACGTGCATTTTTGTGTGGGGAAGATATGCATTCAGGAACGAATTACGATCATCGTAAACAGTGGTTGGTTTCTCGATTAAAATTTCTGTCCTATATTTATGCGATTGATATCTGCGCTTATGCGGTGATGAGCAATCATTACCACGTGGTGCTGCATGTGGATCAAGCGCGAGCGCAAAATTGGACTCAGGAAGAAGTGGTTGAACGTTGGTTGCAACTCTATCAAGGCAACTTACTAATTCATCGCTGGGTGAAGAACAAAGATGCGCTGACAAATGCAGAATTGAAAGTCATCGACGAAATTATTGAAGGCTGGCGCGAACGCTTGTGTTGTATTTCCTGGTTTATGCGCGGAATCAATGAAACGATCGCACGAATGGCCAATGAAGAAGAAAAAACCAAAGGTCGATTTTGGGAAGGACGTTTTCGCAGTCAAGCATTATTAGACGAAGCTGCCCTACTCACTTGCATGACGTATGTTGATTTAAATCCTGTGCGCGCGAGTATGACAGATGATTTAATTGATAGCGATTTTACTTCGATTCAGCATCGACTTTTTGAGTTTGCAAAGCATAAATGCAATAAATCAAATGCAGAAATGCAAGTGATTGATCGAGTACATAACCAAGAAAAACTCAAATCAGAACTTGAACTGGATGAATTACCTGAAGCGCCTTTAATGCCGTTCGACGGTAGTTCACATACTGACATCCATATCGCCCTGCCCTTTTCGCAAGAAGACTATTTTGATCTTGTTGATCAAACCGGCCGCATGATTCGTGAAGATAAACGTGGTGCGATTGATCCTTCCCAAATACCTATCATTAGCCGGCTTGGAATTAACCCTCAGCACTGGCTCGATCATGTCAAATACTTTAGCCGCCATTATGCTCATTGTGTAGGAACGCCTGTTGCAATTCGCAATTTTGTCGGGCGAAATCAAAAGCGCTGGGGTAAAGGAATTGGAGTATCGGCTAGAGTTTATCGGGTTGCTTAGCAAAATTATCAGCAGTGCTTTTTAATTGTTTTTCAATTGCTTAATTTCATCGATGGACAAACCTGTCAGTTCCGCAATCGTGGACATCGACATGTTTTGTTTTAACATATTTTTGGCAATCAGTTCCGCTCGTAATCGCTCACCGATCTGCATACCTCTTTGCTCACCGATCTGAATACCCTCTTCTTTAGCTGCACCTAATCCAGAATAATAATTAATTAAGCCTTTAAGCCGATCTTCATACAAAACTCGATCTTCCGGGTTCAATGCCATTTGTTCCAGCAGATGCTGCGCTTGATTGATAAACGGATTATTCGCCGCTACTTTCTGACGCTCTTGTTGGTTATTTGCGTTCATATACATCACCCATTGCTTCAGGTCTTGGTCGAGTTCAGTTTTGTCATTCGGTAATTTTGGTAGTTCGATATAAAAAAGTTGCATCAATGGTGTTAGTAATTCATGGTCTTGATGCTGTCGATCGATCAGTGGGTTTAATATGGTCACTTCTTTAATCAGCGGATCATGACTGGTTTTGAATAAGCTATTCAGTCAATTAATCAGTATTCCAGTGTGCTCAGGACTACCAAAGATTTTTTTAAAACCGAAATCAACTTTGGGGTCGATGTCGGTACTGAGATTAAAAGGCATGGCATTTGGTCTCGTTTTTAATCTTCAGCCAGTGTAGCGGTTGATCAAAATTCGAGTCTAGTTTTTTCTGAACGAAAATATGCATGATCCCGATCAGGGTGATTGGCGATATGAGCAGGAGATACTCTACAGCAATTTTGGAAATAACAGATGCGCACCATCCTATTTTGCATCGTGATAATACCATCGACTTTGCACAACATTGATACCAACATTGTTGCCGACCAATAGGCGGGCATTTCTACTCACTTGCCAATTGTTTAAGCTCAGCATGTGCTAATTAAGCTCTGAATCTGCTCAAGCGCAACTGCCAATTATTAAGCATTAGGGCAAGCGCACGTCATTTAATTGAACGCCATAATTGGCGCAGGTTCCATTGGTATATACGCTGATGGTTTTTCCGGTGCTATAGGCGGTAATGATCATTGAAAAAATATTATTAAAATAGGGGTTAGCCGGATCCAATTCCAGTTCAGCCCCACCCTCACCCACTGTGCAGTTACCACTATTAATCGGGGGATTAACTATAATGGCTACTCTGCGACCTGCTGAACCCGCATATACATTGGTAATCGTTGTTTTGTTGTACCATTGCTCGGGTGCTGCAGCAAAAGCATTGATCGAAAACAGAGCAAGCGTAATTAAAAACCATTGCTTGAAAATCATTTGAATTCATCCTGAGTCGTGGCAATCAAAAAAAGCGACAGCAGTATAAACATCGACTAATTGTAAATCAATATACATTTAGGCACTCTTGTTTAAATCCCTCATGCTGAGATTACGTGTTATTTATTAACGCAGTTCTTTTCTCTTAGTACACGTCTTTCTCAGTACACGTCGAGACCAGCTACGCACAGGGTGTTTTTTGCTGACTTGTTTTTTGCCGACTGAACAAAACACCAAAATAGATTCACAAAAACAGTCCACAAAAACAGAGCTACAAAAATTCAGAGTCATTAAAAATTTCTTCATTGTTTTTATAGACAACCTATGGCAGCATGCACGGGTTATTTATGTGGCGACATTGGGCTCGTAGTTTAGTTTCAATCTCCAAACCAATTTTTGATGTTCTGCCTCAATATCTCCTAATAAAAATTTAATATTCAAAGCGGATTGTTTTATGCCGACACTTCTTGTGCGTGTGTTATTTTTTTTGTCGATCACCTTACTGCCAACCCTGCTACCTTGGCAAAATCTGTACGCGGTCACTTTTTCCGCCGACGACGTGATCTATCAACAAGACTACAACAACGATGGTCGACTGGATTATGTCATCACTCCTCCAGTTCGCTGGGTACCCCTCAAAGTTCAAGGCATCGATGCACCCATCCCCAGCAGCCAACCCTACAGCGTATTACTCCAACAAGCCGACGGCAGCTATGTACTGCAACAACTGGAAAACTTCACGGTATTACCCTCCGGCATCACCCCCATCACCAACCTTTCGCGCACCTACAAAGACTTTAACGGCGACGGCATCGCCGATTTCTTTTTACGCACCGGCACCGCAACCGGCGTGATCAGCTACAGCGCAAGCGGCGTATCGCCCTTCGCCAAACTCAATCTTGCTAATTACGTCAGCGGTAGCAATATCACCATGAGCGTCAACGACGCCAATGGCGATGGCATCACCGATATTGTGATGACACAAGACAACGTCATCACTGCCATTGCCTATGGCAATGCAAACAACACCCTCAACCAACTCAATTACGTACTACCCGCCAACAACCCCAGCAGCCCCAGCAAACTGGTCGTCAATCTCGCCGGACAACTCGACGTCAGCGATCTCGGCGGAGCCACCTATAACCTACCCATCGAATTACCGCCGGGTATTAACGGCCTACAACCTTCACTCACAATCAGCTACTCCAGCATGAGTGGCAACGGGCCGATGGGCGTCGGTTGGAGCCTCGGCGCCGGCGGCAGCATTACCCGTTGCGGCATGAACAAAGAACAAGACAACCTGCATGACGGCGTTGACTTCGATGCCAACGATCAATTCTGTTTAGACGGCCAACGTTTATATATGACAAACGGCGGCACCTATGCGCAAGCGGGTCAACCCATGCGTACAGAGATTGAAAGTTTTCAAAAAATTGTACCCACTGGCCTTTTAAACGGTGATCCTGCAAGCTTCAGCGTCACCCAAACTGATGGTACCGTTCGGACTTATGGTGTCCGTGTGTCCAATGCTAATGGCAGAGCCGTTTCTTATTTGCTCTCGGGAATTCGAGATGTAAACGGCAGTACCATCACCTATTTATATAGTTCAACAAACGTAAGTAGTGGCGTTCCGCTGTTGTCCTCAATCAGCTACAACGGTTACACCGTGCAAATTTCCTATGAAGCCCGTAATGATATAATTCGCGGTTATCTCGCCCCCAACACCCCCTATGCATTTCTTCAGCGCGTTAAACAAATCGACATCCGTTATTCAACTCGTACCCTCCACCACTACGATTTAGCCTACGACGAAACCGACCCCTATCTCCAAACCTCACGCCTGCGCAGTATCGTGCGCTGCGCGTTAGCCGACACAACTTATTGCACCGCGCCGCTCTTGTTTAGCTATGAAATTGAACCCAATCAGATCGGCGGTTTTAATAACGCTTTTAACGGCACACCCCAAACCGCAGCCGCCGATCAATTTGATATCAACGATACCCACAACTATAAAACCGGTGATTTTAATGCCGATGGCAAGATGGATTTTGTGCAACTCGCCTCACCCACCATCATAAAACTCTGGTTATCCAATGGCGACGGCACCTTCACCATCAAAACCATCAATGCACCGGCAGCCGATCCCGATTTAAAAGCGCCTAATTTTCAAAACAACACCATCGGCAGCAAGGTGGTCTATCCCTTTTACCCCGGCGATTTTGATGGCGATGGCGATACCGACTTAGTGCACCTAGTGAGCAACAACACCATGATCACCTGGTTATCCAATGGCGATGGTAGCTTCACCTTAAAAAATACCACCATCAGCCGCTGGGTTAATCCGGCGGGCACCGATGAAAACACCGGCTATTACAACTATCGTGTCGGCGAAGTGAATGGCGATGGCATTGCTGATCTGATTAATCTTTATACCGCTGGCAGTGTGCGGGTGTTAATTGGCAATGGTGATGGTACATTTACGCAATTCATCTCACCCGTCCTTGGCGACAACGCTGCCGCCAATCGTTATCGTTTTGATCAAGGTGATTTTAATGGTGATGGTTTAACGGATTTGATTCACTACGTCAGCGATGGTGCGGTTTCCGTTTGGCTCGCCAAAGGCGATGCCAGTTTCGAGATTAAAAACAATTTTCGCCCCTGGAGCACTTATAGTATTGCTTCTAACGATTATCGTTTTGTAGTTGGTGATTACAACGGCGATGGCAAAAGCGATTTAGTACACCTGGTGAACAGCAATACCTTCCACACCTGGTATTCACGCGGCGATGGCACCTTTGGTGGCCACGACGGTTCAGCCACCGTCAACACCCGCAACACCGGCGGTTACAACCTAGCTTCCGCTAACTATAACTTTAGTCCAGCGGATGTGAACGGCGACGGGCTGACTGATCTGATCCATCAGGTGGATGGCGCCAATGATTATTTACATGTCTGGCTAGCCAAGTATGACGGCACATTTAGCGAGCCCTTTTCGGCAATCACGACCAACGCCAATGCCAACAAACCCGCGCAATTCCAAATCGGTGATTTCAATAGCGATGGCAAAGCCGACTTTGTCTACTTGTTTTCCGATGGCAACTACAAATATACAAAAAGCACGGGTACAAGCATCACGCCAAGATACACCACTTACAACGCCATCGGCATCAAATCTTTTATCAGCGCCTCACCGCAATTCCACCGCTTAAACGGCGTGAAAGACGCCTTCAACAACGAAAGCACCGTCAACTATTTACGAACCCTGGATTCTGCTCGCTACAAAAAAATTCCCGATGGCGAAAGCTCAGCTTATCCCGCTATTTTTATTGCCCTGCCGTTTCAAGTGGTGTCGCAAGTGGCCCACACCAAACCTACCGGTGGCATGGTCAGCACCAGCTACGATTATCAAGGCTTAAAACTGCATCAACGCGGTTTGGGATTATTGGGTTTTCGTAGCATCATCACCTATACCAACATCAGGCAACCCTATGAGCAACCGATACCCATCGGCAATGGCAATACCGGCACTATGATGATCTTATCCGGCTCGCAAAACATCAAAATAACCAATACCCGTTACAGCCAATATTGGCAACGCCGCGCACAAGGGCTGGTTGAAGAAACCAGTGTTTATGACAAAACCCTTTCGGGAATAAGGGCCTACTTATGTGCCGGCACCGGTTGCACAAGCCCTGTCGACACCGCCAAGTTGCTTTCCAAAACCACCAACAATATTGCTGACAAATTTTCAGGCAACCCAACCCGCTTTTTTAATTACTACGCCAGTACCACGACCGATCAATATGAGCTCAACGGTACCTTGATGAGCAGCACAAAAACCGATACAACCTTGGACGATTGGGGCAATACCACGCGCAGCTCCACACTGGTGACTGATCGCCAAAATAACAACATGACTTACGGCAGCACCACCAACAACAGCTATTACCCCGCTAACATTAACAACTGGCAAATTGGTTTGCTCGCCCGCCAAACCCTCAATCGCGCTACCTATAATCAAGCGCCACCTTACCAACCGCAAGATGAAACCCGCACTACGGCTTTTGAATACGACAGCCTGGGCCGATTGCTGCGCAAAATCATCGAGCCCGATTCCAGCACCTTCAAAAGTGAAGAAACCTATACCTACAACACCAAAGGTTTGGTGACACAATCCGTCATCACTGCTAATGGCCAAACCCTCCGCAGCAACAGCAGTGTTTTTAATAACAACGGCACCGTCGCGTCCCGCACGAATGCGCTCGGTCATCGCGAAAGTTATTTCTACACCGAGCCTAATTTTCCGTGGTTAGCCACAACCGTAACCGGCCCGAATGGTTTATCCACACAAACTTACTATGACAATCTCGGTCGCGTTAAACAACAAATCAGCGCTGATAATGTCGCCACCAATATCGCCTGGTATAGCTGTGCCGCGCCCCATGCCAGCTTCCCGTGCGATACCACTGCTGACCCTGAATACACTTATTCGATACAACAAACCAGCGGCCAAAAACCGACGTTGACGTATTTTGATCAACGTGGCCGCACCGTGCGCACCCAAAATTATCAATTCATCGGCACCAACGAACAGCTATCAACGCAAGTCACGCGCTATAACAGTGAGGGTTTAGCCTATCGGGTCAGCAAACCGCGTTTTTCTGCTGAGCCTTTGGTTTATACCGCCACCGTATTTGACAGCCTCAATCGTCCCACGCAAGTCACCGACTTCAACGGCGCGATTACCCGCAACAGTTATAACGGTCAACAAACCACGACGACTGATCCACTCGGCCGCAATTTTGTCAGCATGAATAACGCGCTCGGACAAACGCTGTGGACGCAGGATACCAATGGCCAGCGTTTGGATTATGTCTATGACGCCTTTGGCAATCTCACCCAAACCACGGACAGCGCCGGCAATCAAATTAAATCCAAGTTTGATCTTTTAGGTCGCAAGATTTTTATGCACGATCCCGATCAAGGTGATTGGAATTATGCGTACGATGTGCTCGGTCAGTTGATCAAACAAACCGATGCCATGGGGCAATCGACCCAGATGACTTACGACATTTTAGGTCGCATGAGTACGCGCAGCGATGCCGCTCAGGTTACGCAGTGGATGTATGATCAGGGCACGCAAGGCATTGGTAAGTTATCGTCGGAAAGTATGGGCCCAGTTGCGGGCACGCCATTGCAAACCAATACTTATAACTATGATGCACTCGGGCGCAGTAGTAGTGTGACCACCACCATCAGCCGTGGTGTCGGCGCGGGCACTTATACCAGCAGTACGACTTACGACAGTTTTTCTCGGCCGCAAACGCAAACTTACCCGAGCAGTGGCGGCCCGGGCTTGGTGTTGCGTCATCAATACAGCACCAGCAGTGGGCGTTTGATGGCGACGAAGGATAATGCCAGTAATCAAAATTATTGGCAGCTCGTCAATCAAAACGCGTCGGGTCAATTGCTCACGGCTACGCTCGGCAATAATATCAGTCAACGATTTTCTTACGACGCCAACAATCGGCTCACACAAACTCAAACCATCGCTAATGGCAATACCCGCCAACAATGGAACGTGCAGTACGATGCCGCCGGTAATGTACTGCAACGCCAAGATGCGGTTGCAGGCCTTACCGAAAACTTGGCCTACGACAATCTCAACCGCTTAACCAACAGTTATGGCGCGAGCGTTGCGGATAACGGCGTGAGTTATGATGCCTTCGGCAATATCCTCAACAAAGCCGATGTCGGTAATTATATTTATGGCCAAACTTGTAATGGGGTGAAGCCCGGCCCACATGCGGTGACGCAAACCACAGGCGGTGCGTTCAGTGCGAGTTATTGTTATGACCGCAACGGCAATCTCACCAGTAAAACGCAAACCAATGGTTTTAATCAGCAGGTCACCTACTCGCCTTTTAATAAACCGCAGCAGATTGTGCAGAGTGATGGCAATAGCACGACTTTGGAGTATGGCGCTGCGCGTGAGTTGTTGCGTCAAACGGATGTGAAAGCGGGTGTGTCCACTTCTACTTTATATCTGCCGGGTTATGAGCGGGTGCAAACCGGTGCGACTGTCTCGGAAAAGTTTTACATCGGGGATTATGCGATTCTGACCAAATCTGGCGGCACATCGCAGTTGCGGTATTTGCTGCAAGATAATCAGGGCAGTGTCACCACAGTTCTGGATGCCAACGGCGCCCCTGTCGAAAACCTCGCTTTTGATGTTTGGGGTAAGCGGCGTAATGCTAATTGGTCGCCCTCTTCTACACCAGCCACCTTGGCGAGTAACACCACGAATCGCGGTTATACCGGGCATAAAACGTTAGATAACGTCGGGCTGATTCACATGAATGGCCGCGTGTATGATCCGGTGATCGCCAGGTTTGTGTCGGCAGATCCGATTATTCAAGCACCCAGTGATCTGCAATCGTATAACCGCTATGCCTATGTGAGGAATAATCCGGGGTCGTTGGTGGATCCTAGTGGGTATAGTTGGTGGAGTAAAAACGTTACCGATCAGTGGCGCAAAGCGCGACATAATCAATATTTCCGCATGGCCGTTGCGATTGGTTTATCCATTTGGACCGGTGGATTAGCGTATGGCGCAATGGCTCCCGCTGGTGCTTGCTACACAACCAGTGCTATCGTCGGCGCTTCTATTACTGCCGGTGCTGTGGGTGGTGCAACCATGGGTGCTTCTTTAACGGCTATGAATGGCGGGAATTTCCGTGAAATTATTTCTGCGGGCGCGAAAGGCGGTGCACAAGGGGCAATTTCGGGTGCAATGTTCGGCGGCGTTTCGGGTTTTTATGGTGATCAATGGTCGCTTGGGCGAGTTGCTGCGAATGGAACTGCCGGTGGTATTTCCAGCAAAATTAGTGGTGGCAATTTTAATGATGGATTCAAAACCAGCTTAACTACAGGGCTATTAACCTACGCAAATTACAAAATGCGCCAAGCAATGATTCGGCAATCGAACTTAAACAAAGCTAATTTGGGTAAGCCTAGCAATGGTTTTTTTGGGGATCAAACTGGGGTTGGGGGAACGAGAAGAATACCGAATCCAAATTTCGGCCCAAATGATCCACGCAAATATTTAATATGTGATGGCCAAGCTGGCGGTTGCCAAGGACCTCTTTTACAAGATGGAGATGTTGGTTCTCATCTTGGATTTGTTCATTACGGAAAAGGTGATGTGACAGATACGATTGTTGAATCATTTGCGGGCCCTCACGATTGGCTTTCTAATAAAGTGGGAATGTATGATCCAATTACCGGAAATGGTATCTATCGAACAGGATTTTCGGATTATTTTTACGAAAAATTAAGTTATGCACTTATCCCTGCAGCAGCTCCATTCTCAGCTGCCGGTCTTTTTGATACTACACCCGGCCTTGCTAGCAGCTATTTTGTAGGAAAAAATAATGGATTTTAATTCCTTAAAAAAAAATATAACTAAATTTCAATTATGTTTCGGTGTTTTTTTAACATTCATCTATGGTTGCAGCTTTTTTTCACATGGTTCAGAAGAAAATGTTGCGCCGGATCAAGCACCAAAAAATCCAGATAAATCACAATGCCCTATTCTTGATGGGCTGTACCACTCATTAGGGAAAAGTAATTCAACATTTAGCGATCTCTACAAATACCCTTTGTTAGATTACGCACTGATTGAACATCCTTCAGCCAATAATATTATAAAAATAATCACCGACTTAAGAGGATATGGCATATCCTATATTGTCTATAACAAAGAAAAGGTGCTGATCTCTCAAAAAAAATTTGATGCTAAATATACTTGCCAAGATGGTTGGATGATCTTTCAATCATTCTCAGCTGGTGGCAGTGGAGAAATTGGTAGTTATTCAGAAAATAAAGTCATCACCAAAAAAACCATATCAAATGACAGATCGACATTGATAATAAAAGTTATTTCTGAAAACATCACTAGGAGCTCAATTTTTTCTAAGGGTAAGAAAACGATATCAGACGTTGAATATCAATACAAAAAAGTTAAAAGCACTTATGAATAAGTCGATGCAGTCTGATATTTTTTGCGAATATACTACCATACATCCATCAAAGGGATTCTGACACACCGTTCTCCTAGATAAATTTTCATAGAGCTAAAAATAATCGGTGGAGTCAGCTCATTGTAACTGCTCTCCGCCACGCTCGGCAGTAGTAGCAGATTCAACTGCGAATTGCATAACAAGTTAAGCGGCGAAACCCGCCTGTTGATCCTGAATTAAAGCCGCAGGAGATTTAAAAGCAAGGGTTTTTCTACGGAGCCGATTGAGCGGATTAACAGCGAACGAGACTTGTTCATCAGTAGTTTTTTTAAGTCTGTGCATTTGGGGAAATACTGACGCAATAACTCATTGGTATTTGCATTCAAACCCCGCTCCGAAAAATGATACGGATGTACAAAATAAAAATCTCACTGCAAATGCTGCGCAAAATCATCGAACCTGATTCCAGCTCCTTAAAAACTCTCAACCGAAAAATTCAAATGCACGATCCCGAACAAGCCTTAAAAACTATCCAGTTTGGATTGAAATTGAGATTTCAAAGAAATACAGTAGGTGGGCGCTTAAAAAAAACCCAGAATTCATCACGCTTCTTATTAGGAACCGGAGAGGAGTAGCTCGGGGGCAGCAATACAAATACTAGGGACCAGTTCCATAAAATGCAAGCCAAGTTTAATCAACTAACACAAATTCTGTCCCCCGATAGGCTTAATGCGTACCGCATTTTAATATCAGAACCAGTCTCAGATTTGCAAATTCTATCGTATTACGCCTGGAATATTACCTTAAGCGAAAGCCTACTTCCCAGCCTACATATTTTAGAGATAGCACTGCGTAATACAATCCAGAAAAGCGCTAGCAGTGCCTTTGGCTGTACAGATTGGTTTAACATTCCTGGCCTGCTTCAACATGAGCATGAACGTAATGCCATTCAAAAAGCCAGTGCAGCGCTTAAACAGCAAAATAAATCTCACAATGATAATGGTATCGTAGCGGAAGTTGGCTTTGGCTTTTGGACCAGTCTACTAGACAAACGTTATGAGCAAACTTTGTGGCCAAGGTTATTAAAACCCGCATTTCCCTATATGCCACGACACATACGTACTCGCGCAAAAATTTCTAAACGATTTCACACGATACGCCAATTACGGAATCGCGTATTTCACCATGAACCCATTTGGCATTGGCAAAATATTTTGCAGCAGCATCAGGAAATTATTGAAGCAATTACCTGGATCGAACCATCCGCTGCCAATTTTATACAAACGATAGATAGATTTTCAAATATCTATTCACAAAAAACCATTTCGATTGAATCAGCTTTGCATATACAAACCCGAAAACACAGAACGGCCCCCTGCTCACAGACAACATTTTTTAGCTTTTTTGCCACTACCGCATAAACACGGCTCATTGCGGCCAACCTTCTCCACTGCTTTAACCGCGACCGGTGATTGATTGAGTTCTTTCATTTGCTGATAATGCCGACGGATTCTTTTTTCATAGGCTGGATCGCTGGTAATCATCTCTTTAAACAAAGCAACAAACCTTAAACAATTTTCTCCTTGTGGCTGCATCTCATAAAGATTAATACCCGGAATATGTTCAATCCCCTGACGAGAACCCATCCATTTTGCATAAAAATTCAGATCAGCCCAGCCATAACTGATATTCGCCATCAGCTGATGATCAGCATCATGAACCGTAATCAAAGCGCGGCGGCAATTACAACCAAACTCAGCACAAAATAATTCTTGAAAAAAATAAGTGCCTGCTTTGATGCCACCCTCATCTTCCGAAAAAGTCACTACCCGCGTTTCCAGCTGGGCTTGCTCAGAAAAATACAGGTGGTAGGGGGTGAGTTGCATATATCTAAAAGATTCCTAATGATCATTTAAAACTGACAATTGTGCCATTGCATACTTCCAAGCGTCAAATTAAGCTTTTCAAGCACACTGCGCTTAAAACTGATTATCCACATCCAGGTACAATTTGCGTAGTATCCAACCCAGTAGGTGCCACATTTTTATTCGCCATTTTCTCAGCCCAAAATGCATTTGGTTATGGTTTAGTCCGTCCTGATTCGCCTGATGAGTCATCAGCAATAAAAAGCAGATTGATAGACCACAAACAGCTGTGCTCTAATACCGACCAATTTAAACAGCTTAGAGGTATGTATGAGCCGATCATTAGCCTTCCGTTTTACATTACTGTGCATCGCCTTTACGCACATGAATACCATAAGCAGAAGTTTCTCGCGAAGTTAAAATTGAAAAAATTCACCCAATTACCAGCAAGCGCCCTGCATCGCCATTTACGCAAAACTTTTTACGAGTGTATGTAACCCCTGCTTTTTGGGGCAATACCGACTGCAATCAGACCGCTTTTGATATTCCACGATCAGAAGATTTATTGGTATCCACTCTATTAGCGGCTTGGGCAGCTAAAAAAACCATGACGGTTTATGTGGATGACACACTCAAGCCGACGGATACTACGTGTCAGGCGTCAGCTTTGATGATGGATAGTTGATTATTTTCCTCAATCTCGAAAAGCCGACCAATCGGTATCAATCATAAAAAACCTTTCAAAGGTTAAAGTGATTCTGCAGTTATTGGCGAAAGACGAGCCAATCATAACCTTCACGCGAATTCATACCGCAAATGCTAATGAAGTTTCGTCAGGCGTTAACATCATTCAATCTTTATCATGAAAAGCTGGTTTTGGCATGTCTCTCTATATTCAGATTCAACTTTGCTCTTACTTTGTTGACTCATTATTAAAGCCCCAAACAAAATAATATGTGGATAATAATAAATATGCCTTCTAGCCAAATCACCGACATTACTGTTATAGGAAAAAATAATGAGGTTAATCACGATATAAGCAAATGAAAAAGTCAGTAGATACGAGTCAAAAATTAGTGCCCTTATCTCCCTCATTTTTATATTTCGCATAAAAACAGCACCACATCGGAAAAAAAAATACAAAACAATCAAATTTTCAAACGATGCCACCAATGCCATTGCATTGTGCGCTTCCCAAGAAAAAGGTCGAAAATTTTGTAAAATGGTTAATGGCTGAGGATACGGTGGCAACATCAAATTCCCCCCACTATAGGCCGTCGATAAAAACTCAGTGGCACCCAATTCCATAACTACTTGCAAATTATCAGATAGATAACCACCAAAAAGGGCCGCGCCAACTAACAACAGCATTAAGCCCAGAACATACATGCGCAACCGTTGTTTGCTATCAGAACTAATTATTGCTGCCAGCGCTATACTCGCAATAAGCGTAATACCCTGGTAGGGTCGAATCAAACCAATAAAAAAAACTGCAAATCCAACTAAAACAGTGGGTCTCTGAAATTTAGCGAGCGAGAAAAAAATATAACCCAACACAGGAAGAATGTAGGTTTCTTTACCGATATAGCCCGATTGAGTCCCCAATACCGGCAAAAATAAAATTAATACAGTTGCTATCCATAACCAACGATCATTGAGCAAAGGCCGAAATGCTTTAATTAATAAATAACTATAAGCGAAAGAGCCAAGCCCCGTTAAAGCTGCTAATCCATATATTGAAGGTGGCAGAACGCTAAAAATAAAACTATTCAATAATGCGATCAAATAGCCACTTGAAAGCAAAGATAACCATTCAACATTTTTATCCAGTGACAATTGTTTTGCAAAAACAAAATAAGTTGGCAGGTCACCATAACCATACACAGTAATAACTAAGTAAGTCATTAAATAGGCGAAAAATAATTTTGCGATAAAACCAAGTAAGACAACGCCTTGCCAATTGGTGGTTTTACAAGACAGTCGCAGAAAAAAAATGATGCAGAGTGGCGCAAGATAAAAAAATGCGTTCATTTGGAAATGCCAGCTGCGTTACTCGTAGAAGTATCAAATACTAGATCTACGAAGCTTTTCATAGTTGCATGAGAAATCGATTCGATAAAATTTGCACGCGTATTCTCATTGTTATACGCATAAATAGCTCTTTTAAACGCGCTCAGCGTTTGTTCGGGATCTGAACTTAAAGAGTAAACAAAGTCTTCGGAAAATTGCTTTAAAAATTGTGTTCCTCCCCCTGCTTTATCAGAAGCAATCACTGGCGTTCCATTGAGCAACGCTTCGATAATAATAAGACCGAATCCTTCTAATTCTCTTGACGGCAACACCACAAGATCTGATGTTTGATAAAGCTCATTTAAACCATGATCATCAATCTGACCAACAATTTTAATATTCGGATAATTGCGGCCTTGCAATACGTCGAGTAGTTCACCACTACCAACCACCGTTAACTCAATTTGAGTGGGTAGCTGCGCCAACGTTTCAGCAAGTTCTAATACACCTGTTCGCGGCGTCAATCTGCGAACAGTCAAACATTTTAGAAAGGAAAAATTAACAGCCTTATTATTTAGATCAGATGGAACAATTTTGTTATGCAAAGGCCCAGTTATGGTTATTTTATTTTTATGCGATTTAGACACTTGTTCGCTCATAAAATCTGACAAACAAAAAATTCTATCCGCACGGCTTAATGCAATTTCTTCCAACCAACGTCTGACAACAGCACCTACCGATCCACCACCTCTTGCCATTCTTTCAAGATGCACTGGTCCATGAAAAAAATAACCCGAAAAATATTTTGGTTTCAGCAGTAAAGAAAATAATCCTAGAGAAAAATGATGCGCAAGAACAAAATCCCATTTCTCCATGAATAACACACGAAAAATCGCAAATAATTGATCACAATAAACGATGCGATAGGATCTTTTAAATGATAATTGTGACGCATATACGCCTTTTGGTTTTCGACAGATACAGGTCACGTCAAATCCACTAACGTCTAGCTGCTCGTTTAGTTCAGCAGCTAACCGAGCAGATCCACCGATGTATTCAGGAAATAAAAAATCTGCAAGCACCAATACTTTTTTTTTGTCTTTCAGCTCAACCATTTAGCACGCCACATTTGAAAAACGATGAGATTCCAAATTTTACTTAGCTCTTGCTTGGGATTTTTATGAAAAGAAGCTCGAATCGCTTCTACATATTGACTATTAAACAATCCTTCTAATTCTAGCCTTTTAGCATTCAATGAGAAATCAACAAGACTTTTAAGTTCGTGATTTAACCAACGATCCAACGGCACGCCAAATCCCATTTTGGGTCTTTCGATCAATTTCTTATCCACGTACTTATAAAGAATGGTCCGTAATATCTGTTTGCTCTTGGTAGGATCACCGCCCGGCAACTTCATGGCTGTCGGCATACCGAGTGCGAACTCTACAATTTCGTGATCAAGAAATGGCTCGCGTGCTTCTAAAGCATTAGCCATGGAAGCGCGATCGACTTTCACATGAATATCGTCTGCATGATAACTCATCAAATCGATCGCCAGCATTTTTGCCAGCGGATCTTTTGCTGAAACACATTCCCACTGCGACATTTGTGGCAAGCCATTGGTATGCTGGGTTTTACCAATAAGTCGTTCTAACTGATAGTGACTATAAACATGTTGGCCATAAGCAAAAGCATTTCGCTCTAAAGCACCACCGGTTGCACGAGTAAGATCTTGAATTTTTAAAAGCTTATTACCGGTTCGCCATCGTCCAATTGCTTCCAACAAAAAGGGCGGCATGCTAGAAATTCCCTTACACAATAACGAATGACGGCGCATAGCCGCGACTCGTTGCATAGTCAGCCAATATTTTGGATAACCACAAAAAAGCTCATCACCACCATCGGCAGATAAAGCAACTTTGACATGCTTGACCGCAAATTCTGACACCAAGTAAGTCGCAATTGCGCTGTTATCACCGAAGGGTTCATCCCAGATTTGCGGAAGTCGATCAATAATCTCCAGCCCACGATCTGGGCGAAGATAAAGTTCGTGATGATCTGCGCCCAAAGCCTGTGCAACTTTTTGCGCATGATGCGCTTCGTTAAATTCGTCTTCTTCAAAACCAATCGTGAATGTTTTGATGTTTTTACCAAGACGTTCTCGTAATAACGCCAACAACAGACTGCTATCGATGCCCCCAGATAAAAACACCCCGACCGGAACATCGGCAACCATACGTCGTTCAAAAGAGCGCATCATGCGATTTTCGAGTTCAAGCTCAACCTGGGCTTGATCAGACCAATTAAAATCGGTTACCAAATTGTGAGTAGCACTCCACCAAGTACCCAACTCAATTCGACCAGTTGTATTAATTTTCAACCACTGTCCTGGACCCAATTTATGAGCATCCTCTAAAATCGAATAGGGATGCGGCACATAACTGTATTCAAGGAATAGTTGCAATGCCGTATTATCTACTCGTCGTACAAATTGCGGGTGCGCCATAATACCTTTGAGTTCACTGGAAAATAAAAATAAGCCATTTTGCACAGCGTAGTACAAAGGCTTGACACCAATACGATCACGAGCAAGTGTGAGTATCTGTTCTTGATTGTCCCAGACGGCAAATGCCCACATACCATGGAAACGATTTAAACCATTTAATCCCTCGACAGAAAAAACATGCAGCAAAACCTCGGTATCACAATCCGATTTAAAACGCAGACCCGTCGCTTCAAACTCCGCACGGATCTGTCGAAAATTGTATATTTCACCGTTATAGCAAATAATATATCGCCCATCTGCACTCAGCATGGGTTGATGGCCTGCACTCGAAAGATCAAGAATGGATAATCGGCGGTGGCCGAGTCCGATTCGATGCTGTGCACCCAACCAAACGCCAGCATCATCTGGCCCACCGGGAATCATTGTGTCACGCATGGCAACAACATCTTTTTCTTGTACCGGCTTATCGGTTAGTGATAAAGCACCCGCTATTCTACACATTAAAAATTCTCACTGTTTTTTTGATGCAATAGTTATTTCAACCAAGTCGATGACTTTTATCAACGAAACCCATTTTTATTTTCATTTTCGAAAAAAGCATCAACCAAAATACCTTGATATTAAATACTTCCCTGAAAACGTTAAATTCCATAAAACTTACTTCCGCTGCGTTGATCGCATCATGGTTGTTCGTATCACGTTTAAATATTGCGCATACAACGGGTATTGAATTACCAAAACCCATTTTCAAAGAAATAAAAAGTGGATTAAGGTTGGCAAGTCTAATCAAATTAATAACGGAGGTCTCACCAAAATAATTAATGTGCTCGTAATGACCCATCGTTTTTAGTAAGTGATAATGAAACAGCTCATAAGGTACTTCTAAATAGAACAAAGTATTGGCATCAGCACACTTACTAAATTGAGATAAGAAAGGAACCGGTTCATTAACATGCTCGAGTACATGATTTAACATAATCAAATCATAGGGTTTATCGGCCGGCAATTCGCCAATGAGATTAACTCGTATCTTAATCTGAGCGGGAACACAATCAAATTCAAATACATCACATTCACAGCCTCGCACTTCGGCAAACCAATCACAAAGCTCCCCGCTTCCACCGCCAACATCTAAAATCTTCAATTTTTCGATTTTAATGCCCATATTTTTTAGGAAAAAATCATCGAGTTCCCTGCTTCTTCCCCAGAAATTTTGACGATCAACGACTTTTTTATTGGGCGATTGATTTCCACCATATAACAGCGACAGCTCTTCAGAAGTAAATCGAGCATCCCGAAAGGTTAGCCCACATTGTTGACAATTGAATATCTTAAATTCGAATACTGACAAACTATTTAGTTCTAAAACATCTCGCCATTCATAAAAATGTTGATCAATTTTTTTTGAATATAAATAATTGAGTTTACTAGCTTGGCATTGAGGACAATTGGTAATTATTTTCATATTTTTGAACCATTCATAACGCGATTCAGTAATGGACCTACTCGCAATATTGAATAAAAATCAGCACGCTCACTCGCTGCGATGCTCCACTGCGCACGCCAAGTATCATCACGATCAATGCGTTTCAGTTCAGCGACCAGTGCATCGCTATCATCGAGTGGCACCAGCCTACCGGATTGTCCCGCCAGCAATATTTCTCTAGGCCCTGTAGGGCAATCGGTGCTAATAATTGGACAGCCTAATGCCATGGCTTCGATCATGGCGTTCGGTGTGCCTTCCCATTTTGACGTCATAATCAGTGCTCGAGCTTGTGCCATAAAAAATAATGGATTTTCTACCCAGCCTAAAAAAATCACTGCATTGGATAATTGCATTTTGTCTATCCAAGATAAAATTTCTTGTTCAAGATGACCCTGCCCTAACAAGACCAACTGTAATTGACCGTCTTCGGCTCTGTAGCGCGCGAATGTTTTTAATAAAGTGAGGTGGTCTTTTTGCTCAACCAGCTGTCCGACATGCAAAAAATATTGACCGCTTTTGACTAACATCCAATGCTGCGCAGATAACGTTTGAGGTTGTTGTAAAGATTGCTGTCGAATTTCTGCAAGATCTAAAGGATTCGGCATTTCGGTAATTTTTTTTGAATGGTTAGGTAGACCAAGTTCAGCGGCTAAACGCATCACAGGCACGATGGTGGCATCTGATTTCGTGAATGCCCAGCGTAGTGCTAAACGCATAACCCAACCTTGTAACCCTACCAATGACACAGATGAATTGGTATAACGATTGACCCTTCTAAAACGCGCAGGGAGACTGGCAACCAAAACATTGGGATATTCACCCATGCTTAAGATTGCACTCACCGAATGATTATCCAAAATTTCTTTTAATCTTCTACGACGATGAAACCAGCGCGCCAAACGAACTGCAGGCAAATTTACATCCAATGTGTAATAGGCGCATTGAATGGGATAAGGAAAAGGATTGGCCGCCATGCTAATCACTAATACCGAATGACCTATATCAGTTAAATAATTCGCAATACGCTGACAAACACGCTCAGTGCCACCGGTATTACAGTTGGGAACGAAAAGCGCTAAAGTATTTTTTTGCATAATGCACTCTCGCCATATTCTCTCTCGCAATGCTGTAAATAAAATGCAACGGCATTATTAATTCCATGTAGAGGTTGACCAGCCGCATATTTTAATTTGCACCCCAATAAATCACGCACTAGGATATTAAGTTGTTGTCCAAAGATTTGATTAATAAATTTGTTAATTTTAGCGTGGCGCGTTTTGTTTTTCGCGCCATTAAGCAGCGCATCAATACGCGTTTTACCAAACTTCTTTTCTAGCAAGGTAAGATCGGGAAGGTGGCTGCCTTTACCAAAGACACAATCACAAAACCAAATATTTTCTACTGTTTCGCCAATTAACTGATCCAGTAAAACATCCTGATCGAGCGCATAGTTAATTTTTTGACAGGAATAAATCAATTGCCTGGCAATATTCATTGCCAAATAAGGACTCCATAAACCAAAACCATCACCAAGGTCTTGCAGTAATACATGCGCATTATTGCTGATAAAGCTTTCCATTTTCGATTGGGTACGACAATAATAACGAGCTTCAACGCCGCCTATGCAGGCCAGCGGCCGGTCCACAAATACACCCTGCTTGTCAAACTCCCCGGCTAAAACAGCTGCATGATAATCAGGATAAAGCCCTTCAAACCACTTCGTATTAAATTTCCGGGTCACCCTCTCGACTTGCTGGCGGTTAAACAAAAAAAGGCTGGGATGCGGAGAAACTGGAAAGGGCTCCTTACTTGGCAAGCGCAGATAAGCATTTCTTAAATGGTCGCCATCGATGCACGTATTTTTTAAACTAAATGCTCTCGATGCAACCAATAAATTACGCCAACCAGAAATCGGATTGCTTTCAATATAGGTAATGTGATTCCAAGCAATAAAACTTGGCTGCTCATTTTTTTGGATGACATCAATCACATGATTTGCCCAGTGGGGGAAAAGATAATCATCGTCCCCTAAAATCAAAACATACTGGCCAGTCGAAACGTCAAATGCACTTTGCCAATTTTCACAAATATTTAATTTTTTTGAGTTACGGATTAATCTTACATTGAATGAAGTTTGTTGCTGCAACATCACCCATGTGTCATCCGTTGATGCGTTATCAACAACAATAATCTCAATCAGGTCGGCATATTGTTGATGAATAGCTGAATCAAGTGCTTTAAGGACAAGATTACTTCTATTGAGCGTGGGAATCACAATACTAATCAATGGCTCACCCATCGCTCGACTTTTATTTTCTATATTCATTCGCAACCCTATATCGCCGTAACATACAGATCTGAGCAATCGCTATCACCGCATAACCAATCGTCCACGCCCAAGCAGCACCCATGACACCCATATGCTGTGTCCCCAAAAAACACAGCGTAATTGAAATCATGGCACCAATACCCACCGATAGCGCAACCTGTTGCGACTGACTAAACGTGATCAACATATTGCCATTTAACCAACTGGGCAATCCGACCAATACGCCAGCTAAAAATGGCCACATAAGTGGCAATACTGCGGTCGCTCGTTCTTTGCCAATCCATAAATTTAAAAACCACTGATCAAAAATCAAAATTGCCGACACCCCTGAAATACCGATCATCAATGTCCATAACATCGCTTGACGATATAATTTCCACATTTCATGCTGATCACCAGTACTAAGATGTCGCACCAGCCTCGGGAAAGATACAGAAGCAATTAAGCTGCCGATATCACTGACTCTTGCCGCTATTAAATAAGCGACATTATAAGGCGCAAGCGCGGAAACCCCGAGCACAGAACTGATAATAAATTTATCGGCATGTAGCGCCAACTCACCTGATGCTTGTGCCAAAAATATTCCTGACGCATCAGCAGATAAAGGTTTTAAATGCGCTCGCTGTGCGCAACTAAGTTGACACAGGTGCAACCAGCGGTGACGACGTAAATAAATAATCTGCACCAATAAAGTAAAAATAAAAGAAGCCGGAAAAGCAATAACAACATTTTCCAATGGCTGACCAACTGCGGCTAAACTTGCCGACAAAGCAAAGCGCACAAAAGTACCCCCTGTCTGAGCGATATTCGCCTCATGAATATCTTCAGTCGCATGTAAAATAGCGCCAGCAAAAGTAGTGATCATTTTAAACGGCAGTGATACAGCAAGCCAAGCCATCGCAACCGTCATATTCGCCTGATAACCTTCGGGCATAATCACCACATAGTGCAGCAGTACACCTTTACCAAACCAAATCAGCGCCGCACCAATTAAACCTAAAACAATAAATAACCAAGCTGCAGTCGCATACAGGGTTTGTCTTTGATCCTCTGGTGTACTGGCCATACTGCGAACCAAACTTTGTGTAAGACCAAGATCAAGCAGCCCACCAAAGCCGATAATGCCGAGTAGCAACACAAAAAAACCATATCCCGCATCACCTAAATGCAATAACAGCAAAGGCGTCGCAATAAAAGTAGCTGCGATATTAAATACGCGAACGCCTATTCCCGAGAGAAAATTTCTAAGCAATCGATTAAACATCATGGCGTTTAGTTGACCTAACTCTCGACTTTAAAAAAATCGATGCGTAACAAAATCGATTCTCAGCAGTATTTGATTCACAATAAACCAGCTGCTGCCAAAATTTCTTGCAAGCCCTGAGTTAAACTTACTGTAGGCATCCAACCTGGAAGAAACTGACCGGGATTGGGTTGCAATACTTCGCGTGCCCGATAAGGCAATGCGCCCCACTCAATCCGACAAGGGCGAACACTCAGCCTATCAATACGCTCTACCAGCTGACGCAAATTGATGTAAGTCCCGCTTCCTACACCAAAATAGGCAATACCGCCATGTCCCAGTTTATTTGCGTGTAATGAACAAACAAATGCATTCACTACATCTTGCACATGGACCAAATCAATTCCTTGCAAACCAGGGCTTGCGGGTAAAAGCTGATCTTGTCTCAATGCATCAACTAACAAATTCAGGAATTTTTTACGGCGATCATCTGGACCATACACATCCGCAAGCCGTAACGATACAATCCTGATCGATTCATTCATGGCTACTGTATGCAACATTTCTTCAGCAGCTTGCTTGCTAGCGGCATAGATATCGAGCGGACAATGCTCCTGCCCATTCACTCGCTGCCAGTGTGAGCCTGCCAATAATAAACAAGGTGATTTTTTGCTTTCTTCCACAGAATTGCGTATCGCAGCAGTGCGCAGTATTGCTTGCGATAAACACAGTGGTAAGTGAATATGCGTCAGCTGCATATCCATTAAATTTTGCTGTATGAAAGTGCCAGGTAAATTCACTGCCGCCAGGTGAATCGCGGCATCCGGTTTTAAATCCGTTAAAAATTCCGGCCACTGATTCGCGTCACTGGGGAGAATATGAAAGTCATCAGGGGCTATGCATTGCTCGCGTGCGCGTTGCTCGCTTCCCGCTCGAATGATAGCGATGGGGTGCCAGCCATCTTGACACAATCGCTGCCAAACGCGTTTTCCCAAATAGCCCAGCGCACCGGTGACAAGAATACGTCGGCCGTTGCCCACTGATTTCTGCGCATGATTTGCTAACGCACTACTTGGTAAATAATCCATTATTTCGAAATCCAGGTAATGAAAAAGTAGCCAATCCTTTGGTTAAATAATCTTTCATCAAAGGCGGATAAAGTAACAGGGTCAATATCAAATAAGATAACCATACAGCAACCGAACGTTTTTCCGTACGTGCTGTCACATAGCCAATATAAAAGGGTTGCGCCAATTGCCATAACTTGCGTTCAACAATGCCATCACTGACATGAAGCGTAACATCCTGACTTGTTCTCGTCAGCGATCGACAGGATCGATAAGCAAGTTGCTGATATTTTCTTTGCAGATAACGCTTTTGAATAGTCAAACCAGAGCGATTAATTTCACAACGCGTTAATGGCTCTGGCAAACAGTGCAAACGACCCTTGCGCATCGCTCGTAAATACAAATCCAGATCTTGCGACATTTTAAACTCAGGCCGGTAATTAATACACGGCCTAAACATAATAGAAGAATGCTCAAATACACCGCGATGCTTGGCAATGGCGTCCAAAATGGCATCATGGTTTTCAGCAAACCAAGAGTGCCCCACTTCATTGCCCTGCTCATCTATATAAAAACATTGCGTTCCGAGCACCCATACATCTGGATGACTTTCCAGCCATTGTATTTGGCAAGCTAATTTTTCTGGTTTCCAGCAATCACCTGCGTCAATACGAGCGATATAATCGGCAGTGCTTTTTGCAACCCGCTCATACAGATTGCGTGACAGGCCAACATTCAATTCTTGAAGAACCAACTGTATGCGCGGATCTGCACTCGCAATTTTCTCGAGCATTAACAGTGACTGGGGTTGAGTTGAACCATCATCAACCAGAATTAAACACCAATTCAAATAGGTTTGCGCCACGATTGAATTCACAGATTGCCACAAATTCGGCCCTGGATTATAAACACTACAGATAATATCAACGCACAGCGGCTTACGTTCTATCATGCTTCCAATATCTCGATCCATTTCTGAGCTATCAGCTGCGTATCAAATGCTTGCGCACGTTGCCGACCAATCTCGGATAATTTTTTTCGCCTCTGAGGATCTTCCAGCAAACTCACCAAAGCCTGTGCTAATGCAGCACTATCGCCAACCGGAACCAGAATTCCGCAACGACCATCCTGTAAAATTTCTCTTGGGCCACTTTTGCAATCAAAAGCAACCACAGGAACACCGGCGGCCAAGGCTTCCAATAAGACGTTGGGCATTCCTTCCCATAACGAAGGCAAACAAAAAATTGTGGCTGTTTTTAACAAAGCTGGCACATCGGATGACCAACCACAAAACGTGACGTGCCGCAAACCAAGCTCAGAAACCAAAGTTTGCAACTGTGATTGGTTAGGCCCTTCACCAATAATGCTTAACTGCGCATCTGGCCATTTTTTTTGTACGCTAGCGAACGCCTGTAAAAGATGCGCCTGCCCTTTTTGTGGATCTAATCTGCCAATAGTCATAATATGCGGATGGTTGCCCGAATCAGACAACCGCACATCAGAAATAACAAAACGCGATAAATCAACTGGATTGTAAATTACTTGAGTGGGCGCGCGACAACGAAAAACATCTTGCAACTCTTGCACAATTTCATGCGAGTTACCGGTGACCAGATCACCCCGTGATAATGCCCACGCTAATATACGACGTTTTAAACCGCCATGATTGACTTGATTTAAAAAAGTAGATTCGTGATTACGCACATTTTGAATAAGCCGAAAAGGCACAGAAGAAAAATTTGATATTTTGGCAACAGCACATAATGCAATCGGCACTTCGCCGAAAGCCAGTACGAGGTCAGGTTTAAATTTCCGCAGAATTTGCCGAAAATGCCAAAGCCAAAAAAAATATTTACGCAACCCACGCTTCTTAATACCATCAAGAACAGAAAGCTTCCCATCAATTGGCAATTGAAATGAACTATTCGGTGGGTTCGCCAATACTACGCATTCAATACAGTAGCGCATTGCCCAGCTCGGCAACAAAGTATGAATAACACGCTCTGTACCCCCAGGGGCAATGTTTGGAAAAAAAATTAATACACGTATAGGCTGCATTAAAAATTGAGGCCAAATAATTCTTCCGGACTATCATCAACATAATCCAGATATTGTGCCGAAAGGTCTGGATAAGTGCTTAGCCAGAAAGGCTGATTCAGCCTAGAGTTTTTAGCTATCGCTTGCGTATTAATTCGAGTACAAAACATTTATTACACCCTTTAATTTTTTTGCACTTTAAGAATTAAAGTTGTTTTTTCTTTATAGCGAAATCGCCTATATAAATTTTTAAGTACACCCGCGTTATTCCATAAAGTATTTGTTTCTATTGATTGTACGATTTTGAAACCCGCATTTATTAGAACAGTAGATAAGCTATCCTTGGACCAGGATCTTACATGTTGCCATCGATGAAACAATGAACCATCTAATGGATTACATATCATCCCAGCATCTAGGTTTTCATTATTGGGTGTAGTTATTACTAATACACCCGAGCTAGACAATAATTTATTGGCATCCAACAATAGCTTTGCTAATTGTTCATCATAAAGGTGTTCAACAACTTCGGTACACAGGATTAAATCGAATCCATTTTTATGATTAGAGAGAACTTCATCAAGTTGCGCAAAACAACCCTCAAAACCCGCTTTGCCAGTTAGTCTGCTATTGGCTTTTGCAACCGATTCCACTGAAAGATCAAGACCACACATAAGTCGACCAGGATCGCTGGCCACATGAGGAAGAAGTGATTCGATCAGCGCACCATCTCCACAACCCATATCCAGAATCGTCTTAGACTGATTTATCTCGCGCCGTATATGAGAATAAAAGCCTGTTGCACAATTTCTCCCCCAATAATTACCTGGAAAATTACTCTCGTAATTCCAAAATCTCTCAACCTGTTCATTTGTCCAAATATGTTGGCAAAAACCATTCGTTTTAGTCATAAAGCAAGCGCCCTAAGTTAATCAAAATATTAATGCCGTAACAAAGCAGTGAATTTGCGTCAGCCACCTTTCTCGATACCATTCAAAACAATACACATTCAATGCGGTAGTACGTTGCCCATTCAAGTAACAGGGTATGAATAAGCCGCTCAGTACCGCCGGGGGCGATATTCGGAAAAAAATTACAACACGTAAAGGTTGCATCAAAAATTAAGACCAAAAAATTCTTCAAGTTTATCGACGATATAATCCAAATGTTGCGTCGTCAGCCCTGGATAAGTACCGAGCCAGAAAGTTTGATTCATCACAATATCGGTATTGGTTAACTGGCCACTAATGCGAAAATTTCTGCCGATCATGTAAGGCTGACGTGTTAAGTTACCTGCAAATAATAGCCGAGTTCCAATTTTGTTTTGATCTAGATAGTTAATCAAATCAACACGCAAAGCGCCGGCAGTATCTTTTAAAATAACCGGAAAACCAAACCATGAAGGATCAGAGTTTGGAGTCGCTTCAGGAAGATGCAGAAACTGCTCGCAGTTTTTTAAACGATCTTTCAAGTAGGCAAAATTTGATCGTCGCGCCGCAATAAACTCATCAACACGATCCAATTGCGCAAGCGCACAAGCTGCCTGCATGTCAGTAATTTTAAGATTGTAACCGAGGTGGCTGTAGGTATATTTATGATCATAACCTTCAGGCAAATCACCCAGCTGCCAACAAAAACGTTTATTGCAGGTATTATCTTTACCCGGTGGACAATAACAATCACGCCCCCAATCCCGAAACGATTCTGCAATTAGTTTTAATTCCGCATTATTGGTAAATACAGCGCCACCTTCTCCCATCGTGATATGGTGAGCCGGATAAAAACTCAGCGTTGCAATATCACCAAATGTACCCACTAATTGACCGTTGTAAGTTGCGCCCAGCGCATCACAACAATCTTCAACCAACCAAAGATTATATTTCTTGCACAAGGCGGACACTACATGCACATTAAATGGATTGCCCAATGAGTGAGCCAACATAATTGCTTTCGTTTTGGGTGAAATGGCCGCTTCGATTTTGGACGCATCAATGTTATGTGTAGCCAGCTCAACATCAACAAAAACAGGAACGGCACCAAATTGTAGAATGGGATTGACCGTGGTCGGAAAGCCTGCCGCCACACCAATGACTTCATCACCCGGTTGAATGGCTCGATCTCCTAATCGTGAAGAAGTCAGTGTCGAGAATGCCACCAGATTCGCAGAAGAACCGGAGTTCACCGTAATCAAAAATTGCACACCCAAATAATTTGCCAGCTTTTTTTCGAAAGCATCATTAAAACGCCCCGTAGTTAGCCAACCATCCAAGCTGGCCTCTACCATATTTTTAAGTTCAGCAGCACCAATCACTTTTCCAGAGACTGGCACTGGTGTTTGGCCTGAAACAAACATCTTGGGGGCGAATGTAATTTGTGCAAATTCATCGACCAATTCTGCAATTTGACGCCGAATCGTTTCAGGCGTTTTATGAATATTCATGACCATACCCTTAACACCGTACCTTTTAGAGTTTATTTTAATCAAAGTTTATTTTGATTAATGAAAAGTTTGATTTGCTGCAAACAAAACGCCTGCATATTGTCTCGTGCCAACCATGCATGATGCCAAGCGGTAATCTGATGGAGTGCAGTACACAAATCCCAGCGTGGATACCAATTTAATCGCGACTTAGCTTTTGAAATATCTAATTTCAAATAATGCGCCTCATGGGGATGTTCGGCGTTGTCTAACTGCCAACTTGCGCCATCGCCCCACAAATTTACAAGTTGTTCAACAATCCACTGCACAGGTTTAGCATCGTCTTCCTTGGGTCCAAAATTCCATCCTTCCGCCCACGGTTGGCCTTGCATATATAATTTTTCTGCCAGTAAAAGATAACCAGACAAGGGTTCCAACACATGTTGCCAAGGCCTTGTTGCTGAGGGATTGCGGATAATAACAGGCTTATTGGATTCAAACGCACGCAAAATATCTGGGATCAATCGATCTAACGCCCAGTCACCGCCACCAATCACATTTCCTGCCCGCGCAGATGCCAAAGCGATTCCACCATCGTGAAAAAAAGAACGACGATACGCTTGGGTGACTAATTCCGAGCAGCCTTTACTGTTACTGTAAGGATCAGAGCCACCCATGGGTTCATCTTCACGATAACCCCACATCCATTCTTTATTTTCATAACATTTATCGGTGGTGACGTTGACAATCGCCTTCACTCTACCAACTTCACGCGCGGCTTCCAAAACATGCACGGTTCCCATGACATTGGTCGCATAAGTTTCTATTGGTGCTTGATAGGAATAACGGACTAATGGCTGTGCGGCCATATGAATAACAATTTCTGGCTTGCATTCCGACATAGCGGAAGCGACTTCAGAGTAGCTACGAACATCACCCGTAACGCTGGTCATGCTTTCGGCAACCTTTGCTTCTAAAAATAAAGCAGGACTTGTCGGCGGCGCGAGCGCAAAACCAAACAGCTCAACCCCCATCGATTGCAGCCACAAACTTAACCAACTGCCTTTAAAACCGGTATGGCCAGTCAAAAATACGCGTTTGCCTCGCCAAAACTGTGGGTCGATACTGTACATTTATGAATTCCATTTCCCAAACGAGAATAAACACATGCGTAAAACAACATTTGGCAGCTATTTATCTATCTCTCAGCATAGCTGATCAGCATGATACATGAACTTTAAGTTGTGTGATTCTACTTGTTGTTGCACCCTTTGTTCCATGTTTTCTAGAAACAATTTTTAAAAAGAGGTACAACACAAATGTGACACGCTGTTGTATGATCAGGGACCATTTTAAACATTGGCTAATAAAAATTTTTCAACTAATACCCCCGGCACAAGACATAGCCCAATTTTTTTTCAAGATTGCGATGTTAAAAAGGATTTTCGTGCAAAAAATAGTTCATATCGGGAAATACTATCCGCCAGACAATGGCGGCATTGAAAGCGTCACCAAGAGTCTTGCGTGTGGCGCTGCATCTATTGGCTACGAAGTAACTGTCATTTGCTTTGCAAAAACATCGACTCATTATCAAGAAATGATGGAAGGTGTTCGGGTGATACGCACGCCGATTAATAAAATGATCGCATCTCAACCGCTTGGATTGAAGTATTTTGCGTTGTGCTGGAAAATGGGACGCAGCGCCGATCTGGTGCACTTACATGTACCTAATATGTTAGGTGCACTGTGCGCTCTATTGATTGGCAAAACTCCACGATTACTCGTTCATTGGCACAGCGATGTCCTCAACAAAGGCATACTGGGTCGCCTGCTACGGCCGCTTGAAAATGCTTTATTAAAACGAGCAGACTGCATTGTGTCCACTTCACAAATTTATGCGGATACTTCCCCTACGCTAAAACCTTTTCATTCTAAAGTTGTGGTGGTACCCATCGGAATTCCTGATGCAACAAAACATGCGGCGACTACTGCTACAGAAATGGCAACAGCGAGTGGGGCTTTGCCACAAAAACTTATCGATAAACCACAAACGCATATCGATAAAATATCGGGAAAAAAATTGATATTGTCCGTGGGTCGATTGGTTCCTTACAAAGGATTCGATGTTTTAATAGCAGCCGCGCCATTCATTCGCGATGACACGCTGATTGTGATCGTGGGCGGGGGCCCCCTTGAAGATCAATTGCAAAATAGCATTCGTACTTCAAAACTCACAACCAAAGTTCTTATGACGGGAAAAATAAGCGATGAGATGTTACATACATTATTTTCCAAAGCATCACTTTACTGCTTACCCTCTACCTACAGAGCTGAAGCATTTGGTGTTGTTTTATTAGAAGCCATGGCCTATCGATTGCCGATTGTAGCCAGCGATATACCAGGCTCAGGTGTTTCCTGGGTTAATCAGCATGGTGTCAGCGGCTTTAATGTACCTGTTGGAGATGCAATGGCATTGGCAGACGCTTGCAATCGAATTCTCAGCTCAGAAACAGAACATGCAAAACTTTCTCAAGGTGCTCGGGCAAGGTTTGAAGCAGAGTTCACTGAACAAGTATCCGTACAAAAAATACTACATTCCTATGAAAACATGATGTGAGCTGGAGGAGATTAGCTCCACTTTTTCCAAGGCGCTTTTCCAGCTAACCATAGCTCTTCTAGCATTTGCTTATCACGCAATGTATCCATTGGCTGCCAAAAACCTTGGTGCTCGTAGGCCATCAACTCGCCGTCCTCTGCCAACCGCATCAAAGGTTCTTGTTCCCAAATGTCATTTTTACCTTTTAGATACGTTAATACCTTTGGTGACAACACAAAAAAACCACCATTGATCATGGCACCATCACCTTTAGGCTTCTCTTTAAAATTCATGACCCGTTTATTATTGATATCCAGTGCACCAAAACGACCAGGAGGATAAGTTGCCGTTAAAGTACAAGCTTTACCATGATCACGATGAAAAGCTAAAGTCGCCTCAATATCAATATCACCAACACCATCACCATAGGTAAAACAAAATGCTTCTTCGTTCTGTACATACTGAGAAATACGTCGCAGCCGCTCACCCGTCATCGATTCATCACCAGTATCAACCAGCGTTACTGTCCAAGGCTCTGCGCGCTTTTCATGGACGTGCATACTATTGGATTTCATATCGAAAGTTACATCAGAAGTATGCAGAAAATAATTGGCAAAATACTCCTTAATCACATACCCCTTGTAACCACAGCAAATAACAAAATCGTGGATACCATAATAGGAATAGGTTTTCATGATATGCCATAAAATCGGTTTACCACCAATTTCCACCATGGGTTTCGGTCGTGTTGAGGTTTCTTCACTAAGCCTTGTACCCAAACCACCGGCCAGAATTACTGCTTTCATTTACTCTATTCCTCTAAGTTTTTCTAAATAGTTTTTAACCTGGATTTATATGGAATTTCAAAATGCGATTCTAAAATGCATTTTTAGCCCGAACAAACAAAAGCATCGGAATAGAACCGGTTTTGGGGTAATCCTTTCATCATTAATAATTCGCGAGCGTCGTGGATCATTTTGTCTGATCCACAAGCAAATACAACAGAATGACTCAAATCCGATTGATCATTACTGAAAACGTATTGCACATAACCATTTTCACCCGACCAGGATGGATCAACACGCGACAACACGGTAACGAAGCGACACAATTTCAAAATACTTTCTGTGGGCGTCCAATAAAAATCAACGGGATTGCGACCACCCCAGTAAACCGTGATCGATTGAGGGCGCTCTTCCGCTAACAAATGATTAACCGATTCTAGCATCGCTTTGACGGGCGCAATACCTGTTCCCGTTGCCAAAAATACTAAATCAAGCCCCGCTATATTCCGCAAGAAAAAAGTCCCTAAAGGGCCTTCCAGTCGCAGTAAATCATTTGGCTTTGCATTATCAAACCAATAAGAAGACATCTTGCCATCGGGTGTAGCACGAATATGCAATTCAAGCCTGTTATTGGCAGTATTTGCTTCGGAAGTAAATACATTTGCTAATGAATAGCTCCGACGCAACCCACCTTGGGCGATAACATTAATATATTGCCCAGGATAAAAAACAAAGCTGCTGGTTGGTGGCAAGCGAAGCCCTACTTGAATAATATCGGGCGCAACTTTTTCTATCGTATCAATTCGACACGGTAATGTTTTAACGGGTGGCAGTTTTAACGCACACAGCTCTTCTATTTCAAGTTCTATATCAGTTGTAGCCGATCTAACGCAACTTAAAATCCAACCGTTTGCTTGCTCACTTTGAGAAAGCCCTTCTTCATTAAATAGCGCAACTGTTTCACCACTTAAAACTTTTGACTTGCAACTGCTACATCTACCAGTACGACAACTATAAGGCAGCGCAATTTCGGCTCGAGTTGCAGCATCCAGCAAACTCTGACCCTGTGTACTCTCAAAAAACTTTGCATTATTTAAAATGATCTTAGGCATTATTCAGCTTTATAAAATTTATTCGTCTTTAGACAACTTGACCATCTTTAGGAACATTAGTCAGCTTCAGATAATTTAAACGTAACGATGGCAACATTAACTTCAGTAACACCACTGCTGCTGCAAGCAAGCACCCAACAAAAAATCCCATCATCAAGATTTCCATTTTCTTCGGCTTACTCGGCAGTTTGGGTTTGACAGCGGGATCAATTACCTTAAAAGCGAAATCACTACGAATATTTGCCATTTTAATAGACTGAATCTCATTAGCAAGCAACTGATAGATCACTTCACGAACCTCTAGCTCTTTTGTTTCAGAGGCCATTTTTTGCAAATAAAGAATGCTGTTTTTCGTATCCTTAATAGCGTCCTCACGTAAATACGCATTAACTGCTGCAACTAATTCATTCGCCCAATCTGCTGCTAGTTTGGGATCTTTCCATTGAATGGTTAAATTTATCAAGCCTGTTTTTTTATCATTTTGTATGGCCATTAATTGACTGAAATATTGATAAACATCTGACGCATCAGATACTACTTTTGGCGATTCGTTCGCGGATGACTCATTAGCATACAAAACTGCCGCAATTTTGTTTTGCTCCAAAAAGTGCGTCAAAAACTGACGAGAGCTTAAAGTCGCCAAATTGACAGCCGTACTGCTATTCACATCGTTTAAACCGACAAGACTACTTAACCCACCCAAACTTTTTGACAGTCCAGAAATGGAACCATCGCCTTGCTTGCTGACAGCCTGAACCAATACAGTTGCACTATAGTAAGGAGTAGATATCAATATATAACTCCATGCTGCAGCTGTGGACAACACAATACAAAAAAAAATCCAATATTTTGAATGCCAAAGAAGAGAAAATAATTCCTCAAAATCAATTAAGGTATCAGCTTTTATATGAGTCGATGCGTGATGCGAAACCATAAATTAAATCGCCCCGACCGTCTTCAACGCCGCTGCCGTTGTCGCTAACTGGAACAAAATCTGACTCACACTCGTCCAATAAACAAGCGGACTCACGCGATCAATATCCATCGGCACAATAATCGTATCACCGGGTTCGATTTTGCTGCTTGCTCGGAAGAATAAAAATCTTTTACTCAGCGGCTTGACGTTGCCATCGCGGCTGATGATATAGGCTCTCTTTTGATCACCAATGCGGGTGACGCCGCCGCTCTTGGCGAGGTAATCATGAGCGTTGAGTTTTTTCATATACAAATGGGATGTCGCGTATTGTACTTCGCCAAGAATAGACACCTCTTGAATTTGCATGGGCACAACGAGCTGATCGCCATCGCGTAGGATTACATTTTGAGCTGAGGCTAAACGTTGCTCAGGCGATAGTTTTAATAAACCAGGCAGATCAATCACCAACCGACCCACGGGTGCGGCTTTTTCGACTTGGCTGAGCAGTTTGGCACCAACGGCTTTTTTATCGGCAAGCTTGTTATCATTGGTGGCGGCTTCTTTTTCCAGCTGAGTGACTTCTTGATCGAGTTGCGTTTTATAACGCTCAAGCGCTTCGGCTTCTTTTTCTTTTAAGCTGGTGCGCAAGAACATTGCGCCTTTGGCGTCAGCCTGCTCAGTTAAACCACCGGCTCGCTCTAACAGTTGTGCGAGGGTTTCACCGTTGGAGATGGGATACTCGCCGGGGAAACGTACTTCGCCTTTTACTTGGACGGTTTTCTTTTCACCCCAACTGGGAATTTGCTGGATCATCACTTGATCACGTGGCTGCAAAATTTGATTAATCGCTTGTTGATTTTTGAGTTCAATGAGCGAGTGTTCGATATGAAATGCTTGTTCGTTATCAACAATACGCCGCGTGAGTTCGCCGGATAATAAGTAGGCTTGCTCTTTTAAGCCTCCGGCCATTTGTATTAAATCTTGTACACGGGCTCCGGCAACATACGGATATAGACCAGGGAAACGCACCGCGCCACCGATTTCTACAATAGGTGTCGCGGCACCTTGCCAACTGTAGGATTGCACATCTTGCAGAATATTGGCGAACAAGTCAGTGCGCGCTTCGGTATTGCTCAGGATGAAAAGTTGATCTTGCGCTCGTAAGGTGTAGGTGGTTACTGCGTCCAACAAAGATATTTGTACAAAAGTATAGCGACCGGTGACGCTATCCTTTTGCGCGACTATGGCTAGGTTTTGTTGGGCATCGGGTTGCAAGCCACCAGCCAAACTCAACAATTGCTTAATGGTCATGTTCGGCGTTAGTGGATAGGCGCCTTCGGCTCGAATGTGGCCAGTTACTTTCACCACATTAGCCGGTTGGCTGCGGGTGCCTTGTAGTTCGAGCGTGCTGATAAATTTTTTCAGCGATTGCGCGCGTTCAGCATCACTGGCACCAAAAACAATCAACTCATCGCGCGGTTTTAAATAACGGTTGGCCAAAGTGTCCTTGCGTAAGGCAGCAGCCAAATCCACCAGCTCAAACGCCAGTAAGCGTTCGGAACCCATTTCACGCTTGAGCAAAGCGGTTTGCAAATCGGGATTGGGCTTGAGATCGGAGATATTCCCAACCACATCGGCAATCTGTAGATCAGCTCGCCAAGTAAAATAACCGGGGCGATGTACATGGCCATTCATGACCACGACATTTTCGAGTTTATCCAACACCGAATACACCACCAAGGTGTCGCCATTTTTCATGTTAAAGCGGCGGCCAGATGACGTTTTCAAATCCAGATCGATGACGGTGCGATCACCTTTACTATCAATGCGTTCGACACGCGAGGCGCTGGGATAAGCCGATGGTTGAAAGCCGCCTGCCAGATCGACTAACAATTCAGCGGTGGTGCTGGCATTGACTTCGTAGATGGCTGGGCGCTTCACTTCTCCCGACACACCCACGGTTTTACCCACCGGTGGAATAAATAACACATCCCCAGGTTGCAGGCGTTGATCGGTGGTGGTATCGCCGCGCAGCAGCAGATCATATAAATCCAAAGTGCCGACCAGCTCACCGCCGCGCTTTAATTGAATGCCGCGCAACGAGCCAATGGTTTTAATACCGCCACAAGCAAACAACGCATTGGTCATCGTGGACAAAGCGCTGATGGTATAAGCACCCGGGCGATAGGCTTCACCCAAAACAAACACTTGTATTGAACGTAAAGCACCCATGGTGACGCTGGCTTTGACGCCAATCATTTTTTCCGCGACTAGGCTGTCGATTTGCTTTTTAAATTCATCAAACTTCAAACCATTGACGACCATCGGGCCTAACTGTGGAAACTGAATACTGCCTTCACGGTTAACGGTTAATTCTTGCGTGGTATTTTCTTTGCCATACAGCTGCACGATTAAGGTATCACCTGGGCCGAGCACGTAATCTACCGGCACAGCGATATCGGTGGCCGGCGCGAAGGTGGTGGGGCTGCTGGCAAATAGATCGTAACCAAAAGGTTTAAGTTTGTCGTCGTTATCACTGGCGGCGACTTTTTCTAATTCACCAGTGGCGGCCGCATCGGCAAATTTCTTATCGATTTCGCTGCTGTTTTTTTTATCGACTGCGCTGCTATTTTTTTTGTCAGCCGAAGGTTTATTTTTTAATTTATCTGAAATTGATTGGGCGTCTGCTTTGGCGTCTTGGTTTTTTTCATCGCCAATTTCATCATCACCCGCTGCTCTGGCCTGCGGTGTAGGGTCGACCCTCGGTAAAGCTAAGCTTTGAGTAGAAGTGCTTTGAATGTTGGCAGGCAAGTCTACGCCAAATGTTTTTGCTAAGGATTTTTGTTCGCTGGGTGATAATTTTTTGAATTGCTCAATTTGTTCAGCGCTGGGCGCAACGGCATAGGCAACCGTGTTGATAATCAAGGCCATCATTAACCACATCATCAACCCGAATAATACATGCGTTACGCTGAACCGCTTAAGCCTTGTTAACATGTGGCTCATCACTCCTTGAACGCCTTTTGCTGCGGAAGCTGTTTTGGTTATGGGTTGTTATGCGGCCTGTTCGCCTGTTCGTAGAGACAAGGCATGCCTTGTCTCTACGGCAGGATCCGATCTTGTACGGTATGATCCTATTCGTTACGGTACGTTTAAATTCGATACGGACAATTCGCGAACACTCTACTGATTAAACACAAACTCATTTTTCTAGGTTGCGGAGTCTACCTTACGGGATGCATTTTTTTCTAGTGATAATTTGCTTAAATACACGCAGGCATTCACAATCTATTGCGGTCACCTGTCGGCTTACTGTCGATAAACTAACTTTCTGCAAATTAAAGATGTGCCTTCAAAACGATAGATTACGGTTTATTTTTTTTTACCACGACATCCTTATGCCACAATTTCGCAGCAAACAACAAAACAATATTTACCACTGAATTTACCTTGTAGCGCGTAGCACGGATTAAGTGTTTTTTTTCAGCAAAAGTGTAGTTTTTTCCTATAGTTAATACTGACGCTAACAATGCACCAAGGTTGGTTAAAGAATTGAGCGCCAAATAATTCACGGGAAGGGATGCCCTATGTTATTCACCGACTTTTTTTATCGCCACATTTTTTACCACCACAATGACCAATCGATGAGAACCTGGGACCAACCGATAAAAACCTGGCTGCTTGCCAGCGCATTGTGCTCGGCAATGTTCAGCGCTTTACCCAACACCGCCTTCGCCCTCAGCCCAGAAGAAGAAATGCTCCAACTCTACGGCAGCGAAGACATGATCCGCATCGCCACCGGCCAAGAGCAATTAATCTACGCCGCTCCCGCCGTCGCCTCCGTCATCACCTCCAAAGAAATTGCCAACATAGGCGCGACCGATATAGACGAAGCTCTCGAAACTGTTCCAGGGTTACATGTGGCAGTGGATAGTATTGGATATGATCCTATTTACACTTTTCGGGGTATTTACTCAAAATTTAATCCGCAGGTATTGATGCTGATCAACGGCATTCCGATTACCAATAGCTATCAAGGAAACCGCAATGTCATGTGGGGCGGAATGCCGGTCCAAATGATTTCACGTATTGAAGTAATTCGTGGCCCTGGCTCAGCACTTTATGGTGCCGATGCTTTCGCGGGTGTGATCAACATCATCACCAAAAATTATGATGACATTAAAGGCACTGAAATTGGCGTACGAGCAGGCAGCTTTGACACACAAGATCTATGGGCGTTATCACATGCAGATTGGAACGGCTATAAAATGGCGTGGGGTTTAGAGTTACACGATTCCGATGGTCAGAAAGAAATCATAGAAAGTGATGCGCAAAGTGGTTTAGATGCACTCCTATCCACTGATGCCTCTTTAGCCCCCAGCGGCCCAAGCTTGTCGCGAGAAAATTTGGACGCGCGATTTGATGTCAGCAAAGGCTTATGGCGCTGGCGTACAGGCATACAACATAGACAAAATTTTGGCTTGGGTGCAGGCATTGCCAACGCGATCGATAATAGCGGACGTTATCGCAGCCAACGCATCAATACTGACCTCACATTTCAAGACAAAAGTTTCCGCAAAAATATACAGCTGGATTTTGAAATTAGTTATTTAAATACCACGCAGGCAACAGAAAAAAATACCATGCTGTTTCCTGCAGGCGCCAACTTAGGCAACGGCGCATTTCCATTTGGCATTAGCGGTAACCCAGAAGTTTTTGAGCGCCATTTTAAAATACAACCCATGTTAACGTTTACCCAATTTAGTAGGCACATTATTAGCACTGGTTTTGGCAGTAAGTATGATGGCTTTTATAAAATCCGTGAAACCAAGAACTTTAATTCAGCAACCTTCGCCCCGCTTAACATTGATGGCTCACTAGTAGATGTGTCTGATACACCATCCGCCTTTATTCCTGAAATCAGCCGTGCCAGTTATTATCTTTTTACACAAGATATCTGGCAATTGGCCAATGATTGGGAGCTCACCAGTGGCGTACGATACGATCATTACTCTGATTTTGGCGATACTGTAAATCCTCGGATAGCATTGGTATGGAACACGAGTTATGACATGACAACAAAACTGCTTTACGGCCAAGCATTCCGTGCGCCTGCATTTGCAGATACCAGTGTCGTCAATAACCCTGTCGGTTTAGGCAATCCAAACTTAAATCCAGAAACTTTAAAAAGTTTAGAGCTAGCATTTGATTATCACCCAACCCCAACCCTTCGTACCGGATTAAATCTATTTCGTTATAAATGGCAGGACATTATTACTTATCTGCCTGATACACCCCCGGCACTTACAATTACCGCACAAAATTTTGGAGAACAAACTGGCCGTGGCATTGAACTCGAAAGTGACTGGGATGTGAATCGCAAGCTCAAATTGATTGGCAATATGTCCATACAACAATCCACCAATGAAATCACCAACCAAGATGCAGGCAACACACCCGGCCGTGATTTTTATTTACGCGCCGAATGGAAACCAATTGATCGAATAAAAGCTAATCTACAAACCACTTGGATACTAGATCGAGAACGCCCAGCGGGTGATGCACGCCCAGCAATCGCTGATTACAACACAACCGATCTCAATATTAACCGCACGACCGCAGACAAATCTTGGCAGTACGGCCTAGCCATTAAAAATTTATTTGACAGCGAACTACGTGAACCAGCAACGCCCAACATCAATAATGATTTACCTTTAGCAGGGCGCAGCTTTTGGTTTGAGTTGAGCTTTTTTCCAAACAGTGAAAAATAACCCTGTATAAGATCTTGGACTTATCAAATAAGTGAGCGAGCGCCCAGCGGCAATTCTCGCTTATCATTGCCATAATAAATGACTTGGCTGACTTCTATCGGAAAAAAACTATTTCTGGGTTTAGCCGCTACATCATAATAAACGGATACAATCCCTGCTAAAAAAGACATAGAAATATAGGCTTGATATACTGATTTAGTGAGACCTTGCTCTAAGCATAAAGCAGACATTAAAGACGATATGGTGATGCTCATTTTACGATTCATGGCGTATAAAGTTTTTTCGATATCAAAAGCAATTTGAATATACTCGCTAGTTGCAAAACCCAGCGATTTTGCTTTATCCAACAATGGAATAATACGTTCATCACGATTCACAAGTGGCCTGCCATACCCTGTGATCGCTGCAACACTGCGATTTTCACCTTGACTTGAAGAGAGTTTATATTGGCGTTGCTGTTCAAATTTTTTCTGTAAAAAATCTGATAATGAACCACCTGTCTGCAAATGGATTTTTGCCTCCATCAACAAATCGTAAGTGCCTGCAAAAGGACCTCCACCAAAAATGCAAGTATCAGAAGTCGCCATAGCTGCAGCGATTGATAAGTTAGTAGTCGAGCCTGCTGTTGCGGCAATCGCCGCAACTCGATTATTCCATAAACGCACATCTGGATAACTGGTGGATAAAGCCCAAATACTTTCAAATAGATAGATTTGGTTTTTGGTGAATTGCCTGCCCGTTAATGAGAACATCAACAAAGAAAACCAAGACTCATCCTTTAAATCTTTAAAAATATCTTTGCCGCGTATAAAAGCTGTTTCACCTGGAATTAAATAACCAACCGACGTAGTATAAATTTTTTGAAATTTTTTTAATTGCTCAATTGTTAATTTTTTCATACCAGAATTTTCCATCATTAAACCGCTGGCTGGTAATTAATGCCCTGTGGCCAAAACGGAAACTCAGTGATCCCTAAAATACGCTGTTCATAAGCGTGTGCGGCTGCACCGGGTAAACGTAACAACAAAAATAATAGCTCTGCTTGTTCTGCATTCAATTGCAAATCCAAAAAAGCCGCGCTGGCAACCAGGGTTATTGCGAGGGTGCTGTCGAGCATTTTTTCTAAATGCACGTAGTGTTGATACAACCATTGCAAGTGATTAAATTTTTCAGCACCCGGTAATTGTACAAGTTGATGCAAAGCTGCATGCACCCAGTGCGCATGCACGCCTTCATAAGGCAGAAAACCCAGAAGGTGTTCAACTTTTGCAAAGGTCTCGCCTGGATGAGCCCATTCAAATTGCGGCAGATACTCAAGCCATTGCTCAACTTTCAATCCGCACTCTTGCCAGGCTTGGTACAAATAGAAAATTTCGCGTGCACCACCTGCGACACCAGCCCCTGCAGCTAAGGCCGAAATCAAACTCGCGGCTTGCGTGGCACCGGCGGCACCGGCAGTCATGGCTGCTAATACACTGTGATCACGCGGGCCGGGATTGGCTAAAGCGATGCTCAGCACTTCAAACAATCGTAACTGATTTTTTTCAGGCAACTCGTTAAAAAACAGTAAGTACAAATAGGAATGCCAAGAAATATTGGGCAGCAAATCTTGCTGCACATCGTAACCGCGTAAAAATTGTTTTTCGGTGATAAAGGGATGCGAAGCGGCAGCCTCCTCTAACCATATCTTTGTTTTGATGGTTTCCAGCGGCTGATTCAGCATGTCATTATCTTTTACAGATTCATTCATTAGGTATTTTCAATAAGTATAGGTTTAAAGGAAATTTCTCAGTAATCTGTATGGCCGGCTGCTGATTCACATGTATCACGTAGGTTCTGCCAAAAAAGCGTTGTTGATTTTCTTCTTCTGAAAAATAACTCACCATCTTTCGACAGCTCGGTAATGCAAATTTCTGTATGATTTCGCCAATCCCGATTTTTGCCTGTAAAAAATCTTGATGGACCTTATCTTCAAACAAATTGAAATCAATCCACGATTCCGCCAGTAGATATACGCTTGATGATCTCGACCCCACTAATGAAATCTTCCGATGCAGGTAACGATCACTTTTATTGAGATGCAAACCTAGCGCTGCTGGTTGATCTGAAATCGGTTGTTGCGAATGCAATACTACTTGTAACGATTCTAGTACGTAAGCTTCGATTAACTTGGTAACCGTACCATCTGCAACCAACAAGGCTCGCAAAAAAGCAGGGGCTTGCATAAAAAAAGGGAAAAAGTAAGCGTGTTCTAATCCGAGAACTGCTTCGTTTAGTTTTTCGGAATTTAACATTAAGTGACTTAAAGCCTCTGCGATACGACAACGCAACTAATCGCGATATTACATGATTTGTCTTTAATAATAACTTCGATTTTTTATGCAGTATTCAGCGCATCAACACGAGTCTTTAAAGGTGGCGACTGAGTAGCATCAATCCAAACATCCAATAAAACAGGACCATGACGTCTATTCGCTAACAGATCAACACCCTGAAGATCATCAAGACTTTTAATCAATATGCCTTGCGCACCTTGCGCTTCTGCCATCATAGCGAAATTGACCTTTGGCAATTTAAACGCAATTTTTTCAGCACCGGCCAAAATTTGGCCATGCTTTACCGTACCTAAGCAACCATCATTTAATACCACAAAAATAATATTGAGCTGTTGCTCGACTGCCACCGTTAGCTCTTGGCCTGACATTAAAACAGCGCCGTCTCCAGTGACACACAATATGCACGCCGAAGGGTTACCCAACGCAATGCCATTAGCTGCACCGATAGCCCAACCCATAGACGCCATACCATTATCGATAACAAACAAATTTTTGTTGTGGGTAAACTTGGGCTGATGCCGAAAGTTCCAGTAGTGTATCCCCCAAAGAAAACTATTACCAATATCCATCACTACCCTAACGTCATCAGGTAGCGTTTCATTTAAAAAAAACAGTAAATCTTGGGGCCTAACAAGATCGACGCAATCCCGTACTTTTTGAACTAAGCTAAGCTTCGGTTTTGATGCAGCACCACTCTGCCGGTTGGCTAGCTTGGGCGAATAAATTGATGCTATACGAGCATAATTAAATTCAATCACCTTATTTTTTACGGCAAGTAAATGCTGCAATACCAAACATGGTGCAGTATAGATTTTCATCAATGCGCAACTGGGCGAAGTGAGCAATTCAAAGTTGTCTGCAATTTGAATTAATCGATTTGAACAAATGGAACTGGAAACCCATCCACAGGTATTAGGTTCATTACACTCTAAACCTATGGCTAATATAACGCCACCGTTTGGATTTTCTAATAAAATCTTAGCTTGCTCATGACCAGCCACACCATAAACACCTGCACACAAAGGATGCTCTGATGGAACATAGCCTTTTGCACCCGGCGAGGTCACATATCGCCAGTTATTTTTTTCAGCCAATTGCAGAATCAAATCACTACAATTTCTTGCATAGTTTCCGACCAAGATAACTACGTCTTTTGCATTTTTTAATAACAACTGCAATCGCATTAATACTTCTACGTCTGGACTAATTGTCATTAAACTTTCCAAGCTAGATTGAGAACGTGCATACCTGATGTGATCACATTTTTGCGTAAAAATATCACGTGGAATGGAAAGATGCACAGGCCCGGGCGTGGGACCAAAAGCATACATCACAGCTTTATCTAACAGGGTTAACAACTGCTTTGGATGAGAAACTAAAGAGTTATAACGCGTAATTGAATCCAACATTGCAACGCTGTCGGCACCGGTAGCTCCCGACGACTCTTGCCAAGCCCCCCGCCCAAACGTCGACAATCCCGTTTGTGCGGTGATCAACAAAATCGGAGCATAATTTCCATAGGCACAGGCAACGCCGGTGATCGCATTGGTGGTACCGGGGCCCGTTGTCGTGCAGACAACGCCAAGCTTTCCGGTTTCACGATAATAACCTTCTGCCATAAAAACTGCGCCGGATTCATGGCGGGCCGTAACATGTTTGAGCGTGCCACGTTTTTCTGCTCTTGCAAGCGCATTATAAAATGGCTCAATGTTGCCGCCGGGTATGCCAAAGACATATTCAACCCCCAAATTTTCTAGATAACGAACAATATAGTCAGCGCAGTCTTCTTCTATTGATACGATTTCTTGTACGGCTTCTGCATCGAGTAGGGATTTAACATCGCTAGTGCTATTGCTGTCACTGGCTCTACCGGCATCCATGGAATCATGCGTACTTCTGGTTACCGCAAGAAGCTCACTGTCTTCGATAACTCTCTGCGAGCATGGGGGATATTGATCATGTAGATCCCGCAGATCATCGCCAAAACAAATAATATCGTTAACCAAAAGATCTCGTTTAAAGGAATCCACATCAACTGTGTCATTTCCTACGGCTGGTTTCACATCGTTGCTCACGACTAAGCTCCTTGTCTGACATTGCGTATGATTTAGTAGCTAAACTAAAAAAACTCCTATGCACTGCTGATGCAAAAACGGCAAACCGCAAAAAAAATGCGCATTAAAAATTAAAAAAGCATTTTGCAACAAATCTTGTTCCATCAAAGCTTGTTGCGTGCATTCTGCATGACAAACTTGAAACAAATATTTCTGTGCGCCGCATCACAAATTAAACGGCAAAATCATTCAAGTAAAGATTTTTCTTGTAACCGATAAATTTTCCCGGATTGAATCAATAAAATATTTAAAACTGTTTCATTAAAAACCCTACTGCTACTAAAAAACTTTCATAGCAATACCGTGCGGCGCTCTTTATATTACGCGCAATATTTTATGTGCAATTAATCTGCGTTTTCGAATTCAGGGCGTTAAGCGCAAATAAATATGAATAGCTGATGTTACGCAAAGCCGAGAAATTTTTTGTCGGAACGGTTCCCTCGCCTGACAAGGCTAGCGTGTTTGTATTGGCCTGCCACCCCTCCATTGGAGGGGTGGCAGGCGCAGCCTGACGGGGTGGTCCTTTTAACAAGACCACCCCCCGCCTACGGCGTACCCCTCCAATGGAGGGGAATTTAATGCGTACCGAGTTGTGTGCATACGCTAGCCTTGGCAGGGGGAGGCGTCGTTCGGGTTAACGGACAGCGCCAACTATTTTCAAGGACTGCGTAACATCCATCAATAAAACTTAAAGCGGTATTGCATCTGTGAACATTATTATTGAACTCGCTAGCCAACAACTATTTTTGTGGAATCAAAACCATTTAATTCGCCAATACCCGATCTCTTCCGCGTTAAAAGGCCCTGGACAACTGAAAGGCTCCGGCTGCACTCCGCTCGGCCTCCATTATGTTCGCGCTAAAATTGGCGATTCTTGTGAGAACAATACGGTTTTTGTGGGCAGACGCCCAACCGGTGAACGCTATAGCCAAGCACTGGCGGCTGCATTTCCCGATCGTGATTGGATTTTGTCGCGCATTATGTGGTTGAGTGGCCTTGAAGTAGGCTTTAATCGTTTGGGCAAGTGCGATACCATGCAGCGCTATATTTATATTCACGGCACGCCGGATACCGAACCGCTGGGCATTCCTCGATCACATGGCTGTATTCGATTGCATCCACCCGCCATGGTTGAACTGTTTGCGTTAACGCCCATCGGCACACGGGTAGAAATTGTTAACACCCCGGTTTACACAGGTTAACACCATAAAAATGCTTACATGGATAAAAATTCTTTATAATGGCGATCATTTTGGACAGGAATAAAGCTATGTCATCTCCAGCGTCCGCGCTAACAGGTCGCGTGATCATTGATATTGAGGGTACCTCATTAAGCGATGAAGATCGGCATTTATTGCTGCACCCGACACTCGGTGGCTTAATTTTATTCAGTCGTAACTTTCAAGACATCACGCAACTACAAGCACTCATCGGCAGCATACGCGCGATTCGTCCTGAGCTCATTTTGTGCATCGATCAAGAAGGCGGCCGCGTCCAGCGCATTCAACATCCACTAACCCGTTTGCCCGCATTGCAACGCTGTGAAGCCGTGTGGCTGCGTGATGCAGCCGGTGGTGAACAGCTGGCTGAGCAACTGGGTTGGTTAATGGCCGGTGAAATTTTAAGTTTGGATATCGATTTAAGTTTTGCACCCGTGCTGGATCTGGATCGACAAATATCTGAAGTCATTGGCAATCGCGCCTTTAGTGCCGATATGGATTGCTTGCATGCTTTGGCTAGCGCTTATCTGGCCGGTATGGCGCGTGCGGGCATGGCGGCAACCGGCAAACATTTTCCCGGTCACGGCGGGGTTGCACCCGACTCACACGCCATGCTGCCTTACGATACGCGTCCGTTTGATGAAATCGCGGATAATGATTTGCATGTTTTTCAACGGTTGTTTACCAAGCTGCCCGCGTTAATGACGGCGCATATTATTTTTCAACATGTCGATGATCAGCCAGTCGCATTTTCGTCTTACTGGTTAAAAACGCTACTACGTCAACAGTTGAACTATGCAGGTTTAGTGTTTTGTGATGACCTCAATATGGCTGGTGCTAAAGAGTGGATCAGTGATCCCGTTGAGCGCGGCCTGCGAGCTCTGGATGCCGGCTGTGATCTATTATTGTTATGCAATCATCGTCAAGATGCGCGGTTGCTACTGGACGGTTTACGCGATGCCTCAAGCTTGCCGTTATCACAACGCTCTATCTTAAGACGCGCAACCGGTTGGCATTGGCAAACCTTTGCAGAAAGCACCGAACGACGACTGGCACAACAAAGCATTGAAAAGCTATTAAGTTAAACCCATTCCATTCACAAAACGCTAAACTTATGACCAAACTCACGTTACTACAATTAACCACTCTGCAAAACCAAGCCGAGTGCTTATATAAAGAGCCACAAATTCAAACCCGCATTACGCAAATGGCGACGCAAATTGCGGACGATATTGCGAATGCACAACCCATCATTTGTTGCGTGATGAATGGGGGCCTGCCGTTTTTTAGCCAGCTGTTACGACAATGGACGTTTCCATTGCAATGCGATTATCTGCAAACCTCGCGTTATGGCAATGAAACACAAGGCAGCGATTTAATCTGGCAAGCCCTGCCAAAACTCTCGTTCGAGCAGCGTACCGTGCTGATCGTGGATGATATTTTGGATCAAGGTGAAACCTTGCAGAGCATAATCAACGCGTGTCATACCCAAGGGGCAAGCCGTGTACTCACAGCGGTACTGGTAGAAAAGCAACATGATCGCAAAACCTCTACGCTACAAGCTGATTATATTGGTCTACCCGTGCCTGATCGTTATGTCTTTGGCTATGGCATGGACTATCAAGGTTATTTTCGTAATCTCACGAATATTTATGCGTTACCGGAATAGAGTTGATACTAAACTCTTCACCCATATTGTAGAGACAAGGCATGCCTTGTCTCTACTGACGTCCAACATCATCAGCGATTAATTTTTGCCACTGCAATGTAAAAACACAGGCTGACCCAAAGAGAATCTTATGGCCCATATTGGTTTAATTGGTGGTTCTGGTCTTAATCATTGGCAGGCAGGTCTTAATCACTGGCAAGAAAGTACGCAGCTACAATCGGTTGATACTGCTTATGGCGCACCATCTGCGCCTTTTGAAGTGTGGCAAACCGACAAGCATTGCATTTATTTTTTGGCACGTCATGGTTCTCCGCATCATTTGCCACCCCACTTAATTAATTACCGTGCTAACATCGCCGCCTTGCAACAAATGGGCTGCACGGCAATATATGCCGTCAACGCGGTGGGCGGCATTCATCCCGATATGCGCGATGCACCGCAGGTGGTCATTCCTGATCAAATCATTGATTACACCTATGGTCGTGAACATAGCTATTCGAGCCTGCAACAGGTGCAGCACTGCGAGTTCGGCGAACCATTTGATGCAAGTTTACGCGAGCAATTAATTGCGGCCGCCAGCGTTATTGGCATGCCCATCAGCGAGCGCGGCGTGTATGGCTGCACGCAAGGCCCACGTTTAGAAACCGCAGCTGAGATTCGCCGCTTACAACGCGATGGCTGCGATATTGTTGGCATGACTGCCATGCCAGAAGCCGCACTGGCGCGCGAATTAAATATTGCTTATGCCAGCATCTGTTTAGTGGTGAACGCAGCGGCCGGATTATCCGCAAAGCCCATTAGTCTGCTTGAGATTGAACAAGCGCTTCATCTGGGAATGAACAGCGTTAAACGTTTGCTACAAACTTGTTTGAATTTTCGATAAAAAACCGAGTACCGTATGCCCCTGATACACCTAGATGATGTAAGCCTAGCGTTTGGTGATCAACCGCTGTTAAAACATGCCAGCATGACGCTGGAACCCGGCGAGCGTGTGTGTTTAATTGGCCGCAATGGTGCCGGTAAATCCACACTGCAAAAACTCATCATGCGCCAAACTTATGTAGATGATGGCGAGATTCGTTTTCAACAAAATCTGCGTATCAGCCGCCTCGATCAATTACTGCCGACTGAACTCGATATTCGTGTTGATGCGCTGGTCAAAAGTGGACTTGAACATCTGAGCACGGCCATTGATCAATATCAAGCATTGAGCCATCAACCCGCTAAGCGCGATATCCTGCAGCAACTTGAACAATTGCAGATGTATATCGAAACCAATGGCGGCTGGGAAATTGATCGCCAAGTCGAAACCACCCTCACCCAGCTCAATCTGCCTGCCGCATTGACGTTACGCGAACTCTCCGGCGGCTGGCAACGACGAGCGCTGTTGGGTAAAGCCTTGGTATCACAGCCCGATTTACTCTTGCTTGACGAACCGACCAACCATCTGGACATTCAAACCATTGAGTGGTTAGAACAGACCATTAAATATTATCCCGGCTGTGTATTATTTATCACCCATGATCGCTTGTTCCTGCAGCGACTTGCCACGCGCATTATCGAACTTGATCGCGGCCATCTCAGCAGCTGGCCGGGTGACTATGCCAATTTTTTACGTCACAAAGCAGAGCTGCTCGAAGCGGAAGCCACGCAAGACGCGTTATTTGACAAAAGACTGGATCAAGAAGAAATCTGGATTCGTCAGGGCGTTAAAGCCAGACGCACTCGCAATGAAGGACGTGTGCGTGCATTAGAAGCACTGCGTCGCGAATATGCTGCCCGTTTGCCGAAACAACGCAAAGCCAAAATTGCGCTACAAGAGAGCGAAGCGTCCGGGCGACAAGTGATTCAAGCGCGTAATTTGAATTACAAAATTGGTGATCGTGTTCTATTAAAAGATTTTTCACTCAAAATGATGCGCGGCGATCGCGTGGGGATTATCGGCAACAATGGCGTTGGTAAAACCACGCTGTTGGAATTACTGCTGGGCAACCGCCTACCCGACAGCGGCACCGTCAAATTGGGCACGCAATTACAAATTGGTTATTTTAGCCAAATTCATGCACAACTTGACTTAGACAAAACCATTGCTGAAACCGTTGGCGATGGTCGTGATTTTTTACAATTCAATAATAAAGATCGTCATGTGATTGGTTATCTGCGCGATTTTTTATTCAGCGCCAAACGTGCGATGACGCCGATTAAAGCATTATCAGGCGGCGAACGTAACCGTGTGGTGCTGGCAAAACTCTTCACGCAACCTGCCAACCTGTTAATCCTCGATGAACCCACCAATGATCTGGACGTCGACATGCTGGAAGTGTTGGAAGAACGTTTGGTCGAGTATGACGGCACCTTGATCGTCGTCAGTCATGATCGACAGTTTATTGATAATGTCGTTACCAGTACGCTGGTTTTTGAAGACGATGGGAAAGTGCATCATTACGTTGGCGGTTATAGCGATTGGTTAAAATATCAAAAGCAGTTGGCTGAATTAGAAAATCCCAAAAATCAAAGCATCGCCAACAAACCTGCGCCGGTTATTGAAGACGCACACTTGGCCAGCAACAAACCCAAGCTCAGTTATAAATTACAACGTGAGCTGGATAATTTACCCAAGCTAATCGCCAATTTAGAAGAAAAGATTACCGCCCTACAAACACAAATCGGTGAATCCAGTTTTTATCAACAACCCCATGCCAAACAACAACCCATTCTGCAAGCAATCAGTGAGGCCCAAGTTCAGTTGGAGCAAGCCATGAATCGCTGGATAGAATTGGATGGGTAATAAATCCAGCCAGCCTCACAAAACCAATTGCCTCAACAAAACCAACAGCCTCAACAAAACATCGTATTTTAGCCAATATACTTGTTTGTAAAATACCATCAAAAACACTTTTTAATCCGTGCTATCCACTTTACGTACAGCCGTTAAGCCAATAGAATTAACGGCTACGTCTACCTCGATCGCTTTTTTTTGGAGATAACAGTTTATTATGTTTTCTGTTACTAATAATTCTATGAACGGTGCACCGAGTAAACCTACTCACAGATGTCCTTTCGCACCAATTGCAAACGAAAACAACCGTGCAAATGAAAACAACCCCGGCAATTTTATAGCGCCCACTGACGACATCCCTACACTCGGTAAAGCCCCGAGCCAACAACCCAATCTAAAAACAACTTCAACTACCGGGTACTTGCTAGAAGGTGTAGCGACACTGTCTGTCATACTCGCTGCGAACACAATACATGAGACGGTAATAGAGAACACCCCAACGAACTTAAAACACTACGCCCATATGTGCTTTGTGAGCTCGCCAATTTTATTTTTCATTGCAAAACAACTCCATCGACAACTGACACATCAATCTCAACAAAATACTACTGAGAACACGTAATGCCAGTCATTTCCAATCAGAACTTGTCTGCGCCCACTCGCGAACACATCCAGTCAACCCGTTTCGCCTCACAAAGTTTGCCTGAATCGTCTTCGCTAAAACCACATAACAACACAACTCAACGCCTCCCCTTATTAACAGCCATTACACCAGTATTAGAAATGCTGATGCCATCGCCCATTCGTTTACAACCACATGAAAATAGGCGAGCAACACTAGACTTCGATCTATCCGCCGAATGTACCACTAGCACGCTTGTTTGGCTTTTAAGATCATTGCCCGCCAATATCAACAGAGGTATTGGGGGCATCACGGTGGTTTTTATTATGCTTCACCTGCTGCATCGATTTTTTCTGCAACATAACCTAACAGCTAGATCAGAACCACTCCCTGCAGTATTCATTGACGATGCGTCTGATTTCAAACGCCAGGCCGATCAACTTCATCTTGGTGTGCTTGCGCCTTTCACGCCGATTTTAAAACACCTAGTTCCTTATTCAACCTTACTCAATGGCGTCTGGTTTTTTCACTGCATCACCCACAATACCGAAGGACCACTGCATACTGCTTTTAGAGGCAGCTTTAAAAACATTTTTGTACCCGAATTTCTAAAAGTATACAACCAACATGGCAAAGCAATTGTGCAGCACCATGTTGAAGAACTGATCAGCAGCTTGCATGCCGGCAACATCATTGATTTGAAACAAAACTGCATCGAGTTATGTCGAAAAATAACTTACCTGTGGTTCATCTCTGCCAATAGCGGAACAGGCCAAAAAGATAAAATTGAATCAGCTTTATTTGCGGCTTTATTGAATCCTAAAAAAGTGAACCCTGAAAAATCCGGCGCCGACAATCCATTAGAATCTAACCAAAACCTAACACCACAACAAAAAGCAGTTGTCGAAGAATTAATGGCCGGATTACAAGCCCTCCCTGAGCAAAGCATAGAAGCGGCGCAAATTAAAAACACCATTGGTGGTGGTGCCTTGTATGGTATTTTTAATGGATTTTCGCCGCAATCCATTATCGGCCTCGCAACGGGTTTTCTTTACCCTCCTCTGGGATTTGGCGCTGTGTGGCACAGTTTCAACACCATTGAAAGCCCCGAAAAAATGAATAATATTAACTTTCGTTTGGGTATGTTGGCGAATGTGCTCGATTTAAAAAGTGAATCACAATCAGCAGGGTTTTGCGGCTTTCGTGCCTTAAAACAACTCACCAATACACTACAGTTAGCCAATGCGCATTTACCCAATACGTTAATTGAAAAGCTCCATGCCGATTTTAAAAAAAACATGCCACAGCTACCTGGATTATTGGGCAATACATTTGCGCCCTCAGCAGATGAAGTGACGCTGTTCACGAGCGTGTTAATGGTGATAGCCTCAACTTTCTTAACCCCCGTTGCTTTATCAGAAGCGCTAATGAGTGCCCACCAAAACCCAGACCTTCGAAAAAAAGTTGTAAGTTGGCGCGATGCAAACCCTGAAGATAAAGCATCAAGACAGCTAATGACAACATTCGATGAACTACTTGGCGACAATATTGCTTTTAATGCGCTGAGCCGTATCGAGGAAAACGGCGATGCGGTATTGACTAAACTGACGCATAACCCCCAAAACAATAATGGTGCACATGGATTTGCACAGGGAGGATCACACGAATGTTTGGGTCGACCTTTAGTCACTACTATCTTCGCAGACATTATCGATGTTTTTTTTAAACAAGCCAACGAGAAAAATTTGGCTCTACATTTTTTACCACAGACAGAAACACTGCAACCGATTAGTCGGCACGACACCAGAGAACCCGCCATCTTTCAGTGGCGAGAAATTGCTTTATCAGCCACGCAAAAAAGAGCATAGCGCATTTATCATCATAAACTTCTTCAATCACTAAAGCGGTCGTTTAATCACCAAACCAACTGGGCAATAACATATTGGCTTTAAACAGCGGCAGGTTAACATCCAACTCAACGTGCAAACGAGGGATCTCAAAAGCAGCTTGAGATGCCGCTTTAATATTTTTTAAATGCGCAACTTGGTGGTGATAGGTATAACCAAATTGAAAACCCAAACGCTTGGCAATTTGAATCACGGTTTCTGAATACTTGCCGGTTGGATAGCTGAGCGCAATGGGCGATTGTCCCGTTTCTTCTTCAATACGTTGTTTGGCTATAAATAACTCATTTTCAATTTGTACTGCTGTCATTTGATTTAAAAAGCCATGTGACACGGTGTGCGCACCAATTTCAATG
>JANNXD010000138.1:0-1899 GCA_031409375.1 Gammaproteobacteria bacterium | reverse complement strand
GCCATCAATAACATCAGTTTTTAGTAAAAAGTCAGTTCATAAAAATTTTACCAAGCCGCATCGAGCAAAAAGTGCGCATTTCTGACATTTATCAAGCCAAGATGATTTACAGGTGAACAATTATTACTAGGAAGCCCTGTGAGTAAAACGTGTTTGCGTAAAATCAGCTTTTAAATCGTCTTGTTTTTCAGGCATGATGTTTTTTCATGAGCGGGCAGTTGTATCGCTTAGCCTCTACACTGGTTAGGCTTGGCTCTAAATAGTTGGTAATCGTTGTTTAACAAAAGGAACGTTTTTTATGTGGTTAAAATTGATAGGGTTAAAAAGTTTGATTGTCACAGCAACCCTAATGGGTTCAGTGTTGGTGCAAGCGGCCAGCGTTTCTTCAGATGCCGATGTGGCGATTCGTAAAAACCTAGGGGCTAAATTACCGTCGTTACAAATTACCGCAATCAACACTACGCCAGTGCCGGATATTTATCAGCTGATGTTGGCAACCGGTGAAATTGTGCATGTTTATAAAGAGGGCAATTATTTACTGGCAGGTGAAATGTTTGCAGTGCAAGATGTTGGTGGTTTAAAAAATCTCACCGAAGCCTCGCGTTCTCAAGGTCGTCAGCAAATTATTCAATCCATCAATAAGTCCGACACGGTTACCTTTGCGGCCACAGGCGCGCCCAAAGGTGAGGTGTATGTTTTCACTGATATTGATTGTGGTTACTGCCGTAAATTTCATGCCGAAATTCCTGCATTAAATGCAAAAGGAGTTACGGTGCATTATTTGGCGTGGCCACGATCAGGTGTTGATTCAGATGTCGGTAAAGAAATGCAAAACATCTGGTGTTCAGAGGATCCACAAGCTGCATTAACTATGGCCAAACAAGGTAAGGCCGTGCCTGCAAGCAAAACCTGTTCGCGCCTAATTAAACCGCAAGTCGAAATGGGTTTCAAGCTGGGTGTTGATGGTACACCCGCCGTGTTTTTATCGGATGGCCGTAAAGTGGGTGGTTATATGAGCGCGGATGATCTCGTGAAGGCAATGGGGATTTGAGTTACGGGGATTTAAGTTGCTTAGCCTCGTCATAATCGTGGGGCAATTTCGAGGGTGATGAAGGTGAATGAATCTAGAGCAATATTTGGCTTTATGGGTATTTCCATCGGTGCCATTGCGTTGCTGTTGGCGGTTATTCATTTTTGGGCTGGCCCTTTTTCCCACAAGCCAAAAGTAAGTTTGGAACAGTCGGTCGCAGAAACAGCCGTAGCCATAAAAAAAGCAACCATTGCTGCGCTCAAAGGCAGTGAAGCGCCAGTGTCTGTGCCTAGATATCAACCTCCCGCACGGAATGTTGATAAAATCATTTCGATTTGTACGGCTGTTCTGGGTAGTTTGGCCATTATTTTTGGTGTCTTAGGTTATGCCCACAAAGAACCAAGGCGTGTTACTAGTGGGGCTGTATTGCTTGGCAGCATTGCAATTGCGTTTCAGTTTGCCGTATTGGCATTGGGTGTTATTGCTTTCGTGATTCTGGTTGGTGTGGTTTTGGATAAAGTTGGTTTAATAGATTAACTCCTGCCTTTTAGAGGTTATAGCTGCAACAGATACAGCAGCAAAACGCTCAAACGCGATACGAGAGAACTAAAAATCCGAGTTCCAAGTGAGACCGCAAAGGCAGCTTGCTGACCGAATTGAAATATCTCGTGGCCCTGCGGCGTTAACCGTTCAAATGTCAAACCAAAATAGAAATGTCCGGTGTTGGCCCAGATAGAAATGTCCGGTTTGGCTTTTAAAAACTTAGAGAGGTACGCTGCGGTCAAGGGCGCAATCGTGGGGGCCCCGAACACAGCTGGCGAAGGTCACAAAGAAAGACAACGGGGTTCCGATTGCGACCTTGACGGCAC
>JANNXD010000137.1:0-17801 GCA_031409375.1 Gammaproteobacteria bacterium | reverse complement strand
AAGCCAAATAAAATAATTTGTCCGGTAGTCACTTCACGATTGTGAAAGCGACGTTTGATATCGTCGGCATGTGCGCGTTCATGGGCATCTTGATGCTCAACGTGCTGGTGATGATATGAATGAGTGCCGCGATGATGTGAATGAGCGCCGTGATGATAATTGTGTTCATGATGATCATGCCCAGCGTGCACGGCTTGCCAAGTTCGCAATAACATCCAAATAGCAATTGCTGCCATGATCAGTGCCGAAGCGATTTGAAAGTAAGCTTCATTGGCAGCAAAATCAAATCGTTCACCAAAATATAAGCCGGTTAATGCTACCAACCACACCACAAGGGTATGCGATAACGTTGCCGATAATCCCAATAAAATGGCCTGTACCACCGTGCCCCGCACCGCCACAATAAAAGATGCCATCATGGTTTTGGAGTGTCCGGGTTCAAGACCATGCAAAATGCCTAACAACATGGCTGCAGGTAACAACAACCACAGATTGTGTGAGCCTTGTTGTATTAAGGAAGGAATATCGATCATAAATTATTTGATTAACCTTTTGATGGGTTGATGAGCGATGGCCATGATACTGGCTTTCGTAGTAGCCAAGTTAATTATGGGAGATTTATTCATATAGCTATCCGTACAGCGCTAACCATTTTTTCAATATGGAAAGTATATGTTTAATCGCATTTCATTCCTTGGATCTAATAAGAAATGGCAGCTGGGCCAAAGGGGTTACGCGGGCGTGTGGGTTCCATTCAACGAAGACTTTTCTGTCGAAGGTTTCCACTTCAAGTAGCGCATCTTTTATACTTTTTCAATCTGGGTCTTTGCACGCTCAGGGTGAATGGATAGCGGACGTAAAACCACTGCATTCTCCTTGGTCTAAAGGAGAATGCAGTGTATCAGGTTGGCTTAACTGATTTTTCAAGGATTAAGCTTACAACCAGAACCGCCGTATGCGATCAACGCATTTACGGTGGTGTGAGAGGACGGAGACCGTGAGGCCTCTTCCTACTCGATTGTGTGATGATTACAGCCACTCCGATAAAATAATTCCAAGTCCCACACGGCTTACATTCTGGTTGTAATCAATTAAACTTTCGCCGTAACCATTAAATCCTTGGATGTAGCCGCGTAAACGATTGTGGACTGGAAAGCTCCAGTCGATTTGAATGGCGCCTTTATTATTTTGTTGTAAGTTGTTGCGCAGGATCAAGGCAACTTCGTGGCGATGATCTTTCAGTAGGGTCATGAATTCAAAATAACCCATATATGTTTCTATATCCGGGTTGTCATCGCCTTTCGCGTCGCTGGGATTTTGTTGTTCAGATTCGGGAATACGCCACCAAGGTTTCAGTTGAAATACCCAATCCCCATTTTCCCAACTGAAGTTGGTATAAATGCGATTCCAACTGCGGGATAAAGGTAGTGGTTGGCCATTCGATTGATGTGAAATACCCAATCCTGCGACATAAATATCTTTTGAAAATAAGGTCACTTGAAACGGGATTTGCCAGTAAATTTCTGGTTCATAATTGATTTCTCGAAAGGGGGCCGAGTGTTCACGATCATACACTTGCCAGAATGAAAGCGTAGTAAAGGCAAAATACAATTTGTCACTGCGAAATAATAAATTTTTCGCTAATGCTGCTTTGATGCTGAATTGAAATTTGGCTTCTGTATGATTAAAATTGGCATTTTCACCCGCCAGTTCAAAAGGCGCTTCATTTAAGCCATCGATATAACTGACCGGCAAAAGATAATTCAGTTTGTGCGAGGTGATGGCGTGCGGATTGGTATCGGCAAAGCCTTCGCGTGTGAGTCTGTCACCTAATAAAGATATTTTGTGCAGGTCTGCTTTATTGGCAACCTTGTTTTTTTGGGGGCTGCTTCTTTCAAGATTCGAATTGCCGTTAGCATCTGGTTGCAAAGATTCTTGATGACATTGCTCAACGATCTCCGCTGCTGTGGTTTGTTCACTGGCCATTTGTAGATGTTGTATCCAGCAAACTTCTTCTTCAGTGGGGGTGAATTGATTCGATAGCGGTTCAGCAGGTTGAATTATGTTGGGAATGATTGCATTGGCAGCACAGACATCACACAGGGTGAATAAAAACGCTAGGTTTAGACTTGCAACAGTAAAGATCACTTTTATACACATCTTCATAAAACTTGGCCCTGCAAATGATAACTCGGGTAATGGGCGTGAATGCTGTTGGCCTCTTGTATCAGGATAGAAAGTGGCAATACATTTTATCGTGAACCATTCTATCGTGGATGTTGTCCGTAAGCGATTAAGATTAATTTTCTGTTAATTCAAATAATTCTCAAATTCAATTCATGCTGGTAATTAGAATAAAGGGGTTTAAGTACTTCTATGGATCTCGCTGGATGGGTAATTGGTGTCCCGAACAGGATTCGAACCTGTGACCTGCCCCTTAGGAGGGGGCCGCGCTATCCTCTGTGCCATCGGGACTTAAGAGATATAATTTTTTTGGGCTAAATTTAGCATCTGAAATTGTAACAGTTAAAATGGGGAGTGCGAATGTCCTTAGCCACCAGAAAATTCAGTATGGCCGTCTTGATCCAACATTTTGGGATGGATGCGGACTTGTAAAATACGTGGGCCTTGTATTTTAGTGACGACGGCATCAAAGCCGCTAAAGGAAATCCGTTGCTCAAGTTGAGGTAAACTGCCCAATTGCCACATGATTAAGCCGCCAATGGAGTCAACGTCCTCGTTGTTGATGGTAATGCCGAGGGCACGTTCTAGGGTGAATAGCGGTAAACTGCCTTTGCCGATTAAGGTGCCGTCGTCAAGACGTGTCCAGTCGTTGCGTGAGTGTAGAAACTCATCGCGAATTTCACCTACCAACGCGCCGAGTAAATTGTCCAGGGTGATAAATCCCAGCGGTTGATGTTTGACGTCACCGACTAATGCAAAATGTGGCATGCCTTCGCGAAATTGTCTAAATAAGGTCATGGCGGGCAAAGTAGGGGAAACCTGTTTGAGAGGCCGGACAATTTTTGACAGATCATTGATAGGCGGTTGTTGGTTCAGCCCTAAAAAAACATCTTTGACATGAATTACGCCAAGTGCAACACCCGTGGCTGAATCCAGATAGGGGTAACGACTAAAGCGATGTTGTAGCATTATCTGCAGATTTTTTTCTAAGGGATCATGATTGGATATGGCGATCATCTCATTGAAGGGGCGCATTAAATCAATCACGTCGAGTTTATTCACATCCAAGGTGGCCGCTAATACTTTCCAGTCTTCTTGGGTGAACTCATCGGTGGGTACGCTTGCACGTAAAATTAATTTTAATTCATCGGCGGAATAATGGCTGTCATGTTCTGAGCTAGCTTTTAAACCGCAGCGTTTCAGTACGAAACCGGCGCTAATATTCAGAATCCAAATCAGCGGATACATCAGCCAATAAAAACCATATAAAGGTGCTGCGGACCAAATCGAGATTTTATCCGGTAGTTGTAGCGCCATGGATTTTGGGGCGAGCTCGCCAATCACAATGTGCAAAAAAGAGATGGTGAAAAAGGCGATAGCAAAGGCTAATCCATGAATAAATTCAGCCGGTACACCCATCCAGATAAATAGCGGTTCAAGTAATCGTGCAAATGCAGGTTCACCAATCCAGCCTAGGCCGAGGGAGGCTAGGGTGATACCCAGTTGGCAGGCGGATAAATAGGCGTCTAAGCGTGAATGCACTTTCGCTAGGATTTGTCCGCGCCAGCCATAACGTGTAGCCAATGCTTTCACGCGAGTTTGCCGCAGTTTGACTAAGCCAAATTCGGCGGCGACAAAAAAACCATTTAACAACACTAGCAGCAGTGCGATTAAAATCAGTAAGGTAGTGGACATGCACCCGTATCGACAGATTCGATCCTTGAAAACAAGAGGTGACAAGAATACGTGAAATCGTTATCGTCATCACCTTAATTTTTTTACTGCGCTTATTTCTAACTATGGTTGAGATTCAGTTGATGTTGATTGATTTTATTTTACATATTGATAGTCATTTACAAACCCTGATTAGTCAGTATGGTATTTGGGTTTATGCCATTTTATTTTTGATTGTCTTTTGCGAAACGGGTTTGGTGGTAGTACCATTTTTGCCAGGGGATTCGTTGTTGTTTGCTGCAGGTACTTTTGCCGCCTTGCAGTCTATCCAGATGCTTCCGTTAGTAGTGTTGTTGATCATCGCGGCGATACTGGGGGATGCGGTGAATTATGCTGTGGGGCACTATTTGGGACCAAAGGCATTAACGGGGCGTTATCGCTTATTAAAGCCAGCCTATTTGCAAAAGACGCAAGCTTTTTATGATCGTTATGGTGGTAAAACCTTAATCATTGCCCGCTTCGTGCCGATCGTCCGTACCTTTGCACCCTTTCTAGCGGGTGTTGGCAGTATGCCATATCGAAAGTTTTCACTGTATAACATCAGTGGTGGCGTATTGTGGGTGATCTCGATGACTGGATGTGGCTACTTGTTTGGCAATATCCCGTTCATTCGTGATAATTTTAGTGCGGTGGTGCTGGGTATTATTGGGGTTTCACTTCTGCCCGCCATTATTGAAGTGGGCAGAAGTTATTGGCAAAACCGTCGATCAATTTAAAGCCTTGGTCCTTTTAAAAAAACTAACCGGTTATGCTGCTGATTTATTCTGCGCTTTAATCATTTGCATAATCTGTTGCAGTATTTCAGGTGTTAAGCCCGCTAGTTGGCCGGACGCTAGGTTTGCACTTCCCAGTTCGCTTAATTGAAATTTACCGATATTATTTTGCAATTGCTCGGTAAAGTGACCCAATTGCTCCGATTCATTGGCCAGATGTAGGCTTTGTTGATTGGTGCTTTCTGCAGCACTCGATACTTGCCCCATGGCGATGGTGACTTGACTGATGGCCTTGCTTTGTTCCTGACAGGCCGCTGCAATTTCCGATACCAAATCTTTTACTCTCACCACGTTTTGCATAATATCTTTGAACACAGCGGATGTTTCGCTGGCTAAGCTCACACCGCTTTTAACCCGTGAGCTGGATTTTTCAATCAATTCCGCCGTTTCTTTCGCGGCGGTGGCGCTTCGACCCGCCAAATTACGCACCTCCTGTGCGACCACCGCAAAGCCTTTACCATGTTGTCCAGCACGTGCGGCCTCTACTGCCGCATTTAAAGCCAATAAATTGGTTTGAAACGCGATGTCTTCAATCACTTTAATGATTTTAGAAATATCGATGGATGAGTCAGCAATTGACTGCATCGCCTCGGTCATGCCTTGCATTTTTTCTTGGCCAGCTTTAGCAATTTGCGTGGTTTGACTGGTAAGATCATTAGCAATGTTGGCATTTTCAGCGTTGGCTTGAATTTGACTTTCGGTTTGCGTGACATTGGCACTGACTTCTTCTGCCGCAGACGATTGTTCATGCGCAGTGCTGGCTAGCTCGGTGCTGCTGTGTTTGAGTTTACTCACGGATTCAACTAGGTGGTTGGTGACTTCGACGCATTGATGTAAAACCTGATTAAAAATTTCGGAGGCATTGTTTAACGACTCCTGAACTTTTAAATAATCACCGCTGTAGGTTTTTTCAATGCGTGCAGTCAAATCATGTTCAGATTGACGTTGAGCGACGTGTAAAATTTCTTCGAAATTAAATTTGCGTTCAGTAATGTCAGTCGCAAATTTGACGACCTTAAATGGTTTACCCTTTAAATCCATGATGGGATTATAAGACGCTTGAATCCAAACAATTTTTTTATTTTTGCCAAAACGTTTGTATTCTGCTGCTTGATATTCCCCACGACGTAACGCATCCCAGAACAATTGATACTCAGTACTATTGGCATATTCGGGATCAACAAATAAGCGATGATGTTTCCCTTTTATTTCTTCTAAAGAATATCCCAGTGTTGTTAAGAAATTATCATTGGCGGTAATGATGGAGCCGTCGAGGTTAAATTCGATCACGGCTTGCGCTTTACCGATAGCGGCAATCTGACCCGCAAAGTTGGCATTAGTGAGTTTTTGTTGGGTGACATCAGTAGCGAATTTCACCACTTTAAAGGGTTTTCCTTCCGCATCCAGTAAAGGGTTATAGGAAGCTTGAATCCACACTTCACGACCACCTTTGCCCATACGTTGGTATTCAGCAGCCTGAAATTTGCCTTGACTGAGCTCTTGCCAAAACTGACGGTATTCCGCGCTGCTTTTGTAGGGTTCTGCAACAAATAGGCTGTGATGTTTGCCTTGAATTTCTGCTAAGGAATAACCGAGCGTGGTTAAAAAATTATGATTGGCGGTAATAATGGTACCGTCCAGATTAAATTCGATCACGGCTTGGGATTGTTCGAGTGCTGTTAGCTTGGCTTCAATTTCTGCGTAATGTTGTTGTTTGCTGTCCATGTGCTATATCCCTTAAGTTGTTAACAAAACACGTTGTAGTAAAACGAAAACGGTCTTATTCAATCTAGAGGAGGTTGCGCAGGCGTCAAGTTGTTTAGGGGTGGTTTATTTCAGCGTTGATGATGCCAGGCGTAAGTTCCGCAGAACATAATTCGATAAAGTGCAATGCGTATTGCCGCAGCATATGGCCACGACGCACCGCGATACGTGCAACATTTTGGGTGAATAAATGTTGGCAATCGAGCAAACATAACTGCTGATCTTTTTGTGGGTTAAAGGCAACGGAAGCAGCAATCCCAATTCCTAAACCCAGTTCAACATAGGCTTTAATAACATCGGCATCCAGAGCGGATAAGACAATTTCCGGCATCAATGCCGCTTGCTGAAATGTTTTTTCAATATGGCTTCGTCCGGTAAATCCTTCGTGATAAGTAATAATCGGATATTGCGCAATATCCGCTAAGGTGAGTTGGTCAATCAATGTCAGTGGATGTTCGCGTGGTACCAGTACGCCATGATGCCAGGTGTAATAAGGAAATGAAGCCAACTGTGCAATGTCGCCTAATGTTTCGGTGGCAACACCAATGTCCGCTTCACCATCTAGCAGCATTTGCGCGATTTCGGCCGGGCTGCCTTGATGTAATTTTAAATGCACTTTCGGATAGGATTGTTTAAAAGCCTGTACCACTGGCGGCAACGCATAGCGGGCTTGCGTGTGTGTGGTGGCGACGGTTAACTCGCCGCGATCTTGCTCGCGAAATTGCTCAGCAATATTTTTGATGTTGTGCGCATCCATCAGCATGCGTTCAACGATGTTTGCCATGGCTTTGCCAGGTTCGGTTAGCCCCAGCAGGCGTTTGCCTTTCCGCATAAATAATTCGATGCCCAGCTCATCTTCTAAATCTTTAATATGTTTGGAAACACCGGACTGTGAGGTATAAAGCGCATTGGCTACTTCGGTCAGGTTGAATTGACAACGTAATGTTTCGCGAATAATTTTTAGTTGCTGAAAGTTCATGAGTTGAGATTCATCACGGGTTTAATTTTCGAAAATTTTTAATTGATTGGGCACCATGCGAACAACTTGGCCAGCATGCAGGCCAAGTTGTTGGATGCGCGCTTGAGTTAGCTCCACTTCAAAGTGCTGCAACTTTGTTCCCATCATGGCTTCGAGTTCAATCCTTGCCGTCACACCAAAAGCCAAAATACGATTAATTGTGGCAAGGATACCATCACGGCCTTCCAAAACAATGTCCAATTCGTGTGGGCGGGCAAATGCCATCACCGCCACCCCTTGTGGTAAGTCACGGGTATCATGCGGCAAACTATCGTTCCCTACCAGCACATGGCCTTCGGCAACGCGGCCATGAAATAAATTCACTGAACCTAAAAAACCATAGACGAATGGACTGGCGGGATGTTGATAAACTTCTGCAGGTGTACCGACTTGTTCGACGTTACCATGGTCCATCAGCACCACGCGATCAGCCACTTCCAATGCTTCCTCTTGATCATGAGTGACAAAGATGGAGGTAATTGCCAAGTCATCATGTAATTTCCGCAACCAGCGTCGTAACTCTTTGCGCACTTTGGCATCTAGTGCACCGAAGGGCTCATCCAGTAATAACACGCGAGGTTTGACTGCCAAAGCGCGAGCCAATGCAATTCTTTGGCGCTGACCGCCTGATAACTGCGCAGGGAATCGACTGGCTAACCAATCCAGCTGCACCAGATTCAGCAGTTTATGCACTTCATCGGCAATTTGTTCTTCTGATGGTCGTTCATGACGTGGCTTCATGCGCAAACCAAACGCTACGTTATCAAACACACTCATATGCCGAAATAGCGCGTAATGCTGAAAGACAAATCCCACTTGCCGTTCGCGCACATGCGTTTGTGACGCGTCGGTACCATCCAAATGAATACGTCCGGCATCGGCTTGTTCTAATCCGGCGATAATGCGTAGCAGCGTGGTTTTTCCACAACCGGATGGTCCAAGCAATGCAACCAGTTCACCGGCTGGAAATTCTAAACTGACGTTGTTTAACGCCACAAAATCACCGAAGCATTTATAAACATGTTCAACCACAATACTCATGATATTGGACTCGCAATAGGATCAAGGGCAACACGCTGCTCGACCCAGGTTTTAATGATCAGTGTCACTAATGCCAATAAGGCCAGCAGGGAAGCGGCTGCAAACGCAGCGGCAAAATTGTATTCGTTGTAGAGAATTTCGACGTGCAAGGGCAGGGTGTTGGTTAATCCGCGAATATGCCCAGAGACCACCGACACGGCACCAAATTCGCCCATGGCACGGGCATTACACAAGATGACGCCGTACAACAATCCCCATTTAATATTGGGCAAGGTGATATGCCAAAAGGTTTGCCAACCACTGGCACCCAGCACCACAGCGGCTTCCTCTTCTTCTGTGCCCTGCGTTTGCATTAAAGGAATCAATTCTCGAGCAATGAATGGGAAGGTAACAAACACGGTGGCCAGCACAATGCCCGGAATGGCAAAAATAATTTGTATGTTGTGGGCGCTTAACCAGGTACCAAACCAGCCTTGCGCACCGAATAGCAATACACACATTAAACCGGCGATGACAGGCGAAATCGAAAACGGTAAATCGATTAAGGTGACAAGTATTTGTTTGCCAACAAAATCAAATTTAGCAATTGACCAGGCAGCGGCCACACCAAAAATTAAGTTGATGGGTACGGCAACTGCGGCTGTGATTAAAGTTAACCGTAAAGCGCTTAAAGCTTCGGGCTCAATCAAGGCTTGCAGATAGACTTGCCAGCCTTTACGAAACGCTTCAACAAAAACGGCAACCAACGGCAGTAGTAAAAATAAGCAAAAAAATACCAGCGAACAGCCGAGCAAAGTATATTTCACCCATGGCGCATCCCGCGTCGCCAAATTTTGCTCGAATGCGGTTTTGGATGAGGGGGGGCTGATGGTGGTGGATTTGCCAATCGATTTGGATTGGTTGACAGGTAAAGACATTAACCCAGCCTCCCGGTGCGACGAGCTGTCCAGGCTTGCAGCAAGTTAATAATCAGCAATAGGACAAACGAAAACACCAGCATCACCACCGCAATGGCTGTCGCGCCAGCATAATCGTATTGCTCAAGCTTAGAGATAATGATCAGCGGCGTGATTTCGGACACCATCGGAATATTGCCAGCAATAAAAATAATCGATCCATATTCACCGAGCGCCCGGGCAAAGGCGAGTGAAAACCCAGTTAATAAAGCCGGTAATAGCAAAGGTAAGGTGACATGCCGAAAAATTTGCCAACGCTGCGCCCCTAAGCTGGCGGCGGCTTCTTCTTGTTCACGATCCAGATCTTCCAAAATCGGTTGCAGGGTGCGCACTACAAAGGGTAAACCAATAAAAATCAGCGCAATATAAATCCCCAGCGGTGCGAATGCGACCTTAATGCCGAGCTGACCTTCTAGGTATTGTCCGATCCAGCCATTTTTGGCGTATAGGGCTGTCAGCGCAATACCGGCAACGGCCGTGGGCAAAGCGAACGGGAGATCGACCAAAGCATCAATTAATTTTTTGCCCGGAAAAGAGTAGCGAACCAAACACCATGACAGCATTAAGCCAAATAAAGCATTCACCGCTGCGGCACCAAACGCGGCACTAAACGATAAACGATACGAGGCCAGTACGCGCGGAGCGGTCACGATTTGCCAAAACTCGGCAAATGACAACGACAGGGTTTTGGCAAAAATGGCGGTTATCGGCAGTAGTACGATCAACGATAAGTACGCCAGGGTGTAACCGAGCGACAGACCAAAACCCGGTAATACCCGACGCCTACCGCTGGATTTCAGGTTAAAACTAAAAAATGACGTCCTGTACATGACGAGCCTTGGTGTTTTAGAACGGAAAATTGAAAAACGCTAGTGTAACGAGCTGAAGGCATTAGGAGAAATAATAAAAACTGCAATGCTTATGTGAAATAGAGTGCTTACGTAAAATATGGCAGAGCTGTAGCGCCACTCCTCGTTTGAAGGTTTGCTCTTGATTTTTATTGCCAGCGGGATCGGCGATGGTTAAGTGCTAAAAAATAATGTTGCGGGTTTAGTGAGGCGCTATAGCCTGAGCCGTAGGCTATATCTTTAGTTGTAAGCAAAGCAGTGCATTGTTGTCGAGCTTTGCTGGTTGTAACCAGGCGGGGCTTGAGGCAGTGGCAAAACTATTAATAAAGCCGGTGTGGCGACTTAGCTGAGCTTTACCAAACAGCCCGGCTAATTGACGATCTGCCTTCATATTGCGTTGTGTGAAAAAGCGCTGGCGTTGCGAAACAGCAATAAAAATTGATTGAGCATAATGTTGAACATCTGGTGTGGAGCAGGCGCTGATGATGGCGATCATTTCATCGCTGGCAAGATTATCGGCAATGCCATCGCTCATCATCAAAATTACGTCCCCTGTTTGGAGAGTCAATATTGGCGGCATTACCACTTTAGGTGTTAATGTCAGATGGGCGCAAATAGGATTATTAACTTGATGACGACTGTGAAAATAATGATGTGTATGAAACTGCTGTTGTATGCGGCTGTTAAATCGTTGCTTGAGCAAGTAACTTAAACCACCAGGAATGTCATCACTGTCGTATAAAACGCCAAAGTGATTGCCTGCGGGTCTGAGCACTAAGATTTTGCAATCACCAACACAAGCCAATTGGAGATTAATTTGATGCCGTGCTTTATCGATGCTGATGGCTTGCAATAAGCTGACGCAGCATCCAGCATCAGGGGCGATGATTTTTTGTTGTGCCAGTTGTTTTAAGCGCAGATCAGCTTGTTGTAATTTATCAGCTAAATAAGTTAGGTTATCATTGGGCTGTGCAATTGCATTGGCGCAGAAGCGCGCAGCATGATGGCCATCACCATGACCACCCATGCCATCCACCACGCCAACTAATTGCTGTTGTGGGCAGATTATAATCACATCCTCATTTCGCTGTTTGCCAATACCTTTATCAGTTAGTAAATAACCGGAACCCATTGGCAGCCGAAAGCCGCCGGCCTGCAACCGTGATTGTTGCGCCGATAAGCCGCCATAAAGACGTGTAGTAGATTTTTTTAGACTTGCTGACATGCGATGAAGACTAGATGAAAAACACAAGGTTAAGCAAATAAAAATTGTATAACTTTGGCAAGCAGGTCATTGTGTAAGTTGTAGGTAACTGAATTGTATTGACGTCTGGTTTTCAGTGTTTTTTTGTATATGAATAATGACTTACTTTAGGTTAAGGACCAGTTTGATAAATGGGTTGGCGTTGATCTGCTGCGGCTTGATAGGAGACACTAAAGCTATCTAATGCAGTTATTGCATCGGCTTGTCTTTGATCTGCGCGTAGTTCAAAAGCATCAAATCCGCAGCGCTTGAGATAAAACAATTGATCGACTAGTACATCGCCCACTGCGCGTAGTTCGCCCTTAAAGCCAGCTTCCCGTAATAGGCGAGCAAGTGAATAACCGCGCCCATCATTAAATTTTTCAAAAAAAACTGCGATAATGGGAAGCTTCAAAAGTTGATTTATATACGCTTGATACTCACAATCACCCGGCAAAATTACACCCTGCTGCTTGGTGTTTTCAATTTCGTTAGCGTTCTGTTGCCAATCGGCAAAGGCGATTAAATTCGCTGATACGTTGTCATTGACAAATATTCGGTTTTTTAGTAAACCACCTCGTGCCTGATTATGCATAAACAGCCGCCTTAAAAGGTTCTAAACCGATGCGCCGATAGGTTTGTAAAAAAGTCTCCGACGTTTGTCGATGCTGTTCGAAGAGTTTAAGTATTTTATCAATAACGGTGGTGACTTCGGTTTGTTCGAATGAGGGACCCAAAATGTCGGCAATAGCGGCATCTTGATCACTCGAGCCTCCCAGCGCAATTTGATAATACTCTTTTCCTTTTTTATCCACGCCTAATATGCCGATGTTGCCAACATGATGATGTCCGCAAGCATTCATGCAGCCGGAAATATTGAGCGTGATGCTGCCTAACTGGCGTTGATCAAAGTGTTGCTCGACATGTTGTTGAATGGCTTCGGCAATCGGAATGGATTTGGCGTTGGCCAATGAGCAAAAATCACCGCCTGGGCAGCAAATAATATCGGTAATCAAACCCAGATTGGCGGTAGCCAGTTCGTATTTGACTAGATCTTGCCAAAACGAAAATAAGTCAGCCTGTTTAATGTCGGCAAAAACAATATTTTGATTATGGGTAACGCGGATTTCACCAAAGCTGTAGGTGTCCGCTAAATCAGCTAACGCATTGATTTGTTCGCCGCTAACATCGCCGGGCGCCACGCCAGTTGCTTTTAATGACACCACGGCAATTCGATAACCGTTTTGTTTGTGTGGCAAGCTGTTCACTTCATACCAGGTTTTAAACTCAGAGGAGCGATCGAGTCCTTGCGTTAATGAATCGCAGGTGGCAGGTAAAATTAGATAAGCCGGATTGGTAAAGTGACTTTGCAAGCGCGTAATCTCTGATTCAGGTACTCGCATGATATCGCGGTTGATGGTTTGCCATTGCGCTTCAACTTGTGATTTAAATGCGTCTATGCCTAAGGCTTTGACCAGAATCTTAATGCGAGCCTTGTATTTATTATCACGACGGCCATAGCGGTTATACACCCTTAAAATGGCCTCAAGGTAGCTGAGTAGATCGCTGATCGGGATGTGCTCGTGAATGATGGATCCAATCACGGGTGTGCGTCCCAGGCCGCCGCCGACCAATACTTTGCAGCCAACTTTGCCTTGATCATCTCGGTGTAACTGTAAGCCAATATCGTGCACCCAAGTCGCAGCACGATCCTTATCTCTGCAGCCACTGATTGCAATTTTAAATTTGCGCGGCAGGTAAGCAAACTCAGGGTGAAAGGTCGACCATTGGCGCACTAGCTCACAATAAGGCCGTGGGTCAACGAGTTCAGCTGCATCCACGCCAGCAAATTCATCTGAGGTGATATTACGAATGCAATTGCCACTGGTTTGAATGGCATGCATTTCAACGCTAGCCAAATGGGCTAGCATGTCTGGCACGTCTTCTAGATGTGGCCAGTTAAATTGTATGTTTTGGCGGGTAGTGAAATGGCCGTAATTTTTATCATAGTTTTTGGCTAAAAAGCCTAGCATGCGCAGTTGTTTGCTGTTCAACATGCCATAAGGTACAGCAATACGTAGCATGTGTGCATGGCGCTGCATATATAAGCCATTTTGTAAGCGCAGCGGTAAAAATTCGGAAGGGGGTATGTCGCCTTGTAGAAAGCGCTGGGTTTGTTGGCGAAATTGCGCCACTCGCTGATTAACGAGGGTTTGATCTTGTGAGTTGTAAATATACATAGTAAAGACGGCTGCATTGAAAGGGTGGTGTTTCAAAAACCTACATGATACTGAAAAATGGGCGGGGTAGGGAGTGCTTCATGCAATAATGCTGTTAACCAACCAGATCATACCGAACAATAACATCAGGATCATTACTATGCCGAGCGCAATGAAGTCGGCTGGTTTGCCAGTTGAGAAGTCTTGCTCGCGTTGTTGATTGCTTTGAATGCCAAATAAAGCACCCAGGCCGCTTTTGAATAGCGAGAATAACTTAGATTGTGCTGATTTTGGGGCTTGCTTAAGTTGATTAGGGTTGATGCTCATGTTGGTCTCAATTTGTTGATGTGTAGAAATCTGGATACAAACCGCTACGCTTTTGCTAGCATTTTAAACACTGATTATGAATTTTGCTTGTTAAACTGCTCGCCAGTTATAGATTGCAAGTTACTTGGCAAGCATAGCTATGCCGTTTGCTCTAGAGGTGGTAATATTATGCTCCTTTATGTGTTAGCGTGCTAAGTATTGATGCCTACAATGGAGAGATTATGAGTTCTGATGATCGCAAGCTGGTGGATTCGTTTCTTGCAGAAATAGGCGCCGCAGTCGGTAAAAATATTCGCTTAAATGAAAATGGTATCAGTGCTTTCACTTATGACCACTTAACCTTTGTTGTTGAAGTTCCTGATAATATTTCCTCCTGCTTTATTTACACCACGTTGTTGTCACTTGGACGTTGTAATAATCCTGCAGTGGTTATGAAGAAATTATTGCAGTTGAATTATTTGCAGCAAGAAACCCGAGGGGGGTCCATCGGTCTTGATCCCACGAATGATGATGTGATTTTCAGTTATTCAGATCGCATTAATGAAATCAACGGCACTGAATTTCGTAATATCTTAGAAAATTTCATTGATACTTCATTGCAATTGTGTAAACAACTGGATGAAGTCGAAGCGCAGCAGCCTAGTATGGTTTCTGGCGAACAGATGATGGCGCAACAAATGTCGCATCAAGGATTGAATGGTTCGATTGCTAAGCAATTAAACCAGAATAAATTGGCCCCAGCACCGAGTCGTCAGGCGGCTGATCTTAACAAACCGTTTCGCCCACCGGGTGATCGCGTGATTATGCCTTAATGCCCAGGCAGAAATTAGCAGCTCATATGGACTGTTGAGCCTGCGTCGCAGGCACTATGAGCGCTATCCATAAATTAGTTAAGAAATTTAAGATCGCGTCTGTTTATAATGACCTACTAATTTTAGTGTTCGGCATTAGCCTAGTTGTTGAATAGGGATCTATTTGTGGGACATGTTCGCGTTTTTAAGCATTATTTGCATGTACCTTTTTTATTGTTAGGCATGGTTGAGTTTTTGGTGTTTTTATCGGCGGTATTTGTAGCAGACTTGATACGTTTTTACCACGACTCCGCTCCGCTGAATGGATTGTCATCGATTTGGCCTCGAGCCTTCTTGTTTGCTGGGGTAATGGTGATAGCTATTGCCTCAATGGGGGTGTATCAATGTTATCCTCGTGAAGGTATGTCCGGCGTGATGCTGCGTACTGGTGTTAGTTATTGCATTAGCTCGCTGGTATTGACACTGATTTTTTATCTTTTCCCCTCAATGTTTCTTGGCCGTGGTGTGGTATTTATCGCCGCACTTCTTTCCTTTATCATTATTTTTGTTTTGCGGATATTTTTTTCAAGATTTTCAGCTTGGAATTTATTAAAACGACGGGTGCTGGTAATTGGTGCCGGCCAACGAGCACAAAAATTGTGGCAGACATTGCAGCAGCAAAATTCGATGAATGTTTGTGAGTTGGTTGGATTTGTGTCGCTGAATGATGATGCACGGTTGCCTGCACATGTTATTTTACCAAAAGATCTCAGCTTGCTGCAGTTGGTCAATACTTACGATGTTGATGAAATCGTCGTCGTACCAGATGATTTTCGCTTGAATCTACCCATGAATGATTTATTGGATTGCAAGCTCAGTGGTACGGATGTCCTAAATGTGGTGGATTTTTTCGAGCGCGAAACTGCTAAGATTGAAATCGATTTTTTATATCCCAGTTGGTTAGTTTTTGCAGATGGCTTTAAGCTAAGCTTGTGGCGGTTGGCGATCAAAAGAGCCTTTGATTTACTGGTAAGCCTTTTAATTTTAATGCTGACCTGGCCTATAATGTTGCTAACCATGGGGGCGATATTGCTTGAAGATGGTTGGAAGGCGTCCATTTTTTACGGCCAGCGTCGAATTGGTTTGACCGGAAAGATTTTTTTTGTTTATAAATTCCGTAGCATGCGCGAAGATGCTGAACACGCCGGCGTAAAATGGGCTAGCACCAATGACGATCGCATTACACGGATAGGTCGTTTTATTCGCAAATATCGAATCGATGAACTCCCGCAATTATTAAATGTTTTGAAGGGTGATATGGCTTTTGTTGGTCCGCGTCCTGAGCGCCCTGAATTTGTAGATTTCTTACAAAAAAACATTCCGTACTTTGCTGAGCGGCATCGGGTTAAGCCGGGCATCACTGGATGGGCGCAATTATGTTTTCCATATGGAGCATCTGAAGAAGACTCTCGTACCAAGCTTAAATATGATCTCTATTACGTAAAGAACCATAATATTATTTTTGATTTGTTGATTATATTACAAACCGTAGAAGTCATCTTGTTTGGTAAAGGTGCACGTTAAGTCAACGTGTTTTTAATGGGTCCGATGTGGTGTTTTGCCAATCAATCACTTTGCCTTTGGCAAATATCACCTTTGATGCACCATAAAACCAATTATTACCCTCAATTCGCGTCGGTTGACCTTGCGAGCTGAGTACGGTTTGCATGTCATCGCCAATACTGAAGCTGGCATAGTCTGGAATGGCTTGGTATTGGGGCGAAGATGAATCTGATATTTTTGTTGTTAGGAAATGTTGTTTTACGTTGGTCAACTCTTGGTTATGTTTGTTGGTTATCATCAACTCATTTCGGAAAGCGTAACCAATCGGTAGGAGCCCTAACCCTATCAGTAGCCATCGTTTGCTGAAGCTGTTGGCGCGAATGCGGTCTCGGTATTGTGTAGACTTATTGATAGTAGACTTGCTGGTTGTAGAAAATGGCGGTTGTTGAAATTGCATTTTCTTATTGGATGAAGGGCTTTGTAATTTAGGTGTTTGTGTTTCTGCTAATGTTTGATTGTGTGCAGATAAGTACTCATATGCTTGTTGGAGCGCTAAGAAGTTGTTCAATGCTTGTTTATGCTCTGGCGTACCTTCATTAAAGCGATCGGGATGGTTTTTCTGCACTAAACGACGATAGGTGCGTTTGATTTCTGGCCATTGTGTTTGTGGCGCAAGGCCTAATGTAAGGTAACACTCTCTAAGTCTATTTTGAGATGATAAGTTAGTTGAGTTTAACAAGGTTAAAAGCTCTGTAAATGAAGATGAGCACGCAATTTATCATGCGGGGGTAATGCCGTGAAGTAAGCAATGTCGACCATAATGTGACAACTGGGATTATTTTTACACAATTGCTGCGCGTTTAGGTACGCATATACATAAGTCATAAAAAAATCAGAAAGTTAATCAAGGGAGATTTCATATATAATGGCAGCTGATTTTTTATAAGATAATGCAATTATACTCCGGGTTAGTGTTTTTTTATTAGTCTGTTTAAGGATTGCAATATGCTTACGAGTTGTAAAATGGTGGTGAGTTATAAAATGTCATTTATTAAAGTGCTGTTGATGACCAGTATTATCGGCTTGTGTTACAGCTTTAATGTGTTTGCTGCTGAGGCTAAGCCTACTGGCGATGTTTTGCCGGCTGTAAAAAATAGTAATTATCTTATTGGTATCGATGATCAGATTATGGTGAGTGTTTGGCGTAATCCGGATTTATCTATTACTGTGCCAGTACGACCAGATGGTAAAATTTCAACGCCATTGGTGGGTGATATTAAAGCAGCCGGTAGCACTCCTGAGCAATTAGCCTCAAAAATTGAAGAAAAGCTGCAGTTTTA
>JANNXD010000136.1:0-6890 GCA_031409375.1 Gammaproteobacteria bacterium | reverse complement strand
GTAGTTGAGCGTTCTTTTTCTTGGCTTGAGAAGTGTCGTCGTTTATGGAAAAACTGCGAAAGAAAACTTAATACGAGTTTGCATATGGTTGTTCTTGCTTTTATACGTCTCCTACTGCAAAAACTTTGAACAGGTTCTTAGGCGCAGAACATTATTCTGAGTAACGCCAAGCTCACTACGGAACAAGAATCGCGGTGAAATCAGCATTGCCTTCAGCGCCACTCGCTTCGCTGCGACTACCTGCATAAAGCCACCACCTTTTCTGCCGCGCTAAGATAGTGCTCTACGTCTGCAGCAACCACGGGTCGGCGGAACAGTAGCTCTGCCTTCTGAAGCAACGGCGCTTGAAGGCAAGCACGCAATGCCCCACTACCGGCAACACAGGCTGCGATCGCTGAATCCTTGATCAGCAGATCGGCCACAGCGTTAGCAGCCTTCGCGATATCTTCCGCGTCACCTGGTAACACATGGCGATCTTTTGAACGAGTAGAAAACGTAGCACCGGTACCACCCAACGATTTCAAAGGCAAATTCACAGTCGTATTTGACAGCACTCGATCTTCGTTGGCGCTACTAGATCGACCGCTAAGTGCAACTGCTATCGTTTTAGCGTACTGATCAGCATCCAGCAGCCACAACCGCTGAGCAGACCCACTTCCGCAAGCCTGATTACTTGGAGTCGGCGTAACTTTCGGTGGTGCAGAGGTTGGTGAGGTTGATGTTGGTGGTGTAGTGTTTGCCGAGAAGAAGGCGTACATCAACGCGATATCAGCATCCGATACCACCGATGCGGAATAAGCTGACATAAACGACTTACCCTGGCGAATGACCGTAGTCATTTGCGCTAATGTTTTCGTGTAATTTTGCAAAGCACCGCCAAGTCCACCGCTTCCATTCACACCATGACATGCCACACATTGAGCTGCATATACCGCAGGTAAAGCACTGACTGCAGGCGTCTCGGGTTGGTCTTGATGTCGGCATTGGCGTAGGCGTTGCCGCAGGTCCTGGGGCTGGTGTCACTGTGGATGTGGTGTTACCGAAAAATGCATAGATCAATTTGATATCGGCATCAGACACAGCCGATGCTGGATATGCCGGCATCGGCGGATTACCACTATGACCCCTACGAATCACATTGGTCATTTGGGTTAAAGAGTGTCCCTTGGAGTAATTGGTCAACTTACCGCCGAATCCACCGCTGCCATTTACACCATGACACGCCACGCATTGCATTGCATACACGCGGGGTAATTCACCAACTGGTGGGTTTGATGGCGGGCTTGAGGGAGGGTTTAATGTCGGTGTCGATGCGGGTTTTGGTGTTGGCGTCACTTTCGGTGTCGGAATTGACGTTGAATTTACGATGGGTGTTGGTGTAGTAGTTGTTTGACTTTGGGATTCAACCGTCAGGGTAAATGTTGCTCTGCTCAGTTCACTGCCCCCTGCGTTTGCCCGAGAATAAGCAATTGCAGTAATTTTATAAGTGCCTGGGGAAGGCGACCAAACATGGTAGTTTCCGCCTTTATCGCCCATGTAAGCAAACGGAGCAGAGTTTTGTGTTCTGCCATTACTAAACTTGATACTACCTGCCTTCTGTACATTTACTCGAACATTGAAAGAAATATTCGCGGCGATCTTTCATAGGAATATTCGCGGCGATCTTTCCTTGAGTCACACTCGTGGCAATATCTTGGTCAGTCTTTGCGTTGACGATCGTAAACGATTGTATTTGACTCGCAGAATCAGGGACTGCATTTGCCAATAAAGGGGTATTAACGAGAAAAAAACTAAGCGCACACCGTAAAAACAGCCGATACTTTTTTTGCATAATGATCGCTCTCACATGACTTAATGCCACACTGCATCTAAAATATAGTTTCACAAAAAAATAGTTAAACAAGATAGAGCAGGAGGAGGCATTACAACCTCAGGCCTCTCACACCACCGTAGATGCGTTGATCGCATTAAGACGACACGCTTTCACATAGCAACGCCTGAACTACTAAACACCTAATAAGTCTAGGGTAGAGTTATTTGTCCACAGCAACCTTAGACCGAACGAATCGAAAGTAATGGACCACCTTGGCACTTGTCTTGATCACCCACATATTGCAAATTGGTAAGGCCCATCGCGTGACATACAGAAAGCAGAAGCCGTCCGTGAGAATCCAAGCCATTATTCTTAGGAACTGCAAACGTGTATCCAGTTTTTTGGAATGCTCCGCCTGCCTTACCAGCTACGATAAATGGCATGTCGTCATAAGAGTGTGTAGCTCCATAAGAAACATCACCACCTGATATCAATACACAGTGCGCATCTAACAAACTTTGACCTTCAAAAGTTTTGCCATTTTTTAACTTATTCAAAAAGTACGCAACCTCACTCCATAAAAAGGTACTGATGATGTTAAAGTCAATTTTATCTTTTTCACTGGAGTGATGGGATATGGAGTGAAATTTGTCAGAGCTTACATTTAAGCCAAGTAGCTGATCGTATCTAAGGGTATCTTGTGCACCACCTATCATTAGCGAACCAACATTAGTCAACTCCCATTCAATGGCCAATGCCATTAAATCAAATACCACCCTAGAGCGCTCTTTTGAGTATTCAGAATTTGGCACCGGATATTCTCCGTTTTTAGGAAATACTGGGCATGCTCGATCATTCGCTGAGCCACCTTGTAATCCACTAATTTTTTGTTCTAGTGCCCTGAGTTGTTCAGCATACGTATCCAGCTTTGCTTTTTCGGTAACAGAAAGATTCAAAGCATTTTTCGAAGCGGCTATATTATTTAAATGATAATCAAGGATACTCTTTTTAGCTAAATCATCAGCTGACAACGAAGGTGCAGTATTACCTCCACACATAGCAGTAATGGGATCTGCGATCGTTTTGTACATATTCATCACGCTGAGTTCCGGAAGTTTCATCGTTTGATTACCCGGGAAGCTGGTGGTACTCAAAAGTCCGGTTTGGCCACCAGCCGCAACAGCAAAGTTAATATGTTTTAAAAGTGTTTTTTTCTTCGTTGCTAAATGATTGGCAATGATGTGATCTATTGAAGGATCAACTGGCGGACCAAAATCATCCGTATAAATGGCGGTACTGAAACTAGAATTGGTGAAATTTCTGCAAATACCTTGACTATGCGGATTTCCTTTTTCTTTGTACAGAGTAAGTCCTCTTGGAACAATTAAATACTCCTCAAGCCCTGCAAGTGATTGAGGAGTTTTACCCATAAAATTAAAATTTTTATCCTCGCCGTTAGGATAATAAGTTCCTGGGACACTACCCAATGGCTTGAACACTTGGCAATAAATCGGAGTGAAGTCTGCGGCAAATGAACGGGTTTGCCTAAGAACAGGTAGCATCATAAGACCCGCAAGACCAAACTGTTTTAAAAGATCGCGCCGACTGATATCTTTCATTTTTCATTTACCTCTTACAAAAAATAGAATGAGTTGATGCTGACTATTGTCGGATCGCAGTATCTTTATTAGTCATGATTGATTTAAATACCGCGCGAACATCCCACCCGCTGGCATAATAATCATCTAAAGCTTTCGCTAAAATTGAGTTATCTTGCGCCCTCTCCACATAGCCTTGAGTGAAACGAAAAACTTGTCGCACTAGACAGGCATTAATTTCTGGTGCCTTAGCTAACTGATCAATTAATTCTACAGGTCCATTAAAAGATATATCCGTGGTAAAGGGTAGGACGGTAAGACTGGCGGCTGCATTGATGGAGAAACCAGACTCTTGTGTTCGATAAGAACCATCTGCAGCAAAATTTTCCAGACCAAATCCAATCGGATCTAATATTTCGTGGCAACTTTTGCATTGCGGGTCAACAGCATGAAGTTCAAAGCGTTCTCTTGTAGTTGGCGCTTGACTGGCTTCAGAACCGAGCGATACCCCAGCAGGCACTCCTGGCGTATCGTAGCAAAGGAGTTTATTTAGGATTATTTCGCCGCGTTTGGTCGGCACTGTAGTCTTAAAGCCACCATTGATCGCCAAAAATGCACCTTTGGATAAAATGCCTTTCCTGAGTGAACTCACCGTAACTTCTCCAGACTTGGTTTCACCGTAAAAACTCGCTAACTCTGGCGTTAAAACAGAATATTGTGAGGTGAGTAAATTGGATAGCGTGACTTTTTCTTGCGAAACCACATGTTTGATAAACGCATTCTTTTCATCACTCATTGCAGTTGCGATCGATTTAGTAAACTTGGGGAAAATCGTTGGATCTTTATCCACTTGATCCATCGATTCAATACCCAACCACTGTTTAAAGAACAGCGAGAGTAATTCCCCACCTTGAGTTGATTTCAATAAAGCATCCACATATGCTTTAAACACGGCGGGTGACTGGACAATGCTGCTGGCTTTAGTTAAGTCGGTAATGAGTGGAGGGCGATTGGTGATCACAAGACTGGTGTTCGCCAATATGTTTTCATCAGTTAATTGCACTACATTTGTTGCCGACAATTGACCAACCTCTTGACGAAACAGAAATGCAGGATCGGTGAGTACCGCATGTATGAGGTACTTAGTTGTTTTTGAATAATCAAAAACCGAATCCAACTCAACAATCAGCGCATGGTAATTTTGTCTCTCCTGCGCTGTTAGCGTACGACGAAAAGCGGTTTGAGTTAATTTCGTGAGATAACTATCTCGACATGCACAATCATTCGACGAACAACCCAAGCTTGCGGTAGACGAACATTGCATAAAAGTGCGTAAATTGGCGTCAGAATTCACGATTTTATAATTCGAATCAATCAACTGCGCAATTTGCGTCAATAAAGATTGATCATTCAAGCTTAATACATTCGCATCGGTTCTGAAACCTCCAGCTTTTGGATCATCTCCAAGCGCATTTAAAGGTAAGCTTGTTCCCAGTACTACATTGATTGTCCCGACAATTTGGGGTTTAGTTAGTCGATACAATCGGTTTTTCAGAGGGATATAAGTTTTATCTGGAAACATCGCCTGGGTTAGTTCATATGCTCCACTGGTGGTCGGCATGGTAGTGGGTGAAGGTGTCGATGGTTTGGATGTTGGTGGTGGCGGTGTTGTTGAGTTACTCGCGAAGAAGGCGTATAACAACGCGATATCAGCGTCCGATATAACCGCCGCAGAATAACTTGGCATAATGGACTTACCTTGACGAATCATCGTAGTCATGTCGGCTAATGTCTTGCTGTAGTTTTGCAAAGCACCGCCGAGTCCACCGCTTCCATTAACACCATGACATCCCACACATTGAGCCGCATATACCGCAGGTAACGTGCTGACTGAAGGCGTTGGCGTCACTGTTGGTGTCTTCGTCGGCGTAGCTGTTGGTGTAGCTGTTGGCGTCTTCGTGGGAGTAGCTGTTGGTGTCTTCGTCGGAGTAGCTGTTGGTGTCGCGGTTGGTGTCGCGGTTGGTGTCGCGGTTGGTGTCTTCGTGGGAGTAGCTGTTGGCGTCTTCGTCGGAGTCGCGGTTGGCGTCTTCGTGGGTGTAGCTGTTGGCGTCTTCGTCGGAGTCGCTGTTGGTGTCTTCGTCGGAGTCGCTGTTGGCACTGTGCCGCCAACAGTAATTGAAGTCTTAATATTGATAGTATCGCCCTTGTTATCGGTTACCACCGCCTTTAGCTCATAAGTGCCCGCTTTTAAATTTCTTAACTCTGAATCGTTGGATCTATTAGGATTTGCCCACTCATAGGGCGACACGTTTTCTTGGCGAACAAACTGACCATTTAAAGATAGTTTCACATTGGAAATACTACCATCACTGTCCATCGCTTTCACGACAACAAAAAGATCTGAGCCCACGGGCAAAATAGCGCCACTACTCGGCTTAACAAAGAGCGCTGTAGGTGATTTATTTCCAGATGTTGCTGTATCCGCACTTCGACCGAAAACCGACAGTGGCAAACTCAACATTAAACTTAATAACAAGGGCGACCAAGACCTATTTATGCGTAACAGCATAATTTTAATCCTCTAATGAAACATGAAAAATGTCGTAGCATGCACAGCTTAAAGCCTAGCTCACAATAATAGGATGGCTTGTTAAAGCGACTGGCATAAATGTTGTTGTTTTGTGACGCTATCGGCAATGCCACTAAAAAATAAGTCGAAGTCGAAGCGAAGAAGCAAGATTAGTAGGGCGCGCAAAAATAGTATTACGCAGCTTGGAAGGTAAGAAACACCAAGTTATAGCAACTAGACTCCAAGTAAAAGTTAGTACGGTATCGAAATGGTGAAAAGATTTTTTTGAAAACGGGATAGCGAATTTAAAGGATAACTGTAGAAGGTAACACTTGTTCGCATTGCGAAAACCCGCTGGTTTTCTCGCTCTAAAATACTTTTCGGTAGTTCGCGCTGCAGCTCTCGCAGTAGTGTTCCGGCGATGGTACGCAAGCTATTTAAGGCGCGTCTTATCCAGAACTGAGGCTAGCGTTACAGTTTGTTTTTTGCAACCAGTCAACGTGAGTTCGGGGTTGAGTTTTAAAAAACCATCCATCCAGAAAAGCTGATATCGACAGCGGGTTTTTTAGGCTGCAAAGCATACACAGTTAAACCCGAGATGATATTCAGAACGCAGGTTGGCACGCATCTATGTCTCGAGTGTTCGGCTTGATACTCACACAAGCGGCGGCATACAATATGCGCAATATCATATTTAATACTACGCACTACAGGGCTCCCTAGCATTAAATGACCAGCTGTTATTGCTCTCAGTTAGCTCTAGCTGATATTAAATGAATATAATTTGATGCTTTTACTGAAATTGCCTGGAATATTGTTGAGCAATATTGCGGTACATTGCTTTTTAACAAGCTTTTTCAATAGTGCACGCCATCAATAACATCAGTTTTTAGTAAAAAGTCAGTTCATA
>JANNXD010000135.1:0-37835 GCA_031409375.1 Gammaproteobacteria bacterium | reverse complement strand
CCAGGTTTCATTCGCTGTTAATCAGTTAAACCTTCGTCCTAGAAAATCGCTTGCTTTTAAATCTCCTGCTGTTTTAATGCAGGATCAACTGGCGGCTTTCGCCGCTTAAACTGTTATGCACTTCGCGGTTGAATCTGCCTAACGCTGCTTGGGTGTATTGACTGATATCGTGTGTGACCGTAAACATGCCAAAGGCCCCCGAGCCTTTGGCATGTACGACGCGCTCTGGAATACGTTCACGATTAAAGTGCTGCAATTTTTCAATCAAATGAAAATCTTGCAATAAGATAGGGCCTCGTGGTCCTGCGGTTATGCTGTTTTGATTGTCGGCAACCGGAATACCGGATGCTGTCGTCAGTTTCGTCATCGTAAAGTTACTCCGTATTGTTGGCGGGTGACTCATCTAAAATCTGCATCATTAAATCTGACTTAACACTGATAGGGTTCAAGCTAAAATCAACTCAACTTCGATATTATCACGGGTCGCATTGGAGTAAGGACAAACTTGGTGAGCGGCATTAATTAAATCCTGTGCTACGGATTTTTCCAGACCTGGCAAATGAATGACCAACTTGGCGGCAAGACCAAATCCTTTACTAGTCGGGCCGATATCAACGTTGGTATCAATTGCGGCATCAGCGGGCATGGCAATTTTTTTCATGCCGCTGACATGTTTCATAGCGCTTAAAAAACAAGCTGAATAACCCGCTGCAAACAACTGTTCAGGATTAGTGCCTGTGCCTGCACCACCCATGGCTTTCGGTGGCGTGAGCGTGACCGCTAACAAACCATCATCTGTTGTTGAGCGGCCTTCACGGCCACCCGTGGTATGAGCCTTAGCGGTGTAAAGAATTTTGTCTAATTTTGTGGTCATGATACGTACCTTTTTCCTTAAAGTGTGTATCTTAAAAACTCAGCGACATCAATCATAGCGGTAGCTTCCTCATCAAAAATCAATAATTAGCCTTACTTATAATTAGCCTTACTTGATGTGGCGTTCTTAAAGTATCACGCTCAGAAAACACGATCACATAATTAATTTTGATAGCCGTTATTACATAGCTTTTGAAAGCGCGATTATCAAACCGATCAAACTGCAAGACCGTTGTATTGATCACAGTATTGCTAAGGAATTAAGGAAGGGAAAAAATTAAAAGCATTAACATAAAATGGTGGAGCTAAGCGGGATCGAACCGCTGACCTCAACACTGCCAGTGTTGCGCTCTCCCAGCTGAGCTATAGCCCCACAATGCTGAAGAGTGGGCAAGTCTATTGACGAGAAGTGATGCTGTCAATATCAATAGGAGTATTCGAAATCTACGCCGATAATATGCAACCGCTTTTTCACGGTTCCCCGTTTATAAAAAAGCATGTTAGAATGCCGGCCCTTGGCGGGGTGGCAGAGTGGTTATGCAGCGGATTGCAAATCCGTGGACGCCGGTTCGATTCCGACCTCCGCCTCCACGAAATGGACGTAACTTTATCTCAAAACAACTGTTATGTTTTTAATTAGCCAGTGTATTTCGCTGGCGTAGAAAAAACCTATTTATATTGCCCGGGTGGCGGAATAGGTAGACGCAAGGGACTTAAAATCCCTCGAGTGGTAACACTCGTGCCGGTTCGATTCCGGCCCCGGGCACCATTTTTTTTACGATAAACAACCCATCCCCCGCAAACTTGTTACCCGTGATGGTCACGCAACCTTAGTAACATCAGTCATAGTTAAAGAAAAACACCAAGACGCGCCAAGCACTATAATTAAAGCCCCCGTGTTTGATTTTCATACCCAAGTCTATTACCATGCTGGCCATCTTTAACTTTTTTAATGGGTCTATCTCAGGCCAGCGTTGCCACTTCTATTGTTTGCAGTCGCAGCTGTTTGTAGTTGCGACTGCTCAGGGCTTTTTCATCATGGTATCCACTTCCACTAACCAGCCCAATGCGCTCGACCGCGCCTTAGATCAAACCTACCAACATGGTTTTATTACCGACATTGAGGCGGATACCCTGCCCAAAGGTTTGAATGAAACCATCATTCGTGCCTTATCTGCCAAAAAAAAAGAACCGGCTTTTATGCTGCAATGGCGCTTGCAGGCATTTGAGTTGTGGCAAAAAATGACCCCACCCAAGTGGTCGATGGTCAATTATCCCGCGATTGATTTTAACGAGATCACCTATTACTCAGCACCAAAATCATTAAAAGATGGCCCCAAAAGCCTAGATGAAGTGGATCCTGAATTATTACGCACCTATGCAAAACTGGGCATTCCGCTGCATGAACAAGAAATGCTGGCCGGTGTTGCCGTTGATGCCGTGTTTGACAGTGTTTCTGTCGGCACAACCTTTAAGGCCACGCTGGAAAAAGCCGGGGTTATTTTTTGCCCGATTTCAGAAGCCGTTCATCGTTATCCCAATTTGATCAAACAATATCTTGGTAAAGTCGTGCCCGTTAAAGATAATTTTTATGCCGCCTTAAACTGTGCTGTTTTTAGTGAGGGTTCATTTGTTTATATTCCCAAAGGTGTTCGTTGCCCAATGGAGTTATCCACCTACTTTCGGATTAATGCTGCCAACACCGGCCAGTTTGAACGCACGCTGATTATTGCGGATGCTGGCAGTCATGTCAGTTATTTGGAAGGCTGTACCGCCCCCATGCGCGATGAAAACCAACTACACGCGGCTGTCGTCGAGTTGGTAGCACTTGAGGACGCCACCATCAAATACTCCACCGTGCAAAATTGGTATCCCGGTGATGCAGACGGAAAAGGCGGCATCTATAACTTTGTCACAAAACGCGGCTTGTGTGCGGGTGATCGCGCCAAAATTTCGTGGACGCAAGTTGAAACTGGCTCAGCCATCACTTGGAAATATCCCAGCGTAGTCTTGCGCGGAAATGACAGCGTGGGTGAGTTCTATTCGGTCGCGCTCACCAAACATCATCAACAAGCCGATACCGGCACCAAGATGATCCATATCGGACGCAACACCCGCAGCACCATTCTGTCCAAAGGTATTTCGGCTGGCAAAGGGCAAAACACGTATCGAGGCTTGGTTCGCGTCAGCCCGACTGCCAAAAATGCGCGTAACTTTACCCAGTGTGATTCGCTATTGATTGGCGATCAATGTGGTGCGCATACCTTTCCTTATATCGAATGCCAGCAAGTACAAGCCCAAATTGAACATGAAGCCACCACGTCAAAAATTGCCGATGAACAATTACTGTATTTGCGCCAACGCGGATTAACCACAGAAGAAGCCACGGCATTGGTGGTGAACGGTTTTTGTAAAGCCGTGTTTGATCAGCTGCCGATGGAGTTTGCGGTTGAAGCACAAAAATTAATGGAATTGAGTTTGGAAGGCACTGTCGGTTAAATGTTTTTGGCGAAATATTATTTTTACTTTTTTGAGATCCGTACATGTTGATAATTGAAAATCTCCACGCCTCCGTCAAAACGGTTAACGCGCAGGATAAATCGAACCTATCTATTCTCAGAGGATTAAATCTGCAGATACAACCTGGTGAAGTTCACGCCATCATGGGCCCCAACGGCTCAGGTAAAAGCACGCTGAGTCGGGTGCTCATCGGAGATGAAACCTATACCGTTACCCAAGGCCGCATCCTACTCAATAATGAAGATCTGCTGCCTTTGCCGATTGAAATTCGCGCCCAACGCGGCATATTTTTAAGCTTTCAATATCCCGTTGCTTTACCTGGGGTCAGCAATATTCAATTTTTAAAAACGGCAATCAACCATATCCGCGCTGCGCAAGGCTTAGAACCGTTCGATGCCATGGATCTACTTGAACAAGCGCAACAAGCCTTGAGCCGTGTCGGTTTGGACGACAGCTTTATTCAACGTGCCGTCAATGATGGATTTTCCGGCGGTGAAAAAAAACGTAATGAACTGGTGCAACTGCTCCTCATGAAACCGAAATTCGCCATTCTGGATGAAATCGATTCGGGCATGGACATTGACGCACTCAAAATTGTGACGCGCTGTATTGATGATCTGCGTAAAAGTGGCACCGCGTTTTTATTGATCACCCATTACAAGCGCTTACTCGAAGCAGTACAACCGGATCGTGTGCATCTCTTACGCGATGGGGTCATCGAAACTTCCGGTGATATGGCATTAGCAGAACGCATCGAACGCGATGGTTATGCTGGATCAGCAGCCTGAGGCACGCATGAATCTAATCACACTGCTCGACACTTGGTTACCGGACCTCGGGCAGCTTAATCCCCTACAACAACAAGCACTCGACTATTTGCAGACCCATGGTTTGCCAACCCGTCGCGTTGAACATTGGAAGTACACAGATATGCAGCGGTTTTTGACATCAACGGTTTTGAAGTCAATTTACCCACTTGCCAACTTGCAGCGGCTGTTACCAGCACAATTTGTAGAACAGATTAATACCCAGCAAGGTTTGCATGCCAGCTGGCAAGCACGCGCATTAACGACACCAAACTTCCTCGACGGTATTGATGCCCTGCATCACTTGCTCGCGCCAGAAGTGCTGGTGATTTGCGTCAGCGGTGAACAGCAGCTTCACCTATTTCCCAGTCATAATACGCCCAGTGGTTTATTTGCCAGCGCAATGACCCTAGAGCTTGCTGAAAATTCGCAATTGACTGTGTTTGAGGCCGATCAAGCCGAACAGGGTCTTTGTTTTTCTCAACTTAACATACGCATGGCTGCCCACAGTTTTTGCCAACATGCCTGGCTCAGCAGCGCTGGCGGTTTACATGTCAGCCAACTGAATGTCGAACAACACGTCCAGAGCGAATATCGCGGCATCAGCCTTGCCATTGGCGGCAAACTCTGCCGACGCGAACATCATTTTAATTTAGCAGGCAGTCACGCTCAAGTGCAGCTCAATACCTTGTCCTTGAATCAACAACAGCAACATCACGAGATGCGGCTAGCCGTCAATCATCAAGCGCCGCATACACGGTGCGATTTACGCCATCACGCTGTCGCCGATGATCAAGCTGTCAGTAATTGTAATGGCCGAATTCATATCACCAAGGCGGGTCACCAAGCCGAAGGCGCTTTCATCAGCAAAAGTTTATTGTTGTCACCCTCGGCACAAATTAACACCCAGCCCGAGTTAGAGATTTATCATGATCAAGTCCGTTGCTCACATGGCGCCACCACCAGTGCACTGGATGAAGACCAGCGTTTATATTTGCGCGCCCGTGGCTTAGATGAGCACAGTGCTAACGCCCTCTTATTAGAAGGCTTTGTCCGCCATGCTTTTGATCATTTCGCTAACGATGCGTTGAGCACACCTTTATGGACGCAAGTGCTGGCCTATTTAAAACGAGAAAAAAATGACAACCAGTCCACAGTCGTTTGATCTCCGCACTCGCCCCTTTGATACTGCGGCTATTCGCGCTGATTTTCCATTATTGGCACGCCATGTCCACGGCCAACCCCTGATTTATTTTGACAACGCCGCCACCACACAAAAGCCGCAAGTGGTTATCGACACGCTGCAACAGTTCTACTGCCACTATAACGCCAATGTACATCGGGGATTGCACGCCTTAAGTGAACAAGCCACTGCTGCGGTCGAAAACACACGCCATATTATCCAACGCTTTTTAAATGCGAACAGCGCCAATGAAATTGTTTTCACCTCCGGCTGCACCCACAGTTTAAACACGTTAGCACTGGCTTTTTCACAGCGTTACTTACGAGCCGGTGATGAAATTCTGATTTCCACTATGGAGCATCACGCCAACATCGTACCCTGGCAAATGGCGTGTCAGCGCACTGGCGCCATTTTAAAAGTCATACCAATTAACGATCTAGGCGAGCTGGATATCACCCAAGGCTTAGCGCTGCTCACCGAAAAAACCCGCCTAGTCAGCTTGGTACAGGTTTCCAATACTCTTGGCACCATCAATCCCATTCAAGCATTGATTACTGCAGCGCATGCGCATCAAATCCCGGTCATTATTGATGGCGCTCAAGCCGTCGCGCACTTGCCAGTAGATGTGCAAGCACTGAATTGTGATTTTTACGTCTTCTCTGGTCATAAAATTTTTGGCCCGACTGGCACGGGCATTTTGTATGGCAAGCAACAGTGGCTAGAAAAATTGCCACCCGCTTTTGGCGGTGGCGACATGATTGAAACCGTCAGTTTTGAGCGCAGCACTTATGCGCAACCACCGCATAAATTTGAAGCGGGCACACCCAATATTGCCGGGATTATTGGCTTGGGTGCCGCGATAAAATATCTACAACAATTCCGTTTTGCCGATATTGAGCAGCATGAGCAACAATTACTGCTACGTGCCAATCATTGGCTAGCACAAACTGAAAACGTGCAATTGATTGGCAACAGTTCACATAAAGTTCCAGTGATCAGTCTTTATTGCGAAGATGTGCATCCACATGATCTGAGCACCCTCCTCGATTACGAAGGCATTGCGATCCGCGCTGGACACCACTGCACCATGCCACTGATGCAACGTTTTAATGTGCCGGCAACTGTCAGGGCGTCAATGAGTTTTTATAACACACTTGATGAAGTGGATATTTTTTTCACTAAATTAAAACAAGTACGCAAACAGTTTCAATAGGTTTTTATCTAATAAAATAATGCTGGTAACGATATGAATCCTGATTTACGCGCCTTATATCAAGAAACCATCCTCGATCATGGTAAAAATCCGCGCTGCTTTAAAATCATCGAACCCCATACTCACGCCAAACAAGGCTTTAATCCGGTATGTGGCGATCAGTTAACGTTATTTTTGGATGTGCGCGACCAGCACATTCACGACATCAGCTTTCAAGGTAAAGGCTGTGCGATTTCTATGGCCTCAGCATCAATGATGAGTCAGGCGCTGAAAGGTTTCAGCATTGCGCAAGCCGAAACCTTATTTCAACAGTTCCACAGCGCCATGACCGATGTCAATGTCAATGAGCTGACACACCCCAAGCTCAAAGTATTATTAGGTGTAAAAGGCTATCCGAATCGCGTCAAGTGTGCCACGCTGGCTTGGCAGGCTTTAGAAAGCCTCTTAAAATCCATACAGGGCACATCCACAACTGATGTTGTTTGTACGGAATAGTTTGTCGAATACCTTCTACGGGAATTACCATGCAGATTTACGACCCCAAGCAACCCGTCTCGATTACCGCCAAAGCCAGCGCATATTTATCGCGACAATTACAACAGCGTAGTGATGCTAAAACTGTGCGTTTGTCGATTAAGACCACTGGCTGCTCCGGTTATCAATACAACATCGACTGGGTGACCGCTCCAGAACCCAGCGACATCCCCATTCATTTAACTGCCGAGCAACACTTATATGTGGACGCTGCAGCCGTGGAAATTTTGCAAGGCACAGAAATTGATTTAATAAAAGAAGGTTTAAATGAGTCCATCGAATTCAAAAATCCCAACGTTACAGCTCGATGCGGATGCGGGGAGAGTTTTTCGATCACCGCTGAAGAGCCATCCGTCTGAAATTATTGATGTCAGACGTAACATTCAGGCGATTCGCATTCCCGATGGTGCCTTTATCGCGATTCCAGTCGATAGTAAGGTTCGCATCACCCAAGCATTAGGTTCAGCCTACACCGTTGAGCATGGCGGTAATTTATATCGTGTTGACGGTGAAGATGGTGATGCCATTGACAGACCTAAGCGTTCAGGCCTACCAGATGATCTCCAAAATGCTGAAGTCACGGTCTGTACCATTAATAGCATTTTAAAAACCTGTTTTGATCCCGAGATCCCCGTGAACTTGATGGACTTAGGCTTAATCTATCGCGTCGAAGTCATCAATAATCCAGAAAAACGCATTGAAATCGACATGACGCTGACTGCTCCTGGTTGCGGCATGGGTGATGTACTGGTACAAGACATCAAACAAAAACTCAAACGCTTACCACAAGTGCGCGAAGTCATTATTAACCTCGTTTTCGATCCTCCCTGGGCCAGAAACATGATCTCTACTGCTGGACAATTAGCACTTGGCTTACTCTAATACACAAAACTCATACTTTTTTCCACCCTAAAAAAAATTAGTTTTGCGAAAATGATGCAGTGAATATAAGCACTGCAGTGCGAATCGGCTGCAATTTCACAATAATAACCACAATTTACAGGAGTCATCTATGTCACAAGTCAGCGGTACAAACACTTCCCCGCCAAAAATATTTCTTGACGTCAATCGCGATGGTATTGACGACAAAACACAAAAACCAATTCCATTAGGCTCCCTAGTAAGTGACGGCAAAGAAGGAACTACATGGGTTCAAAGCGCACAAACAGCGACAGCCCTAAACGATGGACAAAATAACAACGGACAATAAAATAACAAATGCCTACACAAACGGTTCCGGATAAATTTCAATTTACGAAAGATGAATCCGGTGAAATCAAGTACTACGACATGCGGGGCAATCCAATTGCCCCGCCTCCTTCCGATACAATGGTGCGTGTCATCGATCACGATCCACGCATTTTACCCATGCAACACAAAACTCAAGGCAATTCAGGACTGAATGCGATGAATAATCTCACGAGAAATCGGGTTTTTATTCGCTAATTAATTCTTCAGATAAACTGTTGTATAGAAAATACATTCATGACATTTATAACAAGGAAAATGGTGGGTCGTGCGTGATTCGAACACGCGACCAATTGGTTAAAAGCCAACTGCTCTACCGGCTGAGCTAACGACCCAAATACGTACTTAGACATGCATTGCGCAGAACGGCAGATGATACTGATTTTGCCGCAAAAAACAAGGTTTTTACTGTACTACTTGATAATGAGTGGGATCATCCTCCCCCAAATCAACAAAACCTTGATGACGCAATCGACAACTGTCACATCGGCCGCAGGCATGGCCTTGTGCATCAGCTTGATAACAAGATACGGTCATGGCGTAATCAACGCCTAACGCCAAACCCTTGCGTATAATTTCAGCTTTAGTTAAATGCATTAACGGCGTATGAATTTTCAAAACCGCACCCTCGACACCGACGCGCGTCGCCAACTGGGCCATTTTTTCGAATGCAGCAATAAATTCGGGCCGACAATCAGGATAACCTGAGTAATCGACTGCATTAACGCCGATCACAATATCATTCGCACCGACAACTTCAGCCCACGCCAACGCATGCGCCAAAAAAAGTGTGTTGCGTGCTGGCACATAGGTAATCGGAATACCGAGCTGAATACTTTCTGGGACCGGCAAGCGGATATCGGTTAAAGCCGAACCGCCCAACTGTCCCAAGGATAAATTAATAACTTGGTGACTGCCTACTCGATAATGTTGCGCCAAACGAGCCGCAGCAATCAACTCGCTGCGGCTACGCTGACCATATTGAAAACTCAGTGCATGTAGCTGCCATCCGGCCTGCGAGGCTTCAGCCAGACAAGTTGCCGAATCTAACCCACCTGATAACAAAATAATAGCTTTAGTGATTTTCATAATTGAACACGCACTTGTCACGATCAACGACCAGGCGTATCGCCCCACAACAGTTTATGCAGCTGAACCTGCAATCGAAAAGGCTGATGAGAAGATAAAACCCAAGCTGCCAATTGCATTGGCTCAATTTGTTGAAATACTGGCGACATTAATAGCGTTGGTGTTAGTTTAAAAAGCTGATATTCCGCCGTCATTTGCACAGCCCAATCAAAATCCTCTCGGCACCCAATTACAAACTTAATCTCATCACTGGGCTTAAGGTGCGTTAAATTGGACCATAAATTGCGCGAGACTTCTGCTGAGCTCGGTGTTTTTAAATCGACGATACGAAAAACCCGTGCATCCACTTCGGCGATAGACAAAGCCCCGCTGGTTTCTAATGACACACTATAACCCAAGTCACACAACTGAGTTAAAAGCGGCAAACAGTTAGGTTGCGCCAAAGGCTCGCCGCCCGTCACGGTAACATAGCGAGCACCCAATCTAGCCACTTCAGCACAAATTGAATCTAAGGTCCACATATGCCCACCCTGAAAAGCATAGGCGCTATCACAATAGGTACAACGCAAAGGACAACCGGTAAGACGCACAAACACAGTAGGCAGACCCACAAAACTGGATTCACCTTGCAAGGACAAAAAAATTTCAGTTATACGTAATTGAATCACAGATTATTTATGAATTTTCTTTTATGGGTTTTCTTTAAGATATTTTAATTGTGCATCAACCAACTTGGCTGGTGCACTAGTGGAATGCTCTTTTCTAAGTTTTAACAAGAGTGTTTTAGCGCGCACTTTACTACCGCCTCGAATTTCCAACAAAGCCAACTTATACAAAGCATGCGGAACTTTTTTGCTATCGGCAAATTCATTTATCACCTGCGTAAACTGACCTTTAGCCGATTCTTCTTGCGCCGGCTGGCCTGCCAAATAAATCTCGCCCAACCAATAATGGGCATCACCAGTTAAATTCTCATCCGGATAGTTTTGTGTAAATTGGGTAAATGCCGCTTTAGCGCTTTTCAGTTTTTTGTTTTTTAATAGCATCTGCGCAGCTTCATAGTCTTCCAGCATCTTCACAGAATTTGTTGCAGAGACTGATTTTGGGGTTGGCTGTGGTGAGCTAGAAGCGCCATCAGAAATGCTGTCATCTTTATTAGCCTCGTCACTTCGACTATTATCAGCCGGTTTAACATCCGAAGGCGGAATCGAGATACTGCCTTGCAAAGCTTCTAAACGGGAATCTAAATCTAAATATCGCTGTTTCTGCTGAGACTCCATCACAGAAATCTGCTGAGCTTGCTGCTCCAGCTTGCCGCGCAACTCGCTGACTTCCTGTTGTAAGGTACTGACCTGGCGAATCAACTCCCATTGAGGATTATTGCGATCCTCACTTATAGGTACTGCATTTTGGTTAATTTTATCTAAAGGAATTTGCTCTAACGGCACACTTGCATCCATCGGCTCAGGCGAAGAAGCTAAAGCGGAATCATTATCTAACTTGCTAGATGAGGTCGTTTCATAATCCGTCGGAGGATCAACAAAATCTGACATATCATTGCTGGCTGCCAAAGCTTCATGGCCAGAATTTCTACCATCTGAACGCTTAGCGGAACTGCGCTTGGCAGGATAAACCTGAGTAGATTGACCGCTAGATCCTGCTGGTGAATGCAAATCTGAAACAGAAACTGTTTCGCCATCGCGCACCACTTGCACAGCAAGAACCGGATTTGAATCAACACATTCAAGACAAAACAGGAATAAAAGAATTCCTATACTTTTTAGCAAACCAATCGTCGGTCTTCTGCCTCTAACTAAAATACATCGATATAGTCTATTAGCTAAAATAATAAGGCCAGAAGTGATCCGCATGATGTTGCATCCTAAAATCTAGAATAAGAACTTTTGAGAGGAACCACTTAATAAAACTTCAGTCAAGACCTTGCCAACCGAGGTCTTGACTGAATACGCATCAATAAACCAATTCAACGCGACGATTTTTTGCCCAAGCTGCTTCATTATGGCCAAACTCAGCTGCTTTCTCTTCGCCATAGCTGACAACTTCCAACTGGCTAGAAGGAACACCTTGCGCAACCAGGAAACTCAACACTGCTTTGCCACGACGTTCACCGAGGGCCATGTTGTATTCGCGGGTGCCGCGCTCATCTGCATGACCTTCTAATCGCGCAGATACACTACTGTTAGCTTTTAAGTAAGCCGCATGCGCTTCTAAAGCAGCTTGCGCGGAAGCAGATAAATCAGCTGCATCAAATTCAAAATAAAAAACTTTTTGATTCAACATAGCAGATTGCTCTGCGTTCACACTATCAGAGCTGTTAGCACCAAAACTGGAAGCGTCAGTTGCTTCAGCAGCGGTATCAGTAGCAACGTGTTTTTTAGGCTTTGAAGAACAACCTGCCACCAAAGTAACGGCGACCAAGCTCATCCATAAGGCGTGCTTTTTAAGTTTCATTAGTTTCTCCTGTGAAGTGAACAAACGTACTGCTAGACACGTAGTTGATTAAAAACCTACGCTTAATTCGCGTATAACGAACGGCCACCTTTATATCATGCTTTGTTACGTAATAACATGGTCTTAAGTTGATTCATTGCACATTTTTACGCAAAAAAGGTGACCATGCGGGTTCGCGTACCGTACCCGAGCGAGCCGGCAATCTTACCTTAACCTGACCATCGAGTGAAACTAACTGCAACATTTCCTGGCCTTGATCACGCGTAGAGTAAATCAGCATGCTACCGTTAGGGGCAATGCTAGGCGATTCATCCAAATCGGTTTTGGTAACCACCTTAAAAGTGTTATACCAAAGATCTTGCACCGCAATATTAAAACTCCCACGATTGCGATGCACCATGGCCAAATAACGACCATCAGCAGTAACCGCACCACGGGCGTTGTAATCCCCTTGAAAGGTTAAACGCTTCACCGATTTATCGGCCAATGTTAATTGATAAATTTGTGGGCTGCCGCCACGATCAGAGGTAAAAATTATACTTTTGCCATCAGGCATCCAACGTGCCTCAGTATCAATACCGGATTGATCGGTTAAGCGCTGCAACTGGCCAGTGGTAATATCGAGCTTATAAATTTCAGGGTTACCATCCTTTGACAAGGTCATCACCATCGACCGGCCATCCGGCGACCAATCGGGCGCACCATTAAGACCAGAAAATTGTGTTAAACGTATCTGTTTTCCCGATGCAATATCTTGCAAATAAATAGCTGGCTTGTCTTTATAATGATAAGAAACATAAGCGATCTTGGTGGCACTCGGTGACCAAGCGGGTGACAAAATAGGTTCATTGGATTCAAATAACGTAATCGCTCGATAACCATCTGAGTCTGCGCGACGTAAACGATATAAAGGACGATTGGTAATATCTCGCTCCAACGTCACGTAAAGAATCTGGGTTGAGAAAGCACCTGGTACTCCAATCAACTTTTCATAAATTTGATCACTGATGTAGTGTGCAATATCGCGCAAATTAGCGCCTTGACCACGCGTCTGTAATACCGATTGTTTATTAAGCACATTGATTAAATCAAATTCAAATTGAAACACTCCACCGACGCCAGGTGTCAGCCTGCCCACCACTAAATAATCTAAATTCAGGGCATGCCACTCGTTAAACACCACATCCTCAGGTCGATAGGGTCGACTAATCATTTTATCAGCCGAAAAAGGTGCGAACAAACCTGAGCGATATAAATCAAACGATATGATCTGATCAACTTGCTCGGGCAATATTTCTGCGCCACCATTATGCAACGGTACGATGCCTATGCGTGTTTTTACATCAACACCGGAAGTAATTTCAATCACTAGCTCACCATTACTCCGTGCTACTGCAAGACTGCCCCATAACAGACTCGCCAGCAGCGCACAAAAAACCATCGCCAAATTTAATTGCTGCCTATTCATAATCATCTCCAATTTCATTGTGAGCTACTGCAAAAGCTATCGTTTGCACTGACCATTGTTATCACTTAAGTCTCATCGCTGTAAATCTTCTGGCCGAAATGGGAACTGAATCACGCGAAAATAGCGATTAAACAGACCGGTATCTTCTGGAACCGGCAATATTCGAGCTTCACGAATTGCTTTTAACGCCGAATAATCAAATGCCTGATCTCCACTGGATTTAATTATTGCCACATCGCGCACTTCTCCGCCTGGCAGCAATTTCACTTGTAAAATAGCCTCCATTCCTGGACGTGCTGAAGTTGGGCGAGACCAAGCCTGCTCCACTCTATCGCGGATTAAAGCAGAATAATGTCCAACCAACGACTCCTCATCTGAGCGACGTGCATCTGCGCTCACGTCAGCCTGATCAATTTTATTTTGTGATTGCTTGCTTTGTGAGTGTTTATTTTGTGATTCCTTTAGTTTATCCAACGTCTCCTGCTCATCTTCTAATAAATCATCCATTTGTTCATCTAAAGATGGCAGGGGTGGAGGTGTTTTTTTAGGAACTTTTTTGGGCGTTGCAGTGGGCGCAACCGAGGGCACAGCCTTAGAATCTATTGGTTTTTCAACAGGTGCCAATGTTTTTTCAACAATAGGCTGCTCTTCTGGCTTAAGAGGCTCAGGGGGTAATGGCGGCGCAGGTTCCTCACTACTTTTAGGAGCTGGCTTGGGTTTCGCCGGTTTTGGTTTCGAAGGTGGCTCAACCGGTTGAGGCTTCTGCACAGCGGCAGACTGCTTTTGAACAGGCTGAGCTTCCAACAAAGAGATTTCTAAATATTCAGGCACTGGACGAATATCTTGCCGCTGCCAAATTTTTTCCAGCATCCAGGCAAACAATATTAAAATGACTGGAAATAAAAAATGCAGCGCAACGCTCTTGATATAATCAGATCGCATTAACATCTGCTGACTATTATTTTCCACGCTTATTTTCCATGCTCACATTAGTTGACCTTGTGAACAGAAGCATTGCTTGGTTGAGTAACAAAGCCAACCTTTAATTGACCGATGGATTTCAGTAACGCCATCAACTCGACAACACGCCCATACGCCACGCCTTGATCCCCCTCGATCAAAACCACGGTATTGGGTTTTTGGAGCAGCAACTGACTCAAGGAATCCCGAATTTGCATTAAGTTAACTGGCTGGGTGACATCAGCTCCAGTATTCAAGAAATACTGACCATGTGCATCAACACTGACAATCACTGGCGCCTCAGTTTGCGGTAAAGACGGCGCTTCGGCTTTTGGAAGTTCTACAGAAATGCCTTGCGTGATTAAAGGTGCGGTCACCATAAATACCACCAGTAACACCAGCATGACATCAATATAAGGAACAACATTAATTTCAGCTAAGGATTTACGCGAGCGTGTGATCAAAAAAGCCACAATCTTTTTCCTTATAAAATGAGTTCACCAATCTACCTTTACCATTACCGTGTAACACGCTTAAGTGATCAGACTTGAGCGGCGGGACTCACCGCATGCGCACGACGATGTAAAATACTCGACAACTCTTCAGCGAAAACACTATATCCAGCATGAATGCCGTCCACTTGACTGGTAAAACGGTTATAGGCAATCACCGCTGGAATCGCCGCCACCAACCCCATTGCGGTGGCAATTAATGCTTCGGCAATATCAGGTGCCACCACTTGCAAAGTCACTTGATTTTGCTGGGCCAAAGCAAGAAAAGAGGACATTATTCCCCAAACAGTACCGAGAAGACCAATGTAAGGACTAACGGAAGCTACGGTTGCCAAAAATGGCAACTGCTTTTCTAAGCTGGCATGTTCGCGCGACAAAGCAACCCGCATTGCTCGCTCCGTACCTTCCATGACACTATCTCCATTAACGCCGGATGTTTGGCGTAAACGCATAAACTCACGAAAACCAGCCTGAAAAATCTGTGTTAATCCTACATCAGTCGCCAGCGCTTTTTGCGATTGTTGGCTATATAACTGATTCAAATCAATTCCCGACCAAAAACTGTTTTCAAAAATTTGCGCTTGTTGCTGCGCATTTTTTAGCACACGCCTGCGCTTAAAAATAATCGCCCATGAAATTATCGACAATATTAATAGCACCACCATAATAAACTGCACCGGCAAACTGGCATGAATAATAATGCCCCACACACTGAGTTGATCCGACACAAAAACACCCCTCTATAATTTGTCTTTAATTTATTAATTTATCATTTATTAATTTACGTCAGAGTTTCGCCCTGAAATAAAAATTCGACAATTATTTCACGAAAATAGGTTCGATTGAAAACAATCATCTGAAAATTAATCCACAAGAAGTTCTTGCACTTGCATCACAACAGGGGACGGTGGCGTCAAACCCAAATGGAGAAATGCTTGAGCGGTAGCCACACGTCCCCGCGGTGTTCGCTGAATAAAGCCTTGTTGCAACAAGTAAGGCTCCACCATTTCTTCTAAGGTACCTGCCTCTTCACTGAGCGAAGCGGCTAAAGTTTCCACGCCCGCAGGACCGCCTGAAAATTTATGAATCAACGTTAATAAATATTTTCTATCTTGCGTATCTAAACCATGCTCATCCACATCCAACATATCTAAAGCTTGTTGAGCAATCGGCATAGAAATAACACCATCGGCTTTAATTTCAGCAAAATCACGCACCCGTCTTAATAAACGATTGGCAATTCGAGGGGTCCCACGTGCACGCCTGGCAATCGCTATCGCTCCACCTTGATCAATAGTCGCCTGTGATAACGCTGCTGAGCGCATCACAATACTCGCCAAGTCTTTCAACTGATAAAACTCTAGTCGCGCAACAATACCAAATCGATCTCGTAATGGTGATGTCAACAATCCAGCACGTGTAGTTGCACCGACTAAAGTAAAAGATGGTAACTCAAGTTTAATTGAACGTGCAGTTGGGCCCTCACCAATTAAAATATCCAAACGAAAATCTTCGAGCGCCGGATACAATATCTCTTCAATTGCCGGACTTAATCGATGAATCTCATCGATAAACAACACATCGTGCGACTCTAAATTGGTCAACAATGCCGCCAAATCACCGGCTTTTTCAATCACTGGACCTGAGGTCGTTTTAATCTTCGAACCCATTTCATTGGCAATGATATTGGCCAACGTAGTTTTCCCCAAACCAGGCGGACCAAAGATCAAGGTGTGATCTAACGCTTCGCCGCGCGCCTTAGCGGCCTGTAAAAATATCGCCATTTGTTCAGCAACACGTGGCTGCCCATGGTAGTCCTGTAAATACAGTGGCCGATTAGCGCGATCAACATGATCTTCGCTTGCGTTAACTTCTGCATCTATCCAACGACCATCTGTCATATTATTTCATCATCACTTTTAATGCGGTACGAATCAGTTGCTCGCAGGACAATTCATCAGCCGCTTGAATCCCAGCCAACGCCTGACTAGCCTGCTGCGGTTTATAACCCAAAGCAATTAATGCTTGCTGAGCATCACTCAAAGGCTGTCTACTCTCAGTAAGCTGCATTTTCACTACAGTTGCGTCAGCATTCACGCCAGCAGAGGCATGATGATAAGACCAATTTTTTAATCGATCTTGCATTTCAATAATCAAACGTTCTGCGATTTTTTTACCCACCCCTGGCAAGGTCGTTAACAAGGCAGAATCTTGATGACGAATACTTTGAACAAAGGTCACGGTATCAATACCCGATAAAATGGTCAGCGCAAGTTTTGGACCTACACCATTCACTTTAATCAACTCACGAAACAGCTGACGATCAGCTCGCTGATAAAAGCCGTACAATTGCTGAACATCTTCGCGAACCACCAAATGTGTGTACAAGCTGATGAGCTGCTTCGATTGCCCTGCATCAAGTGATTGACACTCTATATCTGGCAATTGATAAAAAGTTGTCATCGGGGCGAACAACTCATACGCCACACCCTGGACATCAATTAATAATTCTGGTGGATTTTTTTCTAACAAAACGCCGGTTAACTGGCCAATCATTTAACCTTCCTCGTTAATGGGTTGCGCTGATGATGCGCATGACACCAAGCAATGCCCAAAGCATCCGCAGCATCACTGGCCGGCAATGACGGCAATTGTAACAGGCGCTGCATCATGATTTGCATTTGCTGCTTATTAGCAGCGCCATACCCTACCACCGCCAACTTCACTTGTCTTGCTGAGTACTCAAAAACTTCCGCATCATTTTTACTCGCTGCTACCATCGCTGCGCCTCGTGCATGCCCAAGCTTAAGCGCAGATGCTGGGTTCGTCGCCATAAAAACCTGTTCGATGGCAACTTGCTGAGGATTATATTGATCCACCAACAAACACAGCTCGCGAAAAATCACTTGTAACCGTTTAGAGAACACAGAGTCTAGTGTTTGAATGCAGCCACTGGCCACATATCGCAAGCGAAAAGGCTTTAGCTGATATTCCAGTAGCGCGTAGCCGGTGATACGAGAGCCCGGATCAATACCTAATAAGATTGGCATCGAACATTAGCCTTGCGCGAGCAATTCACGCAGGTCAATAATCGCCGCATTTGCTCGGGTGATATAGCTCGCCATGACCAAAGAGTGGTTGGCTAACACACCTAAACCACTACCATTCAGCACCATGGGACTCCACAAAGGTTGCTGGGCTGATTCTAATTCACGAATAATTTGCTGCATGCTCACCACCGCATTTTTTTTGCGTAGCACCTCATCAAAGTCCACCAAGGAAGCCTTTAATAAAATAGATAAAGCCCAAGCACTGCCCCGTGCTTCATAAAAAACATCATCCAGCTCAAACCAAGGCGTTTGACTTTCGGCGGCACCCTGAAGAACAGCGCCTTGAATATCCAATGGAACAAAAGCTGGTCGACCAACACTAGCCGATAAACGCTGCGACAAACTCCCCAAGCGCGTTTGCGCGTCGCCAAGCCAGTTGCGCAGCGTATCCGCTCGGGCATAAAACTGCGCTGGCGGCTGTTGCAAGCCTTGCAAACGCTTAGTATATTGCCGTAATGATTTTAAGCCGGTGCGATACTCGGTTTCAGAAGCAGGCAAGCACCAACTTCCGTTATCAAAATTAAACCGTGGTTCGGCTTCTATTAAATCTTCATCTTCTTCTGACTGCGATTGCGAACGACTAATATCTTTACGCAGAACGCGACTCAGATCACGCACCTGCACAAGAACCCCAAACTCCCAGCTCGGCATATTATCCAGCCAAACACCTGGCGGTAGCACATCATTGCTCAAGTAACCACCTGGCTTGTTTAGCAAGGTGTCCACTATTTTTGCCAATGTTGCTGTGGTCACATAGCCTACAGCGACTGGTTGCTCTTGCATCGGCGAAACGGGCTCAAACAGTGCTGGCGTCTGACTCCAATACTCCCCAAGCAAGACCATGAATAACGCCAGAGAAATAAAAGCAACAACGATACATTTGAGCACTGTCGGCCATTTAATTAATACTGGCAAGAACTGCACACGTTTCATAACTTCCATTTACCAGTCCTCCCTATCTACTTTTTGAATGACAAACAGCACAGATGCGACTCCAATTCAACTGAAAACTAAATTGCCATGATACGCAATCTCAACTGATTAAGCCGCTATTTTCGTTTCACTGATTCCAAAAAAACAAAAAAACAACATGGCACATTAGCCATTACAACTTTTAAGACCATACTTAGTTGGATTCCGCCGATCCAAGCGTTCGAGCTCGCCTGTATGATGCTAATACCACCATTAGAAAGCCATGATGCCTCACCATTGCCGATACCAGGAAAAGGTCACGCAGAAAAAACACAAGGCCAGTCCTTAAAACGCTTTTTCGCTAAACGCGTCACCGATCAAGTACGCCATCTGATGGAGTTATGGCGTTTAGCCAATGATGACCACTGGTCGGTTCAGCGTTTAATTGACTTAAAGCTCGCGAATGAGAAACTGCTTAAATATGCCACGCGTTTCGAAGAAACGTCACATAGTCAACTTGCTACCAACATTAATGAGTTACTAGATCAAAATGATCTACGTAATGGCTCTCTACCCAGTGAGAAACTGGAAATGCTTGCTCATTATTTGCAGCGTTTAAGCCAAGCAGCATTACGCAAATCAGATACCAATGCCATCGTGATTGCCCCAAAAAAACCAATTTATATTTTGCTCAACGACCTTGATGGCGCCTACAAGCTAGGCCGACAACTGCAGTTTTTTGGATTTAGGAGCGCTTTTTTTAATGACTCCGAAAGCTTCATAGATGCCGTGCAAAAGCGCTATCCAGCGGTTATTGTTGTAGATATTGACTTTCAAGCGCCCAAAGGCGGCTTTGAACTTATCGCACAAATACAAACTGCATCAGAAAATCCGATCCCCACCCTCTTTTTTTCCATCAATGATCAACTCGTCTCCACACGATTAATGGCGGCACGTCTCGGCAGCTGCGCTTTTTATACACGTCAATTGGACATGGATCGTGTTATCGAAGAAATTGAAATCATCACCAGCATCGCACCTCCAGAGCCTTATCGGGTATTAGTAGTTGAAGACTCCAAATCACAAAGCTACTGCATTGAAAACATGCTCAATACCGCAGGTATCGTGACGAGAGCCATCAATGACCCTTTGGAAATCTTTGACGCCTTGGACAGCTTTAAGCCAGATATTATTTTAATGGACATGTATATGCCGGGCTGTAATGGCACCGAGCTTGCTCAAGTGATTCGACAAGAAAAAAAATTCATGTCGATTCCAATTATATTTTTATCTTCAGAAGATGATCTAGAAGTGCAAATTGCCGCCATGAGTCACGGAGCGGATGATTTTTTAACAAAACCAATCCGCCCAAAACATTTACGCTCAACCATACGCACCAAAGCCGAACGAGCACGTTCTTTAGTATCCATTATGATTCGTGATAGCTTAACAGGCCTACTCAATCACACATCAGTGCTTCACGAATTAGAAACGGAGAGCCAGAAGGCGCAACGAAACCAATATCCATTATGCTTTGCAATGATTGACATTGATCACTTTAAGCAAATCAATGACAATTACGGGCATCCAGTTGGAGACAAAATCATTAAAAGTCTTTCCTTATTTTTAAAACAGCGCCTACGTATATCAGATGCAATTGGACGTTATGGTGGTGAAGAATTTGCTATTGTTTTACCTAATACTACACTTGAAGATGCCATCTCTATTTTTGAAGATATTCGCTTGCGCTTTTCTCAATTTATTCACAACGCGGACACACTGGAAATCAAGTCAACTTTTAGTAGTGGCATCGCCTTATTGCAAACACAACAAGCTCAGCCGATTACAGTAATGGCTGATGCGGCCTTATATCAAGCCAAAAGAGAAGGCCGTAATCGTATTTGTACTTCCCCCCTCTACATCAAACCACAACAAACTAAGGCTAGATATGAAACACAAAATTTTCTATAAAACCCTTGGTGTCTTAATTTTATTTTGTAGCAGTTATCTTTATGCAGATCAGATTTACGCATCAGATGGACTAGCGACTAATAATATGACTGATTTTTTACCTGTACATGAGGCTTTTCGTGATTCATTCACACAGTCGAGCAATCATATCCAGGTGCACTTTGATATCGCTGATCATTACCACTTATATAAAGAACGCTTTAAATTTTCGCTTGAAACACCAACGCCCGCCAAACTCAGTGCTGCCCTATTTACGACGCCCGGCGAGCTTAAGCATGATGAAGAGTTTGGCGAGGTCATGGTTTACCACCATCAAGTTGATATCGGCTTTGACGTTAGCACGCCGACAGCGACTACAGCAACGCTAGTTGTCGAATTTCAAGGTTGCGCAGAAGCCGGCTTATGTTATCCACCGACCAAAGTTAAATATCCGCTAACTTTAGACAGTATGACACCATCGTCCGCAACCTCAGAAATAGAAAACGAGAAATCCCCCTCTTCTACAACCACAGTATCTCCGACAAAAACTACTGCCATACAAACCAATACAGCGCTAGATAAAAGTAATACTCAATCCATCCTGAATTTCTTAGAAGGCAAAAGCTTGCTAGGCGTGATCGGGCTATTTTTTTTATTAGGTCTCGGTTTAACCTTCACGCCCTGCGTACTACCCATGATCCCCATTTTAAGTGGCGTGATTGCCGGACAACATCAACCCTTAACCACAAGGAGTGGCTTTATTTTAAGCAGCTGCTTTGTTGTTGGCATGGCCATCACCTTTGCTATCGCAGGCTTAGTTGTCGGCATGACCGGCGCTCGTTTACAAATTTGGATGCAAGATCCGGCCGTGCTTAGTGTATTTGCCGCTTTATTTGTACTGTTAGCATTTGCCATGTTTGGATTTTATGAAATGCAACTACCCGCTTTTATCCGTGACCGCTTAAACAACATCAATCAAAAACAACAAGGTGGAAATTGGCTAGGGGTTTTCATTATGGGCATACTGTCAGCCCTGGTGGTATCACCCTGCGTCTCTGCGCCGTTAGCCGCTGCACTGCTGTATATCGCACAAACAGGCAGTCCTTTATTAGGTGCGTTAGCATTGCTGGCGTTAGGTTTAGGCATGGGTGCACCGTTGATAATTATTGGCACCACTGGCGCCAATGTTTTACCGCGAGCCGGTGCGTGGATGGACGGCGTTAAAGCATTTTTTGGCGTGCTATTATTAGCCGTCGGTGCCTGGTTAGTGCGTACAGTATTGCCTGATACCATCATGATGCTGATTTGGGCAGCTTTATTAATTATTCCAGCTTTCTATTTATTAACCTCCACAATGTCGTCCGGCTGGAGCAAGTTTGGCAAAGGCGTAGCAATTATGCTGATAACTTATGGCATATTAATCATTGTTGGCGCGGCCAGCGGCCAAACCAATCCGCTCAAGCCCTTAAATTTAAACACTATATCCACGACCACTTCTTCCACTAGCGTAACCAATACTGACTTGGCTTTTAGTAAAGTTACTACCCTCGCACAATTACAACAAGCTTTAAGCGATGCCAAAAATAACCACCAACCGGTGATGTTAGATTTTTATGCCGACTGGTGTATTGCATGCGTAGAAATGGAGCATGGTGCTTTCCAAGATGCAGCCGTTAAAGTCTCATTAAAAGATTTCAAACTCATACAAGCCGACCTCACCAACAACCCAGAGACCGATGCTCTACTTTCACAATTTAAATTGATTGGTCCACCAAGCATATTGTTTTTTGATAAAAATGGACACTGGCTTGAAAAAGCCACCTTAATGGGGCAGATGGATGCAGTGAAATTTAATCAGTACATTCAACAACAGGTCTTACCCAAACTTTAATCTCCGCCACTCATCTTTTAGTATCGTGAATGGCCACAAAAACCCTCACAACAATACTGTTCAATATAAAAACATGTTCGGTTATCTTGTAGACAAGTTCCTGTAAAAGAATACAACTAGACTTTATTTTGCAAATCCTGCAAACTCCATTGCAGTTTTGTGACTACAATAAAAAACGCATTGATAATGCATCACAATTCAAATGCCTAAACTAGGATTTGTCGAAAACTAGGATTTCTCGAAAACTATGACCTGTCGAATTCTGATATTGCATGGCCCTAATTTAAATATGCTCGGGAAACGAGAGCCTGAAGTATATGGAATAAAAACACTAGATCAGATCAATGCAGATTTAATACAACAAGGCGTGCTTTTGAACATACAAGTTAGTTGCATACAAAGCAACAACGAGGGTGTGCTCATCGATCAAATTCATGCGGCTTCGACCAATCAAATCGATGGCATTATATTTAACCCAGGTGGCTTTACTCATACCAGCGTGGCCCTTCGCGATGCACTGCTTGCCGTGGATCTACTCTTTATTGAAGTCCACCTCTCTAACACCTTGGCACGTGAATCATTTCGAGCAAAATCTTATTTTTCTGACATCGCCAGCGGCATCATTATTGGTCTTGGTGCTCAAGGCTATGAATTAGCCTTAATAGCATTGAACAATCAACTCAATCAACTCAATCAACTCAATCAACTCAATCAACTCAATCAACCTAAACAATAAAGACATGAGCACTCTATGGATATTCGTAAAGTCAAAAAACTGATTGAACTACTGGAAGAATCACAAATTGACGAAATTGAAATTAAAGAAGGCGAAGAGTCGGTGCGTATTTGTCGACACAAATTTCTGCCTTCACAAGCACCCACGATCTATGGTGCCGGCCACCATAATCCAGCCCAATCAACACCAACTACACAGCCAACACCTACCGCTAACAATAGCGTACCTGTGACACCAGCTAGTTCAGACTCTGCAGCCAGCAACAAAAAATATTTGCGCTCACCAATGGTTGGCACTTTTTATCGAGCATCATCACCTGAAGTGGCGCCGTTTGTACAAATCGGTAAAGCCGTCAAAATCGGCGATGTGGTATGTATCGTAGAGGCCATGAAAATGATGAATCAAATTGAAGCAGATCGAGCTGGCGTTATCGAAAATATTATGGTCGAAAACGGCGACGCCGTTGAATTTGATCAACCTTTATTCGTTATCAGCTAATCCTGCTGACGATAAACATGCTAACGTTAAGAACACTATTCTTATGCTAACAAAAATCCTCATCGCCAATCGTGGCGAAATTGCTCTCCGAATCTTGCGCACCTGCAAAGAAATGGGCATTAAAACAGTTGCCGTGTATTCAAAACCAGATCGCGATTTATTGCATATTCGTTTAGCCGATGAAGCCGTTTGCATCGGACCTGCTGCTGCCGATAAAAGCTATCTCAATATACCCGCTATTATTTCTGCGGCAGAGGTCACCAACGCCGATGCGATTCATCCTGGATATGGCTTTCTTGCTGAAAATGCCGCTTTTGCAGAAGCAGTGGAAAGCAGTGGTTTTGTATTTATTGGTCCCCGAGCAGATAGCATCCGTGCATTAGGCAACAAAGTTACCGCCATTAATACCATGCGTGCGGCTGGCATCCCCACCGTACCTGGCTCAAATGGACCACTGGGCAATGACGCAGAAGCCAATCTAGCCACGGCCAATACTGTGGGCTACCCATTAATTATCAAAGCTGCCGCTGGCGGTGGTGGTCGAGGCATGCGGGTGGTGCATGACGAAAATGAGCTGATAAATTCTATAGCGCTAACGCAAGCCGAAGCAAAGGCCGCGTTTGGTGATAGCACCGTGTATCTAGAAAAATTTTTTACCGAACCCCGGCATATTGAAGTACAAGTAATGGGAGATGGTGAAGGTCACGCCATTCATTTAGGGGATCGCGATTGCTCAATTCAACGTCGTCATCAAAAGCTAGTTGAAGAATGCCCTGCGCCTTTAATTGATCCGCAAGCGAGAAAGGATGTGCTTGCCTGCTGCGTAAAAGCCTGCCAACAAATGCGTTATCGTGGCGCGGGCACTTTTGAATTTTTATATGAACACGGCAAATTTTATTTTATTGAAATGAATACCCGCATTCAAGTTGAACACACCGTAACCGAAATGGTCACAGGGCTAGATATCGTTAAATTGCAACTAGAAGTCAGCGCGGGCGCCGGCTTAAAGCTGCAACAAAAAGATGTGCATCTTCGTGGCCACGCAATTGAATGTCGAATCAATGCGGAAGACCCTGTAACCTATGCGCCATGCCCCGGCACTATTCGTTATTTTCACGCACCCGGTGGCCCCGGTATTCGCTTAGATTCGCATATCTATTCTGGTTATCAAGTCCCCCCTTTTTACGACTCAATGATTGCAAAATTGATTGCCTATGGCCCTGATCGCGCTAGCGCTCTTGCACGTATGCGCAATGCGTTAGATGAGCTCATTATTGATGGAATCAAAACCAACGCCAAACTGCATCGTGATCGAATATTAGAAGACAAAGCTTTTCAAGCCGGTGGCGTGACCATTCATCATTTGCAAGGTTATTAATTTTTTAGCTTTACGGATGAAGATAGCATGAGCGCATGGTTACAAGTTCATATTCATACCTACTGTCAACATGCGGCTGAAATTGAAGATCTTTTACTTTCTTTTGATGCCCTGGCGATTACCTTTCAAGATCAAGGCAACCAACCCATACTCGAACCTGATCTCGGCAGCATGCCATTGTGGCAGCAAGTAAAATTAACCGCTTTATTTGATATGGACACCCCCCCAAAAAACCTCATTCAACAATTACAACAACAAGCGCCAGCAAACAGTATCGTGCAGATACAACACGAGCAACTTGCCGATCAGGCTTGGGAACGCGCTTGGCTAGTGGATTTCCAACCGATAAACATCAATGATCGTCTACTCATTACTCCTACCGACTGGCCAGCTGACAACCTATCTTTGACCCGATTAATTCTCGATCCCGGTTTGGCATTTGGCACTGGCAGCCACCCAACCACCCACATGTGTTTACACTGGTTAACCTTGCAAAACTTACACGATAAGGTAGTGATTGATTATGGCTGCGGGTCAGGTATTTTGGCGATTGCTGCCGCCCTGCTCGGTGCGTGCCATGTACATGCTATCGACATTGATCCACAAGCACTGTCAGCAACCCAAGATAATGCCCGCAAAAATCAAGTAAGCGACCTCATTACTACGCATTTACCCGAAGACTGGGCTACCGCTCCACAACAGGCTGGCGTTTTGATTGCGAATATTCTGGCAGGGCCTTTAGTGGCACTGAAAAATAACTTTATTAGAGACACCGTCATCCAGGCACCAATTGCACTTGCTGGACTTCTCAATACACAGGCCGAAGAGCTTATTAGTATTTACGCACCACAATTTCAATTAAGTTTGCAGCAAACCAAACAAGATTGGAGCCTATTAGCCGGATATCGACTATCCTAGAAGCTATACCATAACTAGGTAACATATTGAAAACTGTAAATAAACCGACAGAATCTACTTCATGACCCAGCAACTATTAACCCGCTGCCCCCATTGCGAAACGCTTTTCAAGCTCTATCCGCGACAAATTGAAGCGGCTGGCGGTTATGTTCGCTGCGGTGCCTGCATGAAAGTGTTTAAAGCACACAAGCATATTTTAGATCCACTAGAGCTCCCCACAGTAGAAACATTATCAGCAGAAAACCTTCCGTCGATATCGAGCACCAGTAAACCCAGCTGGCGAGAAGAGCTTACTGAGGACATCAATAAAGTCTACCAGCATATTGCCGCCGAACACGGCGAACAAAAAGCGGTAGCGCTGGGCAACCCCAATCAGGGTGCCCCACCCCCTAAACAGTCTCCACCCAACGACCCGATCACAAACACAAATGCACAGGCCATAAAATCGAAAAAGTCCCGCCTCCCTAAGTTTGAAGATGATTTCACCGATAGCTTTAAAAATCTTCCGCTGCAAAAGCATGCAGGGCATCGCCCAACCAATATCATGGATACAAATATTGATGATATCAACGAAAGTTGGGCTAAAAAAATGCTGCAAGAGTTAGATGATGAAATTGCTAACAGTTCAACATCGGTTGATGCAACACAACCCTTTCAACAGCCCCCCTCACCAAAAATAGCTTTACTGAGCTCTCAACTTGCTGACACACCGGATGCGGGAATATTGAATGCTGCGTTAGCCAATAACTTAATTCATGAGCTATCAGGTCAAACAAAAAAAAATAATGCCGGCATTCATACGAATACCGGATCCACCAGCACTCCCCTCGAAATTAATCCCTATTCAGGTACAGAGCGCAGAAAACAAACAAGGCCATCTATCAGCGCTCAACTTGCTTCGGAGACAGCGGAGCGCTCATTTCATCTCATACCGTTAGAAACCAATAAATTGGCCTTTCCACCCAGCAAGGGACAATTAACAGCCATCCCCTCCACTACATCATCTTTATCCGCAAAATCGAACCTATCTAAGTTACCAAATGATAGTGACAATGACTTTTATGTGCCGAGCCGACGACAACAGACATTTAGCATTAGATACACATTGGGATGTTTATTCTTAGTCGCGGTACTGTTTGCTGAATATGCTTTCTATAACTTTACAACGCTAAATCAAACGGAATCCCTACGCCCACTTTATGTATTAGCCTGCCAGGTACTGAACTGTGCAGTTCCTCCACGCCAAGATTTAAACAAAATCATTAACCTAAACGTTATTGTGCAGCAGCACCCAACGATCAATCATGCACTACGAGCTAATATACTCATCAACAATCAAGCTAACTTTGCACAACCCTTCCCATATTTAAAATTGACGTTTACAGATCTAAATCAACGAGTCATCGCAGAAAGACAATTCTCACCCGCTGAATACCAAAAAGATGAACTGAGCAATCTACCGTTAATGCCATCCAATCAACCCATTCGGTTGATGTTCGATTTTTGGGATCCAGGCGAATCTGCCATCAGCTCGGAACTGTCTATCTGTCAAATACAAAACCAAGTGTTGCGCTGCAAAAGCTAGCGCTAATAACAAAAACTATTTCAATGTCGGTTTTTCTTTGCATCTGGGTAACTCGCAGTTTAAGATAGCGCACTAAACAATCTTAACGTTTATTTTTCAAGCAATCCGTATTAACCCTTTGCGTGCATCGAATGTCATCTACCTCTATTAAAATTGGTCCTCATCAATTGATTGGAAAAGCACTTTTGGCACCTATGTCAGGCATTTCTGACGCGCCTTTTCGTGATTTATGTTTCAGTTTTGGTGCTAGCGCCACTTTTTCAGAAATGGTGACCAGCGATACGAGTCTCTGGCACAGCAAAAAAACGCAGCGACGTCTAGCCATACAAAAACAAAGCTCACCACGGTGCATACAAATCCTTGGGGCCGACCCTACGCAAATGGCTAACGCTGCAAAACTGTGCGCTGACCTAGGCGCCGATATCATCGACATCAACATGGGATGCCCCGCCAAAAAAGTGTGCCATCAATCAGCTGGCTCAGCATTATTGCAAAATCCACAGAAGGTAACTGAAATTCTGGCGGCCGTCGTCAGTGCCGTGGACATACCGGTAACACTGAAATATCGAACCGGCTGGACACGCACACAGAAAAATGCCGTACAAATTGCACGCATTGCAGAAGACATTGGCATACAAGCTTTAACACTACACGGCCGAGCTGCCAGCGATAAATTTAATGGCGAAGCTGAGCACAATACCATTGCAGAAGTCGTGGATGCTGTCAGCATTCCAGTGATTGCTAATGGTGACATTTGCTCAGGAGATCAAGCAAAAAAAATTCTAGACCAAACAGGTGCCGATGGTATTATGATAGGCCGCGGCGCTCAGGGAAGGCCTTGGATTTTTCGAGAAGTTAACCAGTATTTGGATTCAGGTTCAATACAACTTACAGTGACTTTTGCAGAGATATATTTGACAATGATTCATCACCTTCACGCTCTACATGAATTTTATGGCGAGCATTCCGGTACACGCGTAGCTCGTAAACATTTGGGGTTTTACTTGGATTACTTGCCTGATGCTCAAACAGCAAAACATCAAATTTATTCCTGCAACACAACATCTGGCCAAATCAACTGTATTCATTCCTATTTTGAACAACAGCTGAGATGTTTTTCAACATCACTGTGTCAACTTGACCTAAAAACAAACGCTAACGGAGGGGTATTGGCGGCATGAATAAAACTAATGATAATGAAACAGCAGTGATTGAATATCAGGATATCGACACAAGCACCGACGTTAACATGCCGTCTGCCAGTGCTAGTGATTATTCTCTGAAACAGCATCTGACCACACCATCAGATCAACAAGCACAAACGCTTCGAGATAATGTTGAGAAAGCATTACGAAATTATTTTGCGCATCTTGATGGTCAACCGGTGACGGATGTTTATGAAATGGTACTCTCGGAAATTGAAGCACCATTACTGGAAACTGTGATCGAGTATACTCGCGGCAACCAGACCAAAGCCTCCGTTTTACTTGGCTTGAACCGAGGAACTTTACGTAAAAAGCTCAAACAGTACGGACTTATTTAACCTCCAATTGTTATTATTTTTTTCTATCGCCGCAGTAGTGCTTGCGTTATTGCGGTGTGCGTGACCTACCATGACAACTATAAAACGCGCGATCTTAAGCGTGTCCAACAAAAATAATATTATTGAACTGGCTCGCGCTTTACGCCATTTTCAAATTGAATTAATCTCTACCGGCGGCACTTACCGCAGCTTACACGAAGCCAATATTGACGTGATTGAAGTTACAGACGTAACACGCTTCCCAGAAATGATGGATGGTCGCCTTAAAACCTTACATCCTGCCATCCAAGGCGGGATTTTAGCACGCCGCAATCAAGACGAAGCTATTTTAGCCGAGCACGGCTTTACGCCGATTGATTTAGTAATCGTCAACCTTTACCCATTCGCCGATACCGTGCGTAGACCAGATGCGACTTTCGCCGATGCAATTGAACATATCGATGTGGGCGGCCCAACCATGATTCGTGCGGCAGCCAAAAACTGCGCCTTTGTCACTGTGCTGACAGATCCGCAAGATTATGCGCAATTGATAGCGCAACTCGAAGCACATCATGGCGCTACCACCGAAGTGCAAAGACGGGAATATGCGGCTAAAGCTTTTGCACACACCGCAGCTTATGACGCCATGATCAGTGAATACTTTACGCAGCAAGTGCAAGACCACCATCAACCAACACATGATCGCAATCAAAAGTTAACTGGCAACTCATTAAAAAACGATATCCTGTTCCCCGCCACTTGGACACCCGCGTGGCGACGTCAAGCCATATTGCGTTATGGTGAAAACCCGCATCAACAAGCGGCCGTTTATACACCGGCGTTATCAACCCGTACCAGCTTGGCCAGTTCGATACCCTTGCAAGGTAAAGCATTATCATTTAATAATTTAGCCGATGCCAATGCCGCGCTGGCATGTGTACGCGAATTTACCGAACCCGCTTGTGTCATTGTCAAACATGCTAATCCCTGCGGCGTTGCCGTCGCAGACAACACATTAAACGCCTATCAACGCGCCTATCAAACCGATCCTTTATCTGCATTCGGTGGCATTATCAGCTTCAATCGCGAAGTCGATTTAATGACGGCACAAACAATTTTAAAACAACAGTTTGTCGAAGTATTATTAGCACCTAGCTTTACACCTGAAGCATTAGCATCATTAGCCAGCAAAGCCAATTTGCGCGTCTTAGTCTGCAACGTTGAAGCCCATGATGTTCTGGACCTGCAAACCATTGATGGCGGCATACTAGTTCAGCAACTGGATCTCGGCCTAGATGATGGCAAAGCAACTGAATGGCAAGTGGTCACCCGTAAAATACCCACCGAAGAACAATGGCGTGATTTACGTTTTGCTTGGCAAACCGTAAAACATGTCAAATCTAATGCGATTGTCTACGCCAAAAATTTAACCACTGTGGGTATCGGTGCCGGACAAATGAGTCGATCCTTCAGCGTAAAAATTGCGGCATTAAAAGCACAGGAAAGTCGATTAGAATTGCACAATACCATCTTAGCCTCAGATGCGTTCTTCCCCTTTCGCGATGGCGTTGATGCTGCTGTCGCAATGGGCGTGACCGCCATTATTCAACCCGGCGGGTCGGTTAAAGATGGTGAAGTCATATCCGCCGCCGATGAAGCGGGAATTTCCATGGTATTCACCAGCATGCGGCATTTTAAACATTAGAACAGTCGAGTCTTAATCATTACTCCTTAAGCCTTAATCATTTCCCCTTAAGAGATAGCCAATGAACATTTTGATTGTCGGCAACGGTGGGCGTGAACATGCCCTCACATGGAAAGTTAGCCAATCACCTTTAACCCAACATATTTTTGTCGCGCCCGGCAATCCCGGGACGGCTAGCGTTACCAAAGCTCAAAATGTGATGATTGCAACTACTGATATTGATGCGCTGGTAAGCTTTGCTAAAGCACAGCTGATTGATCTTTGTATTGTCGGCCCAGAAGTACCTTTATCCTTGGGTCTGTGTGATCGATTACGCCAACACCACATCGCTTGCATCGGCCCCAACAAAAATGCATCGCAACTTGAATCCAGCAAAGCATTTTGTAAGGATTTTTTAATTCGTCATCACATACCCACTGCTCGTTATCAAACCTATGACGATGCCAATCTGGCCAAACAATTTATTCGCGAGAATCCAGCCAGCTGGGTAATCAAAGCAGACGGACTGGCTGCCGGTAAAGGAGTGATCATTGCTCACGATACCATAGCAGCAGAGCTTGCTATTGATACGCTGCAACCCCATCGCTTAGTGATTGAAGAATTTTTAGTCGGCGAAGAAGTTAGCTTTATTTGTTTGGTTGATGGTGAACACGCCCTACCACTGGCTACCTCTCAAGACCATAAAACCCGTGATGATGGTGATCAAGGGCCCAATACGGGTGGTATGGGTGCCTATTCGCCCGCGCCAATTGTCACGCATGCATTACAGCAAAGTATTCTCGACGACATTATTTACCCCACCATTCGTGGTATGCAGCATGAAGATCGGCCGTTCAGCGGTTTTTTATATGCTGGACTGATGATCGATCATCAAGGTAAACCACAAGTTTTAGAATTTAATTGCCGTTTGGGAGATCCAGAAACCCAACCCTTGCTCATGCGCTTACAAAGTGATTTAGTTGAACTATGCATCGCTTGCGTTGAACAACGACTTGATCAAGTCGACTGTCGATGGGATCCCCGCATCGCGTTAGGGGTTGTCATGTGTGCCGCAGGTTATCCCGATCAATATCGCAAAAACGATGTAATTGACGGACTTGATCTACTCATCGCTTCAAATTCGCTACAGGTTTTTCAAGCCGGTACCCAACAAAATGATGCCGGACAGATTGTCACCTGCGGTGGTCGCGTGCTGTGCGTGACAGCACTCGGCAAGACCGTAAAATCCGCACAACAAACAACTTACGCGGCCTGTGAAAAAATTCATTGGGAAGGCGCGTTTTATCGAAAAGATATTGGGCATCGGGCGCTAACAAAGTTAATGAGCAACTAAAGCGCATTAACTACTCAAAACACATCATTTTTTTACCAAGGCAGTTTTTCGCCATTGGCATGCCAAAACCCACCACTGTTAGCCATGTTAAGTCCGTCGATTCGCGCCATTAATCCTTGAGCGGCTTCTTCAGGTGATATATGCCCCTGAAAATTTACCATTTGCGTTTTGACAAAACCCGGGTGCAATAAACCAATGGCAATGTCACGCGCTTTTAAATCTTGCGCTAACGAAACGGAAAAGGCATTGAGTGCTGCTTTGGAAGCGCGATATCCGTAATAACCGCCCGACTGATTATCGGCAATCGACCCCATCCGACTAGTGATCATGGCAATTTTACTGGGCTGATTCAGATGCGGCAGTAAAACCTGCACCACACGTAACGGACCAACACTATTCACTTCAAACTGCTCGATTAAAGCAACCGAAGTTAAGCTGGCAAGATTGTCCTCTCGCAAAATACCGGCACAGTTAATTAAAATATCGACCTTACGGGGTGGTTGCCAGTTCGATAAAGCTTGCAGCTCAGTGCAAACATCAACACCTTGAATAATTGTTGCAGGTGTGACCTGTTGAAGTTCAGTAGACATCTGCCGACATAAGGCAATGACTTCCGCACCTTGTTGGACATAGAGACGGGTGAGCGCCAAACCGATGCCTCGATTTGAACCAGTAATCACCACCAATGGCATAGCCGCCATAAACATCTCCTTAAAAAAACCATCAATGGACTTCAAAACAACCAAACTGACAGAGCATTAATAACTGATGTTACGCCAATGGAATTCTGCCAATTTTTTGTTGCCACAAACGCGGTGCCGTTGCATGTACTGAGCTGCCGCGTGAATCGACCGCAACGGTTACCGGCATATCTTCAACGATAAACTCGTGAATGGCTTCCATGCCTAATTCAGGGAAAGCCACAATGCGACTGTGTTTAATGGCTTTAGAAACCAAATAAGCAGCGCCACCTACGGCCATTAAATATACAGCACCGTATTTTTTAATGGTCTCGCATGTGGCGGCACCGCGCTCCGCTTTACCAATCATGCCGAGTAATCCTAATTGGCCGAGCATCATTTCGCTGAATTTATCCATACGCGTCGCCGTAGTCGGACCCGCAGGCCCAACCACTTCATCACGCACTGCATCCACGGGACCGACGTAATAAATAAACTTACCTTTAAAATCCACTCCCGCTGGTAATGGCTGGTTATTGGCCAACAAGGTTTGAATTTTTTTATGCGCCGCATCACGACCGGTCAGTAAGGTACCGGTTAATAAAATGGTTTCACCAGGCTGCCAAGTCGCCACTTCCGCCGGCGTAACTTGATCGACATTAACTCGTCTGGCAGAGGCGCCGGCTTCCCAGCTGATATTGGGCCAATCATCTAGCTTAGGTGGAGTGAATAAAGCTGGACCCGAACCATCGAGATGAAACTCGATATGCCGCGTAGCCGCACAATTAGGAATCATACCGACGGGCAATGAAGCAGCATGCGTTGGAAAATCTAAAATTTTCACATCCAGCACGGTGGTTAAACCACCCAGACCCTGGGCACCAATGCCTAACGCATTGACCTTATCGAACAACTCCAAACGTAATTCTTCAATGCGATTACTCGGTCCCCGTTTTAACAATTGCTGGATATCAATCGGCGACATTAACGATTTTTTGGCGAGCAACATGGCTTTTTCAGATGTACCACCGATACCAATACCTAGCATACCCGGCGGACACCAGCCAGCACCCATAGTAGGTATGGTTTTTAATACCCAATCCACAATACTATCGGACGGATTAAGCATAACCAATTTTGATTTATTTTCTGAGCCGCCGCCTTTGGCAGCCACCATAAATTCGACTTGATCACCGGGCACAATTTCATAATGAATCGTGGCAGGTGTGTTATCGCCGGTATTTTCACGTTTACCGGCAGGGTCCTTTAAAATAGACGGCCGCAAACGATTGTCAGGATGTTGATACGCCTGACGCACACCCTCATTAATCATTTCATCTAAACTGCACGAACTTTGCCATTGCACATTCATCCCCACTTTCACAAAAATGGTAACAATGCCGGTGTCCTGACAAACCGGTCGCTTACCCAGCGCACACATGCGCGAATTCACCAGTATTTGCGCCATCGCATCTTTGGCCGCCGGAGAAGTCTCGGCTAAATAGGCTTGATAAACCGCATCAATAAAATCTTTCGGGTGATAATAAGAAATAAATTGCAGCGCCTCAGCGATACTTTGAATCACGTCTTGTTGTTTGATTAGCGACATACTAAAAGCTCCAATATTTTCTCGACAACACAATTAAAATTGGGAAAATTTCTAATCGGCCAAATAACATGGCGGCACACATTAACCACTTACCGGCGTGGGTTAATGTGTCAAAGGTGACGGCCGTATCGCCATAACCAATCCCCATATTATTAATACAGCTCGCCACACTACCAAAGGCAGTCAAAATATCTTCACCCGTAATCACTAAGCCCACCACGAAAATAATCGTGAACATGATATAAACATAAAAAAATGCCCATACCGATTGAATCGCCTCTGGATGCGCAATCCGCTTACCAACTTTGACGAAAAAAATGCCTTTGGGATGAATGGCCTCATACAGCTGTTGTTTACTTTGTCTAAACAACATTAAAAATCGCAAGGCTTTAATACCCCCACCGGTTGAACCCACGCAGCCACCAAAGAAGCTACTGAGCATTAACACTAATGCTACTGGCACCGGCCAATTGGGGTAACTATCGGACACTAGACCATTATCAGCCATCACCGAAGCGGTTTGAAAAAATCCATGGTAAAGCGATTCATATAACGGAAAAAAATCACTCCAATATAGATAGCCACAGACAAATGCTGTGATGGCTAAAAACACGATTAAAAAAAACTGCAGCTCATCATCTTTAAAAAGCGCTGCCAAACTGCGTTGATGCCAGACTCGAAAATACAAAGCAAAATTGACAGCGGCCAACACAGAAAAAATACCCGCCACCCATTCGATTGAAGCGCTGTGATAAAAAGCAATGCTGTCGGTGTGGGTCGAATATCCGCCTAACGCAACCGTTGCCATGGCATGACACAGCGCATCAAACCACCCCATCCCCGCCCAAACAAAAGATAAGGTACAGGCCACGCCGAGTAAGGTATAAATCACCCACAAATTGCGTGCGGTATCAGCCAAGCGTGGCGATATGCGCTCATCTTTACTCGCGCCAGGCGCTTCCGATTGATAAAGCCGAGCCCCCCCAATGCCCATGCCGGGCAATAACGCCATGGCTAAAACGATAATTCCCAAGCCACCAATAAAATTCAATTGCGCGCGATAATACAAGAAAATTTTTGGGGTATTATCAACATCCACAAGAATGGTTGCACCCGTGGTGGTAATGCCAGAGATGGCCTCAAATAAACCATCAACATAACTAATTTGAAGTTGCTCGCTAAAATTAAACGGCAATGCACTTACCACCGAAAATAAAATCCAAAACACCACCAGCACTAAAAAACTATGGCGTTGTTTTAACTGAGATTTATCTCGACCAATAAACGCCATGCCAAGCAAGCCTAAACCGCCGGTGACAATAAATGTACTGATAAATGGCCAGATATTCGGATCATGAAAATACAAGCCCACTGCAACCGGTGGCAACATAGAAAAACTGTAGAAAAAAATCAGGATGCTACTTAAGTGCAACCCAGTAAGTGCTTGTTTGCTGGTTAATGCCACAGAAGGGATTCCGCTTAATAATGAACTTGCTGAGTCATACTATTGCTGACGTATTTAGGTTTGATCCGTGTTAGAAACGGACTGTAACAGCGCCATCACCATCGGCTCAAGCTTCGTTAAACCATGCTGACGCCCGATTTGTAAAGCAGTATCCGCATCCTCAACCTGCACAAAAAATGCGCGCAACGCAAACAAAGCCCCCACCCGATTACCGCTGGCACAGTGCACTAAAACAGGACCTTCCGCAGCATGTAATTGCTCATCGAATAGTTCAGCGGCTTGAGGTGTTAAATCGTCCATGCCACGAATCGGCAGGTGACAATAAGTCATGCCTAATAACGCGACATGCTCGCCTTCATCAAAACCCTGCATCTCGATTTCAGGTCGTAAATTGATAACATGACAAATGCCAAGTTTTTGTAGTGTCGAAAATTCATCTAAGCTCGGCTGACCACCAACCCACAAAGAGTCTGATATTGCTTTTACTGATTGCACGGCAACTCCTTTAATTTCAGACGCTACGCAAAAAAATTAGACCTTGCACAAAATATCAAACGTTACGCACAGCTTTTTTCTTCAAAACCTGTGTATAAACATCCACCACGCGCTGCGCCACCCGCTCCATACGCAAATCATCCATTACTTCACGGGCGTGGCTACGTTTGGGGTGAGTTAATACTTTTAATAAGTGTTTGGCAATTTCTTTTGGCTCCGCTTCACAAATGTAATGATCCTCAAGCCCAGCAAATAACTCGGGTACATCACCAACGGCTGTTGATACCACGGGAAGATTACACGCCATGGCTTCTTTAACAGCATTGGGAGAACCTTCCCAACAAGAAGCCAAAATCATCGCATCTGCAGCATTCATATAAACCGGCAGCTGATTATGCGGCACACCCTTGACCACTAAAATTTCAACCGGCCCTGGCAATTCAGCACGCAACATCGGCAAAGCGGCGGCAACCGCTGCATAGTTTTTACGTATTCGCGTTGTCTTATAAGGGAACAGAATGTAGCGGGTTTGTGCATCCAACTTAAGTTGTTGCCGACAGGTCGATTTATCGAGGGGTCGAAACAGCGAGAAGTCGACTCCATTGGCAATCACCACGGCTGCGTTAATCGGTAATAAACGCCCCATCGCGGCAGATTTAACAATACAGGCATCGGCGTATCGAGATAACCACTTGTGCCAATACACCCAAAACAAGCTGGAGCGCGTAGGCTTGCCTTCGCTATTGGCATGGCCATACAAATCATCGCCACAAAAAGATATTACTAAGGGTACAGTGCGCTGCGGCCAAGCCGCTAGGCCACTTAAACCATAATGCGCATGCACCAAATCATGTTGCCCGCTTTGAACGCGCTGCATAATTTGTGGAATAGCTTTTATATAGCTCAGCTTGCTGCGATAACCTTCAATAAACAAGACTTCACACTGCACACCCAGCGCCTGCAATGAATCAATCTGCGCTTTAACAAACGAACCAAAACCTGGATCAGCTTCACAAGGGTACATATTGGTCACATGTAACACACGCACAGCTATTTTCCTTTATTTGATCGTATGAGTAGCAAGCAAGACTGTTTTGATAACCAGTCTTAATAAGACCCGCTACTTTACTAAACTCTGAAGAAAAAAACGACCCACATTAAAATTCTGAC
>JANNXD010000134.1:0-3646 GCA_031409375.1 Gammaproteobacteria bacterium | reverse complement strand
CCTGGGTGAGCGCGTTGAAGACACCTTCCTCATCGACGGGGCTGACCTGCAGCACAACAAAAAGCAAATAGAGTTTGAAACCGAGCTGCTAGAAGCGCTAGCGGCCTGATGTTTGTTTTATAAATCGCCTTGACATACACTACGGTTTATGAACGCCGCTTTAGTAAAACCTACTCTAATGACCGCCACCGAGTATTTCGCTTGGGAGGCGGATCAAGTTGAGCGCCATGATTTCGTCCACGCCGCCCATCGCAATGGCTTCCTTTGGCATGCCGAAGACCACTCAGGTGTCTTCATTCTGCGCAATGGTGTGAGCGCAACGTTTGTGCAGCAGCTTCATGCCACGGGCCCCGTCGTCACCCATACCGCTCAGGATGATGGCGAGTGGGTCTCTGCGAGCACAATCGGCGGCCGATCTGAACAGCACATCTACCGACGGCTTGTGCCGATTGACTTGTTCTACGGTGAGGGTGCTGGGAAGTTGTCAGAAATTGACAATAAATTCTTTAAATTGAACATTGCTGCCCATTGAGGTGCTTTAAAAAATTCGGAGCTGCTACAGTTTGTCAATGCGCAGCCTTGTCTTATCACTTCTCATCGCATTCTTGCCGCTCCAGTTTAGCTGGGCGGTTGTGGCGTCGCACTGCGGGCATGAGACACAGGCGGGTGTGGGGCATTTGGGTCACCCCACTCACCCGCATCACGCGGATGCTGGCGAACATGCTCAGCCTGAATCAGCCTCGGGTGCGACCACCAATGAGGGTGGGGTTAAGGCGCTTGGCGCCTTAGACCTGGACTGCGGTCACTGTCACGGGTGCTGTGGCGTGATTTCTACCTTGTCATCCAGTTTTCCCGACGCTCTCCCGTCGGCCACATCCCTTGGCCTGCTCGACCAAGCCGTTAGTGAGCCTGCGCCAAGCCGACCCGAACGCCCTCAGTGGCTGCCCCTTGCCTGATCGGCGAGGCGGGGTACTTCCACGACTGAAGCCCGTTCGCGCCTGAGTGCGTGCCGCACCCTGCGGCGCCATTGGGCACGATGCGACCTCTGAGTCGCTGCTTGCTGGTCTCCTGTGAGTCGTTTCACAACACTGGAGCATCGGATGAACCCCAAAACTCGACCTAGAGACTGGCTGCGGCGTGCAGGCCTGGCAAGCGCTGCGGCTGTTTGCAGCATGGCTGTACAGGGGCAGTCCGCCTTGGTGGCGACTGCCCCTCAAGTCCTTGCAATCGTTGCCAATCCTCAGAGCCTGCGCCAAGTTTTCGACGCAGCCTGGAGCCGCCAGCCCGAGGCGATGGCGCTACAGGCGCGGCGTGACGGTGCCCTAGCACAGCAAAAGGCTGCCCAGGCCTGGACGCCGGAGCCCGTGGCCTTGGAGCTTACGAACAAGACCGACCGCCTAAACCGCAATCAGGGTCAGCGCGAGCTCGAGGTCGGCTTGGCCGTGCCGTTATGGTTGCCCGGTGGGCGAAGCCGCAGTGCGGCGCTGGCCGAGGCCGAAGGCGCAGCCATTGAGAGTCGGACTCTCGCGGCACAATTGCGCGTCGCCGCCACCGTCCGCGAAGCCTGGTGGCAATGGCAACGCGCCCGCATCGAAGTCGACACCGCTCGCGATCATGTTGACAATACCCGGCGCATTGCCACCGACGTGGCCCGCCGAACGAAGGCCGGTGACCTTGCCCAAGCCGATCAACACCAGGCTAGCAGCGCCGTGGCAAGCGCGGAAGCGGGCATGGCTCAGGCCGAGGCCAGCTTGGCAGCGGCCCAACAGCATCTGCAGGCACTTGCCGGCGCGGCGCCCTCCCAAAACGAGGCCGTTGGTGCAATCTCGGAGCAGGACCCCGGCAATGTGGCAATCGCCATCGAGGCACACGCCGCTTTGCAGGAGTTGACGGACCGCGCAACTGTTGCCGACCGAGCCGCTGCGTTGACGGCGACTCAGTCGCGCGCCAACCCAGAGCTGATCTTGGCGACCACGCGGGACCGCAGTGCTTTTGGTGAGACCGCGCAGCAGACCCTCACCCTCGGAGTGCGCATCCCCTTCGGTGGCGGCCCACGTCATGATGCACGCAGCGCCAATGCTCGCGTTGAAGCGACTGAGATTCGGGCTCAGTTGGCCTTGGAGCGCCAACGTGTCACCGCGGAGCGCGAGGCCGCGCGCGTTAAGGTGGAATTTTCCAGAGTCCAGCTGGCGGCGGTTGAGCGGCACGCCCAGCTGGCCCGGGAGTCTCGCGGCTTTTTCGACCACTCTTTCCGGCTTGGCGAAACCGATTTGCCAACGCGCTTGCGCATTGAAGCCGAGGCCGCAGAGGCCGAGCGCCAGGCAGCGCGCACCCGCATCGAACTCGCAGCGGCCATCTCCTCGTGGCGCCAGGCCCTCGGCCTGATGCCTGAGTGAAGCGTCCGTGTGCCACTTAACTAATCCTTCAGGAAAACCTCTATGAGTTTCTCGAAATTTCCCACCATGTTGCTCACGGCGGTCATGTTCACATCGCCAGTCCTGGCGGGCGAAGGCCATGACCATGGCGATGCTGCTCCCTCTGCCGCTCCTGCGACTGCTGGCCAGGTGCTCCCACGTTTTTCGGCTGTGTCGGAAACCTTTGAACTCGTCGGTGTGCTCAACGGCAAGCAGATCACCGTCTATCTCGACCGCTTCACTGACAACAGCCCGGTGCGCGACGCGCAAATCGAGCTGGAGATCGTCGGCGCCAAGTTCAAGGCCGAAAAGCATGGCGATGACGAGTACGAGGTCGTGCTGCCGGACGCACTGAAGCCAGGCGTTGTGCCGGTCGCCGCAACGGTCATTGTTGGCAACGAGACCGACTTGCTGGTCGGTGAACTCGATATTCATGAAGACGCGCACGCAGATGAAGGCGTCGCCGTGCGGTCGTGGGTGAAGTCTGCGGGCTGGCTTGCTGGCGGCGTGCTCGTCCTGGTCCTGCTGCTATGGAGTGGGCGTCGCGTGCTGAATGCTCGCAGCGATCGCGCAGGAGTTGCAGCATGAGGCGCACTTTGATCGCCGCAGGCTTGGGGCTGATGATCGCCTTCACAGGCGTTACGCCCGTCCAGGCTGGCGAAGGCCATGACCATGACCACGGTGAGACACCTGCAGCCGCCAGCTCCAACGGGCCGCAGCGTCAGCCTGACGGCAGCGTTTTTCTGCCCAAGCCCGCACAGCGTCAACTGGGCGTGCGCACGCTGGTCACCCAAGCCGCTGAGCTGCCCCGCACGGTGGAGCTCGGCGCCAAAGTTCTGATGGACCCCAACGCCGGCGGCAAGGTTCAGGCGCTGAATGCCGGGCGCATCGAGCCCGGACCGCGCGGCCTGCCCAACGCCGGGCAGGCGGTGCGCAAGGGCGAGGTATTGGCCTATGTGGTGCCGTCGGCGGCGCCGATCGAGCGGTCTAATCAGGCCGCCCAGTTGGCTGAGTTGCGCGCTGCCAAAGCGCTGGCCGACAAGCGCATTGCGCGTCTGCAGGAGCTGGTTGACACCGTGCCGCGCAAGGAGATCGAGGCTGTCGAGAGCGAGGCCGCCAGTCTGGGAGCACGCATCGCAGCCGTCGGTGGTGGCTTGTCTACCCGGGAAGCGCTGCTGGCACCGGTGTCGGGCGTCATCGCCTCGGCTCACGTGGTTGCCGGCCAGGTGGTC
>JANNXD010000133.1:0-10325 GCA_031409375.1 Gammaproteobacteria bacterium | reverse complement strand
CTCGATGTCGGCTCATCACATCCTGGGGCTGTAGCCGGTCCCAAGGGTATGGCTGTTCGCCATTTAAAGTGGTACGCGAGCTGGGTTTAGAACGTCGTGAGACAGTTCGGTCCCTATCTGCCGTGGGCGTTGGAGATTTGAGGGAAGCTGCTCCTAGTACGAGAGGACCGGAGTGGACGTTCCTCTGGTGTTCCGGTTGTCACGCCAGTGGCATTGCCGGGTAGCTAAGAACGGACAGGATAACCGCTGAAAGCATCTAAGCGGGAAGCCCCTCCCAAGATGAGATCTCCCTGAGTCTTTAAGACTCCTGAAGGGCCCTTATAGACTATGAGGTTGATAGGCAAGGTGTGGAAGCGTTGCGAGACGTTAAGCTAACTTGTACTAATTGCCCGTGAGGCTTGATCATATAACCTTAATTAGGTTTAGATCTTTTCCAAAACGCATTGATTTGGTGTTGCTATAGCATTTATTTTCTAATTCTGCTGTTTCCGTAATTTGAAACAGCAAACCAGTTTGTCTGACGAACATAGCGATCGTGAACCACCTGATTCCATTCCGAACTCAGAAGTGAAACCGTTCTGCGCCAATGGTAGTGTGGTGTTCCACCATGCGAGAGTAGGACATCGTCAGACATTTATTCTAAAAACCCTGATTTGTTAATTAACGAATCGGGGTTTTTTTTTGGAGGTGTCATTATGGATGATCGTCAGCGACGTTTGCGCGAATGGGTGCAAGGTTTGACATCTGTCCCAATCGATACTTGGGAATCGTTAAATGGAGACGCGAGCTTTCGACGTTATTTTCGTGTTTATTTTGAAAAAGCAGTCTTCGATGAATCTGATGCTCGACATTTGATAGCTGTTGATTCTCCGCCCTTGCATGAAAATCAAGCGGCTTTTTTGGAGGTTCGCCAACTGCTCGCCGCGCATCATTTACCGGTGCCTCTTTTATTTTCAGCTGATTCTCAGCACGGATTTATGCTGTTAAGTGACTTTGGTAATCGCTTGTTCCATGCAGCGGTATATAGGGAAGGCGGATGTCCAAAAAATCCATCTCCCGTACTTATGGAGACCTTAAATATATGGTATGGCAAAGCACTGTTTTTGCTCATGTCTATGCAAGCCATTCACGATTCTTCATTAACATTATTACCACGGTATGATAAAGCACCTCTATTAAAAGAAATGCAGTTGTTTGATGATTGGTTTATCAAGACGTACTTGCAGGTTGATTTGTCCAATGAAGAGAAGAAATCTCTGAATGTAATTAAAGACTTACTTGTAGCTTCAGCTCAAACTCAACCACAAGTTTTTGTGCATCGCGATTTTCATTCTCGAAATTTAATGATTCGCAGTGATGAATCTTTAGGCTTGATAGATTTTCAAGATGCGGTCATTGGCCCCATTACTTATGATGCCGTATCTTTTTTAAAAGATGCTTATATCGAATGGCCTCGATATCAACAACTGATGTGGTTGCAACAGTTGTATGCCCAGCTATCACTGGATGAGATTAGTTTTTCTGTTTTCATATATTGGTTTGATTTAATGGGATTACAGCGGCATTTGAAAGTGTTGGGGATTTTTGCACGATTAAAAATACGGGACAACAAACACGGCTATGAGTCGTATTTACCAAGGGTTATGCGTTATGTGTTGGAGGTGGTGAGCATATACCCTGAGTTAGCGAGTCTTAATGATTTGATTAATCAGAAACTCTTGCCGAGCTGGCAACGGCTATATGGGGTCAATATATGACTATCGATACCGCTATGATTCTTGCTGCCGGCATGGGGAGTCGCATGCGCCCATTAACGCAAAATACGCCAAAAGCTTTATTAACCGTATCGAATAAACCCTTGATTGTTTATCATTTAGAAAAACTAGTAGCAATCGGTATTACTGATGTTGTGATCAATGTTTGCTATTTAGGGGAGCAGATAAAGCGTTATCTCGGTAATGGACAGCAATATGGCGCTGATATTCGCTATTCAGTTGAAGCTAAGCCATTAGAAACCGCAGGCGGCATTATTAATGCCTTACCATTGTTAGGGCCGCAACCTTTTATATGTGTTAATGCCGATGTGTGGACAGATTTTAATTTCCAGCAACTGGTTGATCATTATCAGCAGTTACCCAACGACGTAATGGCAGATTTAGTTTTGGTCGATAATCCGGAGCATCATTTGCAGGGAGATTTTGCCGTTTCGGATTCTGTCGTGAGTTTGTTGTCTCCTTTACACACTTTTGCCGGCATTAGTGTTTTGAATCCTCAATTATTTACACAGTTGCCGGTTAATTCAGATCGGTTGGGTGATGTGCTAAAGGCCGCAATTGTTTCTCAATCACAGCCATCTGGAATTTATGGGTTGTACTATAAAGGTCAGTGGAGTGATGTTGGTACGCCTGAGCGTTTAATGGTATTAAACTTGGCGTAACATTGATTTAGGCTTATTCAACTTTTTGCCACTGAGCGTTCGGTAGTTTTACATATTCCCCTTTGCTTGCTTTTTCAATGGCTTTTTTCCCAGCCAGTTGTTGCACAGCATTAATTTCAGTCCCATTTTTTTTGGCTATGTTTTCATATAAGGCTTGTCGTTGTAGGTTGATATTATTTTTTAATGCGTTGACTTCTGATGTTGAGGTGCTGACGAATCCGAGATACCCATCGGGTTGTTCTCCAAGTAAGCCTCGGGTTTTCGCTTCATCTAAGGTTAAGGCCAATGTTAGGCTCGAAAAGCTAAACGTTAAGATTATCAATAACAACTTAAGTGAATGTTGAATGCGCATCATAGACTCCAAAAAAATGAGATTAGAATTAAAATTAAAATAAAGCGCTGTTTTTAGACATTGCATCTTCAAGATCTTTATCAACCTTGATACGGATCTCATGTTGAATATTAACGTTAAGATTAATGGTAATGGGTTTGTCGGCTGCGACTTTAACCGTGGGGGTACAGCCGATTTCGCTCAATAGGCTAACCAATAGGGCGGCCGAGAACAGTAGTGAAAAAAAGACCGAACGGTGTGGGTTTAAACGGTGCATGGACAACTCCTTAAGTTAAGGCTGTTTATATAGCGCTTTGATGCGTTGTTCAAGCTTTTCACTGAGGTTTTGTGAAAGTTGCAGTGTTTGCAGCAAGGCTGGAATATTTTCATTGAGGGTTAGATTAAAGTTGACTGCCCGACCTTGTTGCCATTGCGGATTGTTACCACTGAACTGCGTCTGGATTTTTAAATCACCAGCACTTAAGTAGTCGAGCTGTGTGTGCAGTGATGAAAATTGAAAATTTTCAAGTAAATTCATCGCCAGTTGTAGATCAGGATGCGTCATGTTTTTTTTGGTGTTGGCATCGGTTGTTAATTGAATCTGCCCACCCGGCGGACGTGATTGTAAGCTGCCGTTTTCGATGCTGATGGCGTTATTGCGAATCCGTACCGGCAACGCGCCATCGAGTATGCCATTGCCTTCAATACGTTGTTGTAATGTTAATAAATTGTGTAGCTGTAATTGTTGTAGTTGTAGATCAAACGCGCTGCTATGCGTTGCTATGTCATAAGTGATGCGTGGTGTTAGCAGTTTGCCGCCGAATAAATCGCCCTGTAGCTGGTTAAGTATTATTTGTTGTGGATTAGCCGCGAATGCAAAATGGAGATGCTTAACCAAGATGCCGTTATCTATGCTGTCGATCTGGATGTTTGGTGTGCTGATTTGCAATGTCTCATTGCTGCCTTGCGTGATACGCAGCTCGGTATTAACGCCTTGAAATAACAGTCGTTGATAAAATCCTTGGAGTTGTTGTGTGTGCACTTGATGTTGTGCGCTAAAATCAGTGGCTGACCAGTGAATGTCAGATCGAATATCGATTTTTCCGCTAGAAAAGTCAATTGGGTATGGCCACTGTGGAAAAACTTTAGGTAAAAAAACGATGTTTTCTTGAAAGACCAGCGGTTGAACTTCTACCTTTAAAGAACCTTTGAGTGGTGTAGGGGGTGCAGAAGACAATTGTGGTTTTAATGGTGATTGAAGTTGTTGTTGTAATTCTGCGCTGCCTTGCAGTAGCTGTGAGCTGTCTTGAAAATCTAGCTTGCCATTTAGCTGTTGTGGCGTGATGTGTAGTTGCGCTTGTAGTTTCAGCTGTGCTAAACCGTAAGTTGGCCAGCTGCTGGGCAATTTAAGTTTGCCATCGAATTGCAAATCGGCGGACAGTTGGCGCAGTTCTGCTTTTAGATTTTGGGATGATGAGGATAACGGTATTTGCCATTGGCCAAGCGCAGTGCCGTCGAGTCCAAATTCAGTTTTGAACAGCTGCAATTCTTTTAACAGCGCTTGTGCAGCGGCGACATCAATTTTAATGTTTCCTTGAACTTTGTCGCTCGTTAGCGGTTGCGACTGAATGCTAAACACCGATTGCTGACGTTGATGGAGAGTCAATTGAATTTGATTGTCGGCTTGAATGAGTGTAGCAAATTGAAGTTGCGTGTTGTTGTTTTGAAGGGCAAGGGAGAGTTGTTGATCAGAAAATTCAACACTGCCTTCGAGATTTCGCGTGGGCAGTTGTAGTTGTAAGTCGTCAATTTGTAAGCTTAAAAAGGGTAGGTTAGGTAGCCAGTGTTGTGGCAAAAAGGTGTTGATATTGAAGGTAGGCGCAGTTTCATCAGTCGTTATTTTTTTGATGCTGACAACTTGCAGTTGCGGGATATGGATGTTTTGGATTTTAGCGTGGAGTAGGTCGGACCACTGATAGTTCAATGTGATATCGGCGGCTTGTAGTGACCATTGTTGATAGTTAACTTGGACATTTTTGAAGCTTGCTTGCTGCGAATTAATTTGCTTGATCTCGATTGACTGCAAATCAATTGCATATTCATGTAGCAGCAAACGGGTGAGTGTTGGTATCCACAGCGGCGCTGTGATTAACGATACACCGCCACCGATCATCACGGCTACTGTTAGTGCAATCCACCCTCGGCGTAACCGCGACACGGATTAATCTGACTCTGTGCTGGAATTGAGCTTGTCGTGTCGATGATCGCGAGCCAGCAGCATATAAAGGGAAGGCAATACTAACAAGGTAAAAAACGTGCCGACTGCCATGCCGCCAACCAATACTAAGCCGATAGAATTGCGCGCAGCTGCGCCGGCACCTGTGACCAGTGTCAGTGGAAAATGGCCGGCAATGGTGGCAATACTGGTCATTAAAATGGGTCGTAAACGAATCAGCGTGGCGTCATGAATGGCTTCTAGTTTGTTTTTACCTTGTTCCTGCAGATGGTTGGCAAACTCGACAATTAAAATGCCATTTTTGGCGACCAAGCCCACCAAGGTCACCATGCCAACTTGCGAATATATATTGAGGGTGGTTGTCCAGCCGCCGGTGAAAAAAGGCAGATTCGGATTGGGCATTTTTAGCACAGTAAAAATCAGTGCGCCAAATACCGCGAGTGGTACCGATCCGGCAAGAATCACTAGGGGGTCGCGGAAACTGTTAAATTGCGCAGCCAATACTAAGAAAATCAATAAAATGGCCATGCCAAATGCGGGTAAAAAAGTATTGCGTTCTTTGCGCAGTTGCCGGGATTCTCCGGTGTAATCGATCACATGACCAGGTGGAAGTAATTTAACCGCTTCGGTTTCTAAAAAAGTGAGCGCGGTATCTAAGGGTTGAATGGCGACACCACTTAAGGTTACTGAGTTAAACTGCTGCATGCGATTGAGTGAGCGCGGCACCGTGGTGTTTTTAAACGTGGCGATACTGCTCACCGAAATTAATTGACCTTTGGGGCCGGTTAAATAAATGGAACGTAATTGCTCTGGATTTAAGCGTTCACTGCGTTTGATTTGTGGGATCACTTTATAACTGCGACCGGCCATATCAAATCGATTCACAAAACCACCGCCCAACATAATGCCAAGGTCCTGGCTGACTTGTTGCAAATCAAGCCCTAAATCAGCCACTTTGTCGTGATCAATGACCAGTTCGGTCTGTGGTTGATCGATCTTGACGTCAATCATTGGGGGAAACGCAAATAAGCCGCTTTCCGTAGCTTTTTGCTGGAGTTGTTGCGCGATCTCTAATAGCTGCGGTGCTTCGGATGAGCCTGCCACGACAAACTCGACTGGGAATTGACCGCCACCGGGCAGCGCAGGCGGGGTGACCGGAAATAAGTCAATGCCAGGTATGGACATCAAGGGCCCTTGAATGTTGGGCATGATTTCAAATACGCTGCGCTGCCGTTGAGACCATGGCTTAGTCACCATGCCACTGAAACCCGAGCTGGGATTGGTGATTTGAAAGGTGAAGTCGGTTTCGGGAACATTTAAAAAAATTTGATTGGCGGCTGCGGTGAAGTGTGTAGTGCTTTCCAAGGTGGCATTAGCAGGGGCATTGACGATACCAAAAATTACGCCCTGATCTTCCGTGGGCGCGAGCTCTACCGGAGAGAATTTAAACATTGGGATGGTTAATAAACTGATCACTAACCAAATCACATACATGATCGGTCTGGCATTTAATGTGGAGGCTAGGATACGGCTGTAGCGATCGCGCACACCATTAAAAACTTTGGCGACTGTGCCTGCAAAACCTTGTTCATCCATGTGTGGTTTTAAGAAACGTGACGACAGCATGGGCGATAAGGTTAACGCAACCACGCCGGAAATGGTTACCGCACCGGCAAGTGTTAACGCAAACTCGCGAAATAAGGAGCCAGTTAAGCCGCCTTGAAAACCAATTGGGGTATAAACTGCTGCCAGTGTGACCGTCATGGCGATGATTGGGCCGACCAGTTCACGCGCGGCTTTAACCGCAGCATTAATCGCAGATTCACCGTCGCTAAGATGTCGCTGCACATTTTCAACCACCACAATCGCATCATCTACCACCAAGCCGACTGATAACACGATGGCGAGCAGTGTCAGCAAGTTCAAACTAAAGCCGGCCATCTGCATAATGAACACGCCACCCAGTAACGATAGCGGAATGGCGATAATCGGAATTAATGCTGAACGCATTGATCCTAAAAATAAAAAGATAACAATCACCACGATGATCAAGGTTTCCGTCAGCGTTTTGATGACCTCGTCAATGGCGCTGTGAATATAAGCGGTGGCATCGTAGGCCACGCGGGCTTTTAAACCGCTGGGCAATTGTTGTTGAATGGCTTCAAGTTGCTCGGTGACGCCACGAATGACATCTAAAGCATTGGCGTTGGGTAACGGCCAAATACCCATAAACATCGCCGTCTCGCCGGAAAAACGTACATCCGTGTTGTAGTCTTCGGCGCCAAGTACCACATCGGCAATATCTTCTAAACGAATCAGCGCACCGTCTTTTTCAGCCACCACTAGGCGTTTAAATTCTTCAGCCGAATGCAGCTGCGTGTTGGCGACCAGATTGACCTGCACCAAATTTCCCTTGGTGCTGCCAAGCGCTGCTGGAACGTTATTGCGAGCCAGCGCTTGCTGCACTTGTGTTGGCGAAATATTAAACCAGGCCATTCGGCCGGGTTTTAACCAGATGCGCATGGCAAAAGTGCGCGCGCCTAAAATTTCCGCGCGTTGCACCCCCGGTAAGGCCGAGAGTTGTGGTTGTACCACTCGGACCAGGTAGTCGGTAATTTCATTGGGCTGTAAATCGCTGGAGCTAAAACTTAAGTAAGCCGAGGCAAATTGGCTGTCGGCTGATTCGACATTTAACGTTGGCACTTCCGCTTCTGGGGGTAAATCATTGCGAACTTGATCGACCTTGGCGCTGATTTCGGCTAAAGCTTTGATTGGATCGTAATTGAGTTTTAAGCGAATGCTGATGGTCGATAGCCCTTGTGAGCTTTGCGATTGGATGTAGTCAATACCATCGGCGGCCGATACCGCACGCTCTAAAGGGACGGTAATAAACCCACGTACCAGTTCGGCACTGGCGCCCACGTAAACCGTGGTGAGTTTGACCACAGCATTGTCGTTGCGGGGATATTGACGCACGTTGAGGGAAAATGACGCTTGTATGCCGGCAATTAAAATCACCAAGCTGATGACAATCGACAGCACCGGACGTTGAATAAAAATATCCGTGAATTGCTTTTTCATGATGATCAGTTATCCGATGGGGTAGGATGCAGTTGAAAATCCGGTTGTAAGGTGTTGTCGATGGTCACCGCTTGGCCATTGTGTAATTTAAACACCCCTGAGCTTGCCACCTGATCACCGGCTTTGAGGCCGCTGTTCACCGCCACAAAATCACCGCGCTGCTCGCCGGTTTGAATAAAAATTTGCCGCAACTTGTGACCTTCAATCTTGCCGCTGGTTGTTGGTTCTCGCTCCGTTTTAGCATCTTCAGTATTTCCAACCTCAGTTTTATTGCTTTCAACCACATAAACTGAATTGCCGTAAGGGGCGTAGACTACGGCGGTGATGGGAATTATCAACACGGGTTGTGCGCTAGCAATCACCACCTGCAAGTCGACAAACATGCCCGGTCGCCATTGGTTGCTGGTGTTGGCCAAGGTAGCTTGTACTTGCACGTTACGGGTGGTATTGCTCACCTCTGGACTAATGGCACTGATTTTTGCCACGGTATCGTTTGATTCGAGCGAATTATTTTGAATGCGTACATTCTGGCCCAGTTGTAATGCACTGATCCCAGCTTGCGGCACTAAAAAATTGACATACAAAGTGCTGGTATTTTGCAGGGTGACAATCGGGTCCGCACGATCCACCACCGCGCCGAGCTGCACCTGGCGCACGCCGAGCTGGCCTGCAAATGGGGCTCGCAAGGTTTTTTTGTTGATTTGGGTTTCGATATTATCGACCGCTGCCAGCGCCAGCTTGTATTGTTCGTTGAGTGTGTCTAACTCCGACTGCGCGATGCTGTGATCCTTTATTAATTTTTGACCGCGAGCCAGATTGGTTTTGCTGTTTTGTAAGGTGGCCTGTGCCGAACGCAGTTGTGCTTGTTCTGTGGAAGCGTCTTGCGTGATGATTGGGTCACCTGCTTTAACAAAATCGCCGGATTGAAAATGAATGGCGGTGACTTTGCCCAGGGTCTCTGCTGTAATCAACGCACCTTCCTTGGCTTCAAGGCTGCCGACTGTGGTGATATAACGATCCCAGTGATCTTCTTTCGCCGTCACAGCCGTAATCACTACCGGTGGCATATCAAAACCTGCTGCCATTAACGTTTTGATTTGCAAAACTTTAATGCCGATCAACGCCGCAATACCCACGACAACAATCCCAATAATGATGTTAACGGGCTGGTTAGACGGCTGATTGGTTTTAACTGAGTGATTCACTGAAATTGATGGCATAACTTTCTCGATGGCTTGGATTTTATAGTAAGCAGCTTGTCCAGCGTACATTGCTGGTGATGAATAGGCATTGGATTGTAGCGCGATTAATTCACAGAAACAGTAATTATGTCATCCTTAGTTTTAGATGAGCGATAGCGCTTGGCTCCGTACGTTCAAGCCCAAGCTGGCTTGAAACTAAAACAGACGGCTTGTTACCGGATGATGCTGCCGTGAATAATGACGTTCTCGAAAGAGCGGTGTAAGTTGTGGCAGCCTGCGATATGTAAGCTGTTAACTTCAGTGCCCAAAGGTAACTCGGTCATATTGGTGCATCTTTCCAAATTCAGACATCCGTTAATGCGTAGGCCGGTAGGTAAAGTGCTCAATGAAGGGAGGGTTCGGAGATTTAAGTCTCCGGGGATGCAAATTTTCTTGTTTGTATCCAGGGTGGGATTGCTCGACATGATTTCGTCCATAACAAGGATTCTCTCATCTCTCTCGCTGTTTTCGCCTTCTTTTACCCATGCATAAAGGTGTTTTTTAATCTGTTGTTTGTTCGTCCAAGTAACATTGGAAAGTGACTGGAACAAGGTTTTAAATGGGTTAATACTGAGTTTACTATTATTTCGCTGGATGTATTGTTGAGCGGCTCTTGCTAAGAGTCCGCCATATGGCAGAAGTGTTTTGGCGTGAGAAAGGTTTAAGTTTGGATTGGCTGGGTTAAAAGAACCTGCGTTCAGTTTGATAACCAATGCTTCTCTAGCAAGATTGCCCAAGCCATTGGTGTCATGTTTTGCTAGGCTTAATAACACATTGTCAGAATGGCCGAGTATTCTTGCGAGATCGCTAATACATCGATATGTGCTCTCGATATGCTCAAACTCATTTACATCGCTGTTTTGTAACTATTCAGCACGGACAGAATCCGGTTAAAAAACCCTGAAAAAATGCAAATAAAGCTTGACAGGTATTTTGCTGTAATTTCAGAAAAAACAACATTAAGACCAAGGCAGTCACAACGAGCACCACAATCCACCG
>JANNXD010000132.1:0-14123 GCA_031409375.1 Gammaproteobacteria bacterium | reverse complement strand
TAGTAAAAAGTCAGTTCATAAAAATTTCACCAAGCCGCATCGAGCAAAAAGTGCGCATTTCTGACATTTATCAAGCCAAGATGATTTACAGGTGAACAATTATTACTAGGAAGCCCTGTCCACTGTAGTGAATTTTGGTATAGCTTGTTTTTAATTATACAGGGGTTATTATTGGATCGATCATTGTTAGCCTTTGGCGTTAGTATTATATCGCTTGCCTAGTTTATGAATTCTGCAGTAGTAATCAGTGCATCGTTATCAGATGCACAATTGCTCATATTTCAACATTGCAAATTTTATGTCAGTTGGCCACTGAAGTTGATAAAGCTTGTGGTTTGAGTTTGGGTTTGTTATTACGCTGGTACTCGTTTCTTGATGCCCATGCAGAGGAATTATGCACGCCACATTACCCCTTCTTGAAGCCACGGATTTTCCGGCTATTCGTCGAGCGGAGCTGGATACATTACAAGTCAATTTGGGTTACCGTTGTAATCAACGGTGTTTGCATTGTCATGTGAATGCCAGCCCGGATCGCAAAGAAATGATGTCTGCTGACCTTATTCAATTGATCCCGCAAGTGCTTATCGCTCGTCAAATTAAAAATTTAGATTTGACCGGTGGTGCACCTGAGCTACATGAGCAGTTCAGGGATTTGGTGAAGCAGGCGCGTTCTTTAGGTGTTAATGTCATCGATCGATGTAATCTCACCATTTTATTTGAGACCGACCAAGAAGATTTAGCAGATTTTTTAGCACAAGAGCGCGTGGAAATTGTCGCTTCCTTACCTTGCTATACCTTAGCCACAGTGGATAAGCAGCGGGGGGATGGGGTGTTTGAAAAAAGTATTCGTGCCTTGCAGCAACTGAATCAATTGGGCTATGGCCAGCCAGACAGTGGTTTGATCATTAATTTAGTGTATAACCCGAGTGGGCCGAGTTTGCCGCCATCGCAAGTAAATTTGCAGGCGACCTATCAACGCGAATTGTTTGAGCATTTTGGTATTGTGTTTAATCAGTTATTCACTTTAGCCAATATGCCGATTCAACGTTTTGGCAGCACGTTAATTTCAAAAGGGCAGTTTCATGATTACATGCAGTTATTAAAAGACAATTATGCTGCCGGTAACTTGGCAACGGTGATGTGCCGTAATTTGGTGAGCGTTGATTGGCAAGGCTATTTGTTTGATTGTGATTTTAATCAGCAGCTGGGTTTGGCTTTACGGAGAGAGGGGATCTTGTGCGGCGAAGTTCAACCGCATTTGCGTGATTTGCTACACACAGATTTACGTGACCAAGAAATTAATGTTGCAGATCATTGTTATGGTTGTACCGCTGGGCAAGGCAGCAGTTGTGGTGGGGCATTAAAGAATTAGGGAAAGTAAAAATGGATCTAATTCCCCTCCAATCGAGGGGAATTAATGTCAATTTATTTTATAAAATCGGAGTTTAAAAGTGCCAAAAAAGTTAAGTTTGTCGCTTGTAATTGCTTTATGTATCACCGTATTTTTTTTCTTTGATTTACAACATTATTTAAGTTTGACGGAATTTAAAGCCCAGCAGCAACAGCTTGCCATTTGGCAGGAGAAGATGCCGCTTGTTTTTATTCTGGCGTATTTGTGTATTTATATTGTGTCGGCCGCTTTATCTTTTCCGGGGGCGACGGTTTTGACCTTGGCAGGTGGTGCTTTGTTCGGGGTAGTGCAAGGTACCATTTTGGTATCGTTTGCTTCCAGTATTGGAGCGACCTTGGCGTTTTTAATGTCGCGGTATGTATTACGGGACACAGTGCAACAAAAATTTGGCGATAAGCTGGGCACCTTAAATGCGGGCATTGCAAAAAACGGTGCGTTCTATTTATTAACCTTGCGGTTAGCCCCGGTATTCCCGTTTTTTTTGGTGAATTTATTAATGGGCTTAACGCCGATCAGGGTGCTGACTTTTTATGGTATTAGTCAGTTGGGTATGCTGCCTGCCACCCTAGTGTATGTGAATGCCGGTACGCAATTTTCGAAAATTGAAAGCCTCTCAGGTATTGTCTCGCCGGGATTGTTATTGTCGTTCGGCCTACTGGCTATTTTTCCGTTACTGACAAAATGGTTTATTGAAAAATTTCAGCAGCAACGTATTTATGCGCGCTGGCGAAAACCAAAAAAATTTGATCGCAACTTAATCGTGATCGGTGCGGGTGCGGCTGGCCTAGTGACGTCTTACATTGCGGCGGCGGTCAAAGCCAAAGTCACTTTAATCGAAGCCCATAAAATGGGTGGAGATTGTTTAAATTACGGTTGCGTGCCCAGCAAAGCGCTTATAAAAAGCGCCAAGCTTGCGTCACAAATTGCGCATGCTGATCGGTATGGTTTAGAAAACTCTGGGTTATCAGGGGCGGGAGTAGTCGCCAGTTCAGTGCGGATTAATTTTAAAGCGGTGATGGCTCGTGTGCATACCATTATCGAAGCCATTGCACCGCATGACAGCATTGAGCGTTATACCAGTCTTGGCGTTGAAGTCTTACAAGGCTATGCGCAGATCGTTGATCCCTGGACGGTGGAAATCACCTTAAATAATGGCGGTAAAACGCGTTTAACCAGTCGCAGTATAGTGATTGCTGCGGGCGCTAAACCGTTTGTGCCGCCTTTGCCTGGCATTAACGAGGTCGGTTATGTCACCAGCGATACCTTATGGCATGAATTTGCGCAGCGCGAAGATACCCCGAAACGCTTGATCGTTTTAGGGGGTGGTCCAATTGGTTGCGAATTGGCACAATGTTTTTCTCGGCTGGGTTCCAATGTTGCCCAAATTGAGATGGCACCGCGATTATTAATTCGAGAAGATGCTGAAGTATCGGCGCTGGCACAAGCTGCACTGATCGCCGATGGTGTACAGGTGTTGACTGCACATAAAGCCTTGCGCTGCGAAAAAATAGATCAACAAAAATTTTTGATCGTTGAGCATAACGGCAGTGAACAGCGGCTTGAATTTGATGATTTAATTTGTGCCGTCGGCCGCGTCGCCCGCTTAGATGGTTATGGTTTGGAGGCCTTGGGTGTGCCGACGCAACGCACTGTGGTGGTAAACGATTATTTGCAAACCTTATATCCGAATATTTATGCAGCGGGTGATGTGGCAGGTCCGTTCCAATTTACCCACACGGCTGCGCATCAAGCCTGGTATGCGGCAGTGAACGCTTTATTTGGTGCCTTTAAAAAATTCAAAGTGGATTATTCGGTGATTCCTTGGACCACGTTTATTGATCCTGAAGTAGCCCGAGTGGGTTTAAATGAGCAGGAGGCGGTAGAGAAAAAAATAGCGTTTGAAATCACGCGTTATCACTTGGATGATCTGGATCGTGCAATCGCAGACAGTTCAACACAAGGATTTATCAAGGTGCTCACCGTCCCCGGAAAAGATAAAATTCTCGGTGTCACCATTGTTGGTGCCCATGCTGGAGATTTACTGGCGGAGTTCGTGTTGGCAATGAAGCATGGTTTAGGGCTGAATAAAATTCTCGGTACTATTCATACCTACCCGACCTTAGCGGAAGCCAACAAATATGTGGCCGGTGAATGGAAGCGAGCACATGCGCCTCAGCAAGTTTTACAATGGGTTAAGCGGTTTCACGATTGGCAAAGAGGTTAGCAGAACATGAATAAATTTTTGAGTACAACCGGGAGAATGTTTTTTGTAATGTTGTTGGCATCTTTCTTCAGTGTGATGGCACGAGCGGCCGATTTTGATCACAGCGTTTGGGATGGTTTATTAAAAAAACATGTGGTAGTTATTCACGATGGTTTTGCCACTCAGGTAGATTATCCAGGGTTTGTTGCTGATCAAACGCAGCTGAACGACTATTTGAATCGCACGGCGGCGGTTAGTAAGATGGATTTTGATCAATGGAGTAAGTCTGCGCAATTGGCGTTTTTGATCAACGTTTATAACGCACAAACCATTAGTTTGGTGAGCCGTGGTTACCCAGTGAAATCGATTAAAGATTTAGGCTCACTATTACAATCACCGTGGAAAAAACCATTCTTTAGTTTGCTTGGCGAAAAACGTTCGCTCGATGATATTGAGCAAACCATGATACGGCATGATCGATATGCGCAACCGCGTATTCACTTTGCACTCAACTGCGCCAGTATCGGGTGTCCAGCGCTGCGGGCGGGTGCTTATACCGCTGAGTTATTACCAGAGCAGTTGGATGAAGCCACTCGTTTGTTCTTGAGTGATCGCTCGCGTAATTTTTTAGTGGGCAATACCTTAACCTTGTCGAGCATCTTTGATTGGTACCGGGGTGATTTTGAGCGCGGCTGGGACGGCTTTAAAACTTTACCAGATTTTTTAGCGGTTTATCATCAAGCTTTAGGATTAAGTGAAGAGCAGATTAAAAAACTACGCGCTGGCGAAATTAAAATTGATTTTGGTGATTATGATTGGAAATTAAATGGTGTTTTTAAAAAATAATAGGGGGAATTACTATGGTCGAAACAACTAGACTAGAAATCGTAAAAGATTATTACGGAAAACAATTACAAAGCAGTGCTGACTTAAAAACGTCGGCGTGTTGTGATGTGTCGCAAATGCCTAAATGGTTAAAACCGTTATTGGCCAACATCCATCCGGATGTGTTAACGCGTTATTACGGCTGTGGATTGGTGTGTCCACCCTTACTGGCGGGTTGTCGCGTGCTAGATTTGGGATCCGGTTCAGGTCGAGATGTGTATGCGTTGTCGCAGCTAGTGGGTGGTCATGGTCAAGTGATTGGTGTGGATATGACGGATGAGCAATTAAAAGTTGCTAACGATCATCTGGCTTATCATGCGGATAAATTTGGTTTTAGCAATGTACAATTTTTAAAAGGCTATATCGAAAAGTTAGAGGAGCTGGATCTTGAGCCCAACAGCTTTGATGTGATTGTTTCCAACTGCGTGGTGAATTTATCGACTGACAAGGCTGCTGTGTTACGCGGTATTCATCGTTTATTAAAAAGTGGCGGCGAGTTTTATTTTTCAGATGTGTATGCGGATCGACGGTTGTCAGCCGAACTTCGTGATGATCCGGTTTTGTATGGCGAGTGTCTAGGTGGTGCTTTATATTGGAATGATTTTTTAACGCTGGCCAAGGCAAATGGTTTTGCAGATCCGCGTTTAGTGGAAAGCAGACCCCTTCAAATTACGAATGATCAGCTTGCCGAAAAAATTGGCAATCATCAATTTTTTTCAGCGACCTATCGATTATTCAAACTGGATGCGTTAGAAACCGATTGCGAAGATTACGGTCAGGCGGTGATGTATCGCGGTACGATTCCGCAGTTTACACAGCAGTTTCTTCTCGATGGTCATCATACGATCTTAAAAAATCATATATTTCCGGTTTGTGGTAATACGTGGCGCATGTTGCACGATACGCGCTTTCAATCGCACTTTGAATTTATTGGGGACTTTGAGCAGCACTTTGGTATTTTTCAAGGCTGTGGGAAAAGTTTGCCATTTGCCACCAACGACGGTACCACAGGAGCAGCATGTTGTTAGCAGAGTCGTTATCGAAGCGATTAGTGTCAGAATTTTTAGGGACGGCGTTTCTACTGGCGACAGTAGTTGGTTCTGGCATCATGGCGGAGCGTTTGGCTGACGGCAATATCGCACTGGCGTTGTTGGCAAATACGCTGGCCACTGGCGCTATATTGGTGGCATTGATTCTCACTTTTGGTCAATTATCGGGTGCTCATTTTAATCCAGCGGTAACCCTATCCAGCGCACTGCAAAAAAATATGTTGTGGCGAGAAGTGCCGCTGTATATCGCGGCGCAATGTCTCGGTGCATTTTTGGGTGTAGCAACGGCGCATTTAATGTTTGGTGAACCAGTGTTTTCTGCTTCGCAACATATACGTACTGGGGCTGCGCAATGGTGGAGTGAATTTGTCGCGACCTTTGGTTTGATGATGGTGATTTTGGGATGTTGCCGCTTTCGTGCATTCATGGTGCCTTTTGCCGTTGGTGCCTATATTACAGCGGCTTATTGGTTCACTTCCTCGACTTCGTTTGCCAATCCTGCAGTCACTTTGGCGCGTGCATTTACTGATAGTTTTGCAGGGATTCGTCCGCAAGATGTCAGTGGATTTTTGATTTCGCAATTATTGGGCGCAGCCTCTGCAACACTTGTATTTGAGTGGTTGTTGTTGCCTGTGTCATTAATAAGTAAGCAGCAAAGTTCACCTCAAGCTCAAAAAATTGGCTAATGAAATTAATCCCGTATGAACTTTTGATCATTTATATTCTATGGAACCTATCCCAGAAAAATTCGATATAATTTCCTTCCACTCGATCTCCTTGCGGGTGGTGGAAAATTTAATCCTGAGTTTGTGCAAGCGTGACACTAGCTGGCCATCGTCATACATAATTATGCTCAAGCCCGCAGCATTACCGATTACGCAGCGATTTTCTGGATGCAGAAGCTATGCACTTCATTCTTGAATCTAAGCTTGTTTTACAAGCAAGCTTTCTTCGCAAAAAACTAAGAAAGCTTTTTCCAAAAAAGATTGTAAGTTAAGTTAAGCGATAATGATTTTTAAAAAACGGTACCACCACACTCGGATTATTCGGATCCACTTCAGGCAGCATGGGTTCGCGTTTTACTAACATTGTTCGATCAACACTCGACATCACTTGTACGATATCCGCTAAAATGGCGGGATGATATTTATAGCAGCTGTGTACCGTCATGGGTGCGCCAGCACGATCTTTATAGACAGATGAAGATTCGCTATTGGCGTATTGATTGGCATTGATCACAATGACATTGCTGGGTAAATCACTGTAATCATTGGCGCCATGTCGGCCCAGGCGATTACCGCCAAAACGTTTTGCGCTTGACGCTTTTAAAGCGCGGTCATGATGCGAGTAGTAGACATGTACGCGGCGGGAAAAATCGCAGATTACGCTGCCTTTACCCTCTTTCTGAATATCTTCTGACGCGAGATCGGGTGCTAACAATAAGGTTTCTGCAAATAACATGCGGCCCACTGGATTACCTAGGTGATCCGATAAATACTCCATGCCCTTGCGCAATAAATAGTTGCCCATGGAGTGCGCTATGCAATAGGTGGTTGAAAAACAGGTGCGGGCATTACGCTCCACAAATTCGTTGATGTCCAATAAAAAACGAGTAAACGCGCCGACTGAATCTCGTACTTCTTCGCGATCACACAAATAGTCGACCACTTTTCCTGAAGAGGGCCAAGAGAAACCGATGATGATCGGTGGATATCCCATAGTAGTGCCGAGGTTTTTTTCCAGGTCATAAAGTTCGTCTAGGCTGGATCGAAAATTGGTGTTGTAGCCATGAATGAAAATACCAATTTTCGGCGTATTGATACCTTGTTCGGTGCGTAGTCGCAATAATTCTTTTAATAGCGCCGCTTCAAACCCCGCTTTACCCTGTTGCTTAAAGCCATCCTTGCCTATGGGTAAGGGGTTGTAGTCATGCAGATAATCAAATTGACGATGAGGTTGTTCTTCATCGCCATAGCCAGCTGCGGTTTTATGACGATTGGTCACCATCAATAACATAAGTTTCTCCTTTTTCAATTGTCAAAAACTATTTTCAATTGCCCAAAACTATAGCGTAAATTTTTTTAGGTGGACATTTAATGCAACCACTTGTCGAGCAGGGGGCGGCGAGGTCGCGGCAGTGCCGACATAAAGATAGCCGATCAATTGATCTTGATCTTTTAATCCCAACGTTTGTTTGACGAGCGGATCGTAGGCCCATTCGCCAGTGCGCCAAATACTGGCATACCCTTGTGCATGCAACAGCAGTTGAATGTTATGCGCGAGGGTGGCCGCTGACAATATTTGCTCGATCTCAGGGATCTTGTGTAATGGCGTGACGTTAGCGGCCACAATAATAATGAGCGGTGCGCGTAAAGGTCGGTTACTAATATTGGCTAATTGCGCGGGTGTTAACTGTGGATTTTGTTGCAGAGCGGATTGGCAAAATAACGCCCCAAGTTTTTCGCGTTGATCGCCCTGTAGACACCACAACTTCCAAGGGCGCAAGAGCCCGTGATCGGGTGCATTCAATGCAATTTGTAAGAGCGAATATAATTGCGTTTCAGATGGTATGGGCTCTACTAAATCACTGCAAGACCAGCGAGTAGCAATTGCTTCTTCAAGTAACATTAAAAAATCCTTGTTTAGCGTTTTTAAATGGGCAAGTTATCAGTAAACTACAGCAGCGCATGGTGCAGTATCATACGCCAATCTGTCATTTAGCCATAATTTTTACTATCTTCTCACCGTCGCTGGTGTCTTATCGAGGTTAGCATGTCCGACGTTATTGATTTTCAACATGGCTTAACCATCGGCGAGCAATGGTTGGATAGCATGGGACATGTCAATCATGCGCATTACCTCACTTTTTGTGAGCAAGCACGCTGGGCTTGGGCGGCATCGCGTCAAGTCGGTCGTGAACATATTGAACGCACCCAAATTGGTTGGGTGATCTTGGAAGCTAACGTCCGTTATCTCAAAGAATTACACGTTGGTGATTCAATTATCGTGAGCTGTAGGCTGACACATTTTAAAAATAAGCTGGGCACTATTGCACATCAAATTATAAAACCGCAAGCGCAGATCTGTGCAGAAGTGGTGGTGACGTTCGGATTTTTTGATTTACAGTTACGTAAGTTAGTGCCACCGAGTGCGGAGTTGGCACAAGCCTGGGGCATTGAATTAAATTAATTGTTTTTTAGGGGTGTAGCGGGCGTGTCAATTGCGTTATGTGAAAAGCGAGCAAATGAAATAATTGAAGCCGGTCGATGGATCGCTGCTCGTCATTGGTGTCCCGCCACGGGTGGTAATTTTTCGCAGCGTTTACCCAGTCAGACGATTTTGATGACAGCATCTGGTCGTGATAAAGGCCAGCTGGCAGCAGCGGATTTATTACAGGTGACATTGACAGGTGCTGTTGTTGACACTTGCGCTGCTGATATAAAACCATCCGCAGAAATGCCCTTGCATGTGGCTTTATATCAACTGGATAACAATATGGGTACTGTGTTGCATACGCACTCTATTGCCGCCACCGTATTGTCGCGCCTAACGCTAGGTCATGTCATCAGTTTTCAGGGTTATGAAATGCAAAAATCATTGCGGGATGTGCATAGCCATATTCCAGCAGTAAATCTTGCTATTTTTGAGAATAATCAAGATATGCAGCAGCTTGTTCAGTGTGTACGTGAATGCTGGCTGTTAGCACCTCTGCAGTGGGGTTTATTAGTGCGCGGCCATGGATTATATGCCTGGGGCAACGATATGGCTGAAGCCAGACGTCATCTTGAAGGCATTGAATTTTTACTGGCTTGCGAATTAGAGATGCAGCGGTTGCAAGCACCAGTATTCATGCGATGACCATGGTGCGGCATTTAATTTTAGTCGGAGCAGGGCACGCTCACCTCGGCGTACTGCGGTATTTTGCCAAGCATCCCTTGCCGTCAGTCAAAATCACCTTAATTACGCCGCATGCGGTGCAGATTTATTCCGGTATGTTGCCAGGATGGATTTCCGGTCATTATGCGTTAAGTGATCTTCAGATTGATAGTCGATCCTTGCTGCAAAGTGACGAAACGTTGTTGCTCGATCAAGTCATTCACATCGATACGCGGTGCAGTAAAATTCAAACGGCAAAAGGGCAGAGCTTGCGATATGATGTTTTATCCTTGGATATCGGTAGTGAAATTAATTTGTCCTGGGAGAAAACCCTGAGCACAAAATTTTTGCCCGTGCGTCCATTGCAAGATTTTGTGCAAGCATTAACCCCCATCCTGCTTCGTGCTCGTCAGCAAAAAGATTTTCGTTTTATGGTTGTTGGTGCTGGTGCGGCGGGCATTGAATTGACGTTTGCGATTGATCATATCTTGCCTGGTCAAGTAATTTTGGTTGGTGCTGCTAGTGGCTTAGCCTTGTCGTCAACGTCTGTCATCAGTAAGGTGCTGCAATTATTTGCGCAGCGCGGAATTTGTTTTTTTTCATCCCCGATCATTGCTGAAGACGACCAAGTGATATTGGCAAATGGTCAGCGGCTTACTGCCGATTGTTTAATTGCAGCGAGTGGTGCGGTAGCGCCGTCGTGGTTATCGGCAACCCAACTGCAATTAAACTCAAGCGGATGTGTTTTAGTTGATTCACACCATCGCAGCGTGTCGCACGCGAACGTATTTGCGGTGGGTGATGTTTGTGCACGACAAGATTTGTACCTGCCGCACTCAGGTGTGCATGCGGTTAAAGCGGGAAAAGTATTGGCATACAATTTAAATGCCTGTTTAACGCAGCAATCATTACGGCAATATCGACCTCGTTCACGCGTTTTATACTTGCTTGCCACAGGCCCTCAATCTGCGATTGCGAGTTGGGGGTCTTGGAGTATCGGCGGTAAATGGTTGTGGGTTGTTAAAAACAAAATTGATCGTGCTTATGTATCTTTATATCAAGTCAGGCGCAAATAAATACTGGGTTTTTGACTGTGATGAAAGAGGTCAGTATTGATCGCCTCATTTTGTGTCAGCCTTTCGAGTTTTTTGCATCACGATATTGCGTAGCTTGCTGGGGAGTGAGCCAAACAATTTTAATAAAAAACAAAACCCCCACGGAAAAACAATCTGCTGACGACGGCGGTGTAGACCAGAGATAATATGCTCAGCGGCGATATTTGCATTAATACGCATAGGCATTGGAAAATCGTTTTTATCTGTCAATGGTGTTTTAACAAATCCCGGGTAGACAATGCTTATCTCAAATCCTTCGTGGCTCAAGTCAACTCGCAAACTATCGAGTAAGTAACTGAAGGCTGCCTTGGATGCGCCATATGCTTCGGCTCGAGAAAATGGTGCAAATACAACACTTGAGCTGATGCCGACAATATATTTTCCCTGGCCATGGCGTAACAGAGGTAAGGCACTTTCAAGTACTTGCGCATTGGCAAAAAAATTAATCGCAAATACTCGCTGAAATAGTGCATTGTTGAAACTCTTCGAGTTAACATATTCTGCTGTACCAGCATTCAAAATTAAACAATCGATATGCAGGTGATCTTGTTGGATGCGCTGGACGTGAGCTTCAACCCTATTTTTTTCAGTAATATCGCCTTGCATGCCGATGATATTTCGTGGATAGAGATTCACTAAACTTGCAAGCACTGAACTATCGCGTGCGCTGATATAAACTATGTTATTCAGTATTGCGAGCTTTATGGCTAATTCACGGCCAATTCCAGATGATCCGCCGGTTAACCAGATTACTTGATTGCATAGTTTTCTAATCATCAATAAGCTCCTTTTTTATGTGAGGTTTATTGTGGTCAAACAGTAGCGTTACGCTTGTACTTTTTTCATTCGCAACTACTCAATCAGGACAAGATGATTAGGGAAGCAAATTGACTATAATAGATTGATTTTAACTGGCAGAAGAATAGCCTTGTAAAGACTAGCACGACGATGATTAAAACGGAATGTAGTTTTTTTAAACGCTAGATTCAAGATTAAATTGCATGGTCGCAAATATAGATAAGAATTGACGGGGCATGAATTCCCGTGCTGAACTAGTTATATTGGGCGAAAATTGGGAAATATAAAAACTTTGCTCCAGTACGGCTGAAGGTAGATATAACAAGATCAGCGTGAGGCAGATTGACAAATGAAGGTTACTGATGTTGTCTAAGGTTAAATTGAGTACACGCACTAGTGGGCATCGGAAATAAGTTGATACTCGATACGATTATTTTGCTTTACGAGTTGATTCCATTTTCCAGCCGTTTCAACGGAATTGATATCCGGTTTATTTCCAGCCTCTACTGATTCTTCTTGCACTTTTACAGCTATTTTAATTGCTGAGTTAGGATTAACTGAGTTCAATAAATTCGAAAATTCCAGTGATTGCAGCTCGGTATAACCCATGGCGTCAATCGAAAAAAACTGGCACTGATCTATAGGCAAATTACTATTGGCCAGTTGCCAAGAACCATTTTTCTCAACCACACAAAAATCGGCTAAATATGCGTTTAGCAGTATGGTTCCGCTAAAGCCAATAGTAGGCAATAATTTTAACAAGTATTCTACGGATTTGGCATTTACGTCGCCGAATGGAGGCGAGTTAAAATCAAATGATGTGCCTTGATTGAGTAAATTTTGTAATAGCGCTAGCTGTTGTATTTGTTGGTCTTTATTACTTAATGGGTGGGCATTTTTATTTTTATCGTCGCTCCCTGTTGATATTTCTTTAATTGATTGAGAATTAGTTGGTTGCTGAAAATTTAATTTATCAGAATCAACAGCACTGCTAACCCTTGCATTATCTACTGATATATAAGGGTTAAACCACAGTATTAAATTGATTCCTAGTAGAGTGCAGGTTATTGAAGCTAACCATTTTTTGATGTTTTTTAAGCTTTGCTGTAGCTGTTGATTTATTTTATAAACTTGGGACTGGATGTCTTGGTTTTGTTGTTGAGCCGTCTTAATCGAATCAAATAAAAATCGCTTATGAAAGGTTTCGGGCACATTGTCGTTACTAGCGTTAATTTTTTGGTGATCGGCGACTGGATTGTTTGCCTTATTCATGGCTTCAAGCGGCTGATCAGATAATGTTTCAGTAATGTTGGTAAGTGCAACGCTGGACTGTGTACGCTGCGGTGTTAACGGTGGGATATTGGCTTGATATGTGGTTGTTTTTTTCTGAGGTTTAGGTTCCTCTGGGGTAGAGTTTTCTTCGGAAACTGCTCTGTCGTTAAATTCTCTGTCGTTAAAATCGTGCTCACCTTGTTTAGAGCGTGTGATAATTTTATCGAGGGAGTCTAGTACCTGCTTAAGCGCCATGTGTTTTAATTCTTTTGGAATGATGCCGACTGCGCCAAATCTTTTTGCTTGTTCAGCATAAACTGATCCGCCTTGAGATGTGTACATTAAAATGGGGATCATTGCGGTTCGAGGATTGGTTTTAATGGTTTTTAATGCTTGCAAACCATCCATTCCCGGCATGCTGTGATCCATGAAGATTACATCTGGGTGTGTTTGATCGGTTTGATTGAGCATTTGGATGGCAATCTCAGCAGACTCAGCACATAAAACATCATGGCCGTATCCCTCTAACAGTTTCTTTAGAAGCTGCCTGGCCGTGCTTGAATCATCAACGATTAATGCTACCTTCTTTAAGCTGTCGTTTTTACTGGTATCGTCCCGCAAGCTTTCTGTCATGATGTTGGCCAAATACTAGTTTAAAAGGTGGTTAAATCTTGCCAGTTTTTATTTGATTCTATTAATTCAAGCACATCCCATTAAGTTTGTATGAGTAAAATGACAAAAATATAATCCATTTAGCTTTAATGTCATTTTGGGGTTGCAGTACAATCGATTCTTTAGATAGATGTCACCGTATTGTCATTTTTGACATTAATTTGTAAGCATTTTGATAAATAGCTGATTTTAGTTTTGTTTTTAAAGTTATCTTTGCGTAATATCAAATGACTAATAATTACTATAATGTATTTGTTGTCTATCTTGTTATGCCGGGAGGCTAGTATGCGCAGTCAGCTACAATCAAAAGCAATAGATTTGTTGGCACCGAATCAATTTTGGGGGCTGGGTAGAGTATTGGCTTTGTCTTGTTTACTTCAAATTATCTTGTTTGCCATGACGGGGTTTTGGGGTGTTATATATTTGGCATTAATAGCATTGATGATTATGTGGTTTTGCACAACATTTCGCGCCGTTGAACAACCAGAGTTGCAAGGGACTTTGGAGTCCTCACCTCGAGCCATGTAAAATAACAATATAGAACTTATTGTCTTAAAATTACCGGCAAATTGTTTAAGTCTATAAGATTGCAGGTATAATCTTGCGGCCAGTGTTTTGATAGTGCCGACTCATGCTGTACAACTATAACCCCATATTACTTTCTGAAAGCACGCATTATTTTCCTACGGATGTGAGCAAAGCTGCTTACTGGTCTGGCTTACTGGGTGATGCTCTACCCTTGGCAATTGCAGAAGCAGCTCGTCAACAACAAAATTTTTTAGTGGTAATAACTGAAGATTTAGAGCAAAACGCCAACTGTGCAGCTGGCATTAAGTTTTTTT
>JANNXD010000131.1:0-16321 GCA_031409375.1 Gammaproteobacteria bacterium | reverse complement strand
GACAGCGCGAGCTGTCGCAGTAGCTGTTCTACATAATGGTCGTATTCGTGGCGCATCAAACCGTATTGATGCATATCAAACCATTCCGTACCCTGACGCACATGTTGTCGTAAACATCCCTCATATTTCATGCCGCACTTTTGCATGATTTGCCCGGATGCTGCGTTATTGCCTAAGTGTTGCGCGTGGATACGGCGTAGATTCAGTTCGTGAAAACCAAAGCCTAAAATGGCGCGCGCAGCTTCTGTGCCGTAACCTTGCGACCAATATTTTCTGCCTATCCAAAATCCCAGTTCGGCGCGGCCATACTCAGGCGCCATCATGAGTGAAATACTGCCGATCAGCCGGTCGTTGGGTTTTAAGCGAATCGCAAAAAATAAGGCGCTTTGATCATTCCAGGCATGTTGGTAGCACTCAATCATGTCCTTGGCTTGATCAACCGTAATTTCACCGTCAAAACACAGGTCGGTTTTTTGTACTTCGGCATCGCTGGATAATTCGGCAAAACGTGGAGAGTCAACGATGGTAAAAGGCCGAAACTTTAAGCGACCACTTTGGCCGTGGTAATGCGCCGGTTTGCGATTACGCATATCCAATGAGGGTTGTTTAATAAATCCGTGGGCGGGGGTGGGTTGGCTCACAATGACTCTTTTTAGTACGGGTAATATAAAAACGTAAAGTTAGAATGCAGGGCACTCACACGCAGTGCCCTGACTAATATTGGTTTCATTGTAGATGTCAAGATGCAGCATCGTCGCTAATGGGTGACGAGCTTCTTGCCGATTCAACAGAAATATCGGTGTCGACGACACGTTTTATGCGTGGATCATTGGCTGCGCGTCTTTTCTGTGCGGCTTGAGGTGCTTCCATTATGGTTGAAATGGGGGGGGCTGCCGGAGAGGTTGTTGGAGCCGATGTTAATGATGCATGTGTTATAGAATCAGCTGATTTTTCTGCAATATGGCTGGTTGCATAACTTGGCTCATGAAAAGATGGGCTTGGTGTCATGTAAGCAGCGGTATTGGTAACCTCTGTTGCACTCGATGAATGATCGTAGTCTGGTTGATAAGATAGTCGAGGCTGATTGATGAGTGGTGTGTAGGTAGTTGTTTTTGCTGGCTCGGATGAGGCGTCGTGATGATCAAATGATTGAAGACTATCAAATGAATCAACACTGTTCGGGGAGTCGCTGGTGCTGCTTTCACTGCGATGACCACGGGGCTGACGTCTGCCACGGCCACGCGGACGTTGGCGTCTGGGCGGTGCAGCGCCTTCCGTGCTACTGAATTCGCGAACCTCGTGCTCGGTTGCATCAAGCACGCTGTCGTCTACCGATGTGCTGAGCGGATTGGCTGGGTAATGAAACGGATCTTCAAATAAATCCTGGGGGGGGGCATGCTTGTCAAGAGTCGGCAGGTTCACTGCATCAAGATCAATAATGGGGGGCATGCCATTACTAGGGTTACGTGGACCACGCCCACGATTGCGACGATTATTGCTACGGCCATGTTCATTTCGAGGCTGATCATTCCGATCACCTTGTGGGCCAATTGCACTGATTTCTGGCGGTAGATTGATGGCATCAGCTTCACGTTCTGGAAGCGCTTGCTGAACGGGTCGAGGGGGGCGAGTGGGTCGTGTGCTGTTGGCGTCACGCGGATTATCGCGTGCGCCGACCTCGCGGGCTCCTGTTTCTGAGCGGGGTCTTCGGTTGTTGCGATCATCGCGCGGCTTGCCATCACGTAACGGTCGGCGATTATTGTCACGACGCGGTGGACGATTTTCGGTGGCGCTGGTTTCCGTGCTGGCAATCAGCGGTTTTCCAGCTGGGTTCTGATCGGTTTTGAACAAAGAGCCGAACCAGCTGCTAAAACGCGATAAAGCATGCGGTTCGCGCTTGCGTTGCATGCTGGTGGTTTGATTAATGCTGACGGCTGCGGTTTGCGCGCGCGGTAATGGATCCTGCCATTTTTTCAAGGAGGCTTCTAATTGCTCCATGGTATGTGATTCAAACCCAGTTTTGATGGCTTCTATTTGTGCATCGCCACTGCGTTTGCGGGTTAATTGATAATGCGGAGTTAAATAGGCGGCGTTAGGTACCAGTTGAATGCTGACATCATGCCGACGCTCAATTTCATAAATCGTTGAACGTTTTTCATTGAGCAAATAAGCCGCAATTTCAATGGGCAGCTCACCGCGAATTTCTTCGGTATCCTCTTTGGTGGCGTGCTCTTCGATGAGGCGTACAATGGACAAGGCTAAAGAATGCAGATCGCGTACGGTACCGGTTCCATTACAACGCGGGCAAGAGTGTGCACTGGTTTCACCTAGAGAAGGTTTTAAACGTTGTCTAGACAACTCCAATAAACCAAAGCGTGAAATACGGCCGACTTGAATGCGTGCACGGTCTACTTCTAATGCATCGCGCATACGGTTTTCGACTTCACGTTGATTTTTAGCTTGCATCATATCGATAAAGTCAATGACGATCAAACCACCAATATCACGTAAACGCAGCTGTCTGGCCACTTCGTCAGCGGCTTCAAGGTTGGTGTGCAGTGCGGTTTCTTCTAGATCAGAACCTTTGGTAGATTTAGCAGAGTTAATGTCCACGGATACCAGTGCTTCGGTGGGGTCAATGACAATTGAGCCACCAGAGGGTAACTTTACTTCTCGTTGAAACGCGGTTTCGATTTGGCTTTCGATTTGGTACTGGGTAAATAACGGGGTGCTATCTTGATAGAATTTTACGCGATCTTCGAAGTGCGGCATTACCGTGTGAATAAATTCGAGCGCATCATCAAACATAGCCTTGTCATCAATAATGATTTCATCGATATCCGGCTTCATGCAGTCTCGAATACTGCGTAAAATTACATTGCTCTCTTGGTAAATCAGAAAAGGCGCATTGCGAGATTGTGCAGCGGCGCTGATGGCATGCCAGACTTTTTTGAGATAATCCAAATCCCATTGCAGTTCTTCTTGGGTGCGGCCAACGCCAGCAGTACGAATAATGACGCCCATTTCCGGGGCCATTTCCAAACCGTCCATGACTTCACGCAGTTCCGCGCGATTGTCGCCTTCAATGCGGCGTGAAATACCACCGGCTCTGGGATTGTTCGGCATCAGTACCAGATACCGGCCAGCGAGGCTAATAAAGCTGGTGAGTGCAGCACCCTTGTTTCCGCGTTCTTCTTTTTCGACTTGCACTACGATCTGCTGACCTTCATACAATGCATCTTTGATACTTAAACGGCTTGGGTTGTGCGCATCATCACGAAAATATTCGCGGGAAACTTCTTTCAGCGGTAAAAAACCATGGCGTTGTGCGCCAAAATCAACAAAGGCCGCTTCTAAGCTCGGTTCAACGCGAGTGACCCGACCTTTATAGATGTTAGATTTTTTCTGTTCACGAGAGCGGTGTTCAATGTCTAAATCGTAGAGTTTATGGCCATCTACTAAGGCAACGCGGAGCTCTTCGGGGTGAGCGGCGTTAATCAACATTTTTTTCATAGCATTCAATTCTCTGTGTTGGCACCCTTCGCAAGGGCGAACGGGTAGGCGCATCAGGCTTTTCAGAGCTGCGACTGTCGACAGAAAACAGGCAAAAATAAAAGCATGTCCGATTAAAGAAAAACATAGAAAAAGAAAGAGGGTGATAGCGGGCATCAGTGCAAAAAAACAATCATTGGTAACGGCGTTTTCTCTTTTCTCGCTGCACTTTCTCTTTTTCTCGTTTCTATAGACTTCCTTTTTTCTTTTCTTCAAAGCTTTTTTCGTAGTCTGCAGGTGGCGGGATCGATCAGGCTTATGGTTAGGCGATCTAGAAGATCAGCCGGCTGATAAAATGCCGCGACTTGCTGGTTAGCTTTTGCCTATTGGCTCTCGGTGATGTAGTCCTTATCAAACCTGGGTTCATGTTCAAATGAGTGGCAACCATTTATACTGGCTGCAAAACACGCTAAAATACTTTAGCCTCATTAAAGCTTCATCTGCACTAACGAAATCTGCGTTAAGATGGCTCGCGTTAATGATAGCTCGAGTTAATATAGCAGCTAATGTCGCGCTTCTCTAGCGTGTCCTCATTACAACATCATTCCGACCGTCTTTATAATATATGAGCGCTGCATCTGTGAAAACGCCATCAAGCTCCTTGGACAAAGCTTATCTTCATGATGTGCCTAGTCATGATACGGTCCACCCTGCAGTCGGTGCTCATGGTGCTAAGCAGCCTGTTCGCCAAGTTTTAGTTACCGAAGATATGGCAGGGCAGCGTTTGGATAACTGCTTAATGCACTTGCTTAAGGGCTTACCAAAAACGCTGATTTATCGTTGGATTCGCAAAGGTGAAGTGCGCGTAGATGGTAAGCGTGCCGATTGTCAGCAAAAACTAGTGCTGGATCAAAAAATCCGCATTCCACCAGTCGCGATCCCCGAAGCAACCGTCTTACCCGGTATATTGCCTGCGCAACAGAAACGTTTGGAGCAGGCGATTATTTTTGAAGATAAAAAATTACTGGTATTGAATAAGCCGGTGAACTGGGCGGTGCATGGTGGCAGCGGGGTTTCATTGGGCATTATTGAAGCGCTGCGGCAATACCGACCCGAAGGTGAACGTTTGGAGTTGGTGCATCGTCTGGATCGTGAAACCTCTGGCTGTTTATTGGTGGCCAGTCGGCGTTCGTTATTAAGATTGCTGCATGAATCGCTACGTGAGCAGACGTTAAAAAAAACCTATTTATTATTGGTGCAGGGGAGTTGGCCTAAAGACTGCCGGTTGGTCGATCAGCCATTATTTAAAAATCAATTAAGTTCTGGTGAGCGTAAGGTGCGCGTATCTGCCAATGGTCAAACTGCGCAAACGCGCTTTGAAGTGGTGAAACGTTTTGATCACACCACCTTGGTGCGAGCGTTTCCATTAACTGGCCGTACCCATCAAATTCGGGTGCATGCTGCTTTTGTCGGTTGCCCTATTGTGGGTGATGAAAAGTATGCGCAAAATCTGGTGTTATTGCCCAACGGTGAAAAACCCCAGCGCCTGTACTTGCACAGTGAATCCATTACTCTACCGGAATTTAAAAATACCGAAGGAAAAAAAAATGCAATTGAAAAGTCGGGTTCTGATAAATTGGGATCTGAGAAATATAGTTACGGTACTTTTCGAGCCCCAGTGGATGCGGCATGGCATTCTTTTTATCAAGATTGATTTTTTAAGAGCTTTTAAGTGAGACGTTATCCATGAGTCGTTATCAATGTGTGATATTGGATTGGGATGGTACTTTAGTGGATTCATTGCAAGGTATTGTCAGCGCGTTACGCGATGCCGCCATGCAAATGCAGTTGCCGATTAAAACTGAACAACAGATGCGTGCTATTGTGGGTTTAGGTTTGCCGGAAGCGATACTGGCTTTATATCCAGAATTGACCGCTAAAGCCGATCAACAGAGTTTTCGCCAATGGTACAGCCAGTTTTTTGTACAAAACCAAACTGCGTTTGCCCCATTTTTTTCTGGTGTACGTGACGGTATTAGCGCTATGCGTTCAGCCGGTTTGCGTGTTGCGGTGGCCACCGGTAAAAGCCGAATCGGTTTAGACCGTGCTTTAGCGGCGATGCAAGTGGAATCTTGGTTTGATTTAACCCGCTGTGCGGATGAAACCGCGTCCAAACCGCATCCGCTAATGCTGCAACAACTGGTGGCTGAGCTCAATATACCCGCACATCAGTGTGTGATGGTAGGTGATACTGAATATGATTTGCTGATGGCGCAAGCGATGCCAATGGATGCGATCGCGGTGAGTTACGGTGCGCATCCGTCTGAACGTCTGTTGGCATGTGCACCCAAATTGATGGCGCAGAATTTTTCTGAGGTGACGCGCTGGATTTTGTCTTAAGATGCGTGCATTAGATTTTTTATGATTCAATTTTTGCTTTTTTTTATTCACTGCTCGAGTAGATTTTATGTTAGAAAACATGTCACCAGTTTCAAAAGACGCGTCATCAAAAGAATGGAAGCTTATTGAAAAATTACTGCAAAAATCGTTGAGTGAACAAGGCCGTACCCGGCGTTGGGGCATTTTTTTTAAATTACTGACATTTGTGTATTTGTTCGGTTTGTTGTGGATGTTGCATCCGTCTTCTTGGAACTTGCGACTAGAAGAAACTGGCGAACCCCATACTGCGATGGTGCAGGTGATGGGTGAGATAGCTGAAGACAGTGATGCCAATGCTAATGACATCGGTGAAGGTTTGCGCCGTGCTTTTGAAGCTAAAAATGCCAAAGCTGTGTTGCTTAACATTAATAGCCCAGGTGGCAGTCCGGTACAATCTAACATGGTGTACCAAGAAATTCGTCGCTTGCGTCAGTTGCACCCTGAGAAAAAAGTCTATGCCGCGATTACCGATATGGGTGCATCTGGTGCCTACTATATAGCCAGTGCTGCTGATGAAATTTATGCCGAGCCCGCGAGTATTGTGGGTTCCATTGGCGTGATCAGCCCAGGATTTGGTTTTACTGGGTTAATGGAAAAGTTGGGGATTGAACGTCGCGTGGTGTCATCTGGAAAAGACAAAGCCATGCTCGATCCATTTTCACCCGTAAATCCAGAAGAAGCTGAGCACTTTCAATCGTTATTAACAGAGGTGCATCAGCAGTTTATAGCGGCAGTCAAACTCGGTAGAGGTGCGCGTCTAGTGGATGATCCTAAAATTTTTAGTGGTTTATTTTGGACTGGTGAAAGTGCCAAGACGTTAGGCTTAATTGATGGCATAGCCAGCCCGGGCAAAGTTGCCCGCGAGATTATTCATGCCAACGATATTATTGATTACAGCATCAAAGCTGATCCCTTCGATCAACTGATTAGTCGTTTTGGCGCATCATTGTCTGCTGGCATGGTGAGCGCTTTAAATCGAGGGGTAATGCGGTAGCAAAAATAAATTCAGTCTGAGCAATCTAGGGCCTCATCAACAAAACGCCACGGAAGGAGGCCCTCTTCATTCTTAAATCTAAGAGTCGTTTTTAACGCTTATTTGGAAAAAAAGTAGTTACGGGTACAGGTAAATATACGCAGATAAAACCTACAAGATTTTTATTCCCGCCAGTGCCAACAGCCTGATCGTTAAAATTAATGGCAGTCCAACCAGGCTGGTGGGATCATTACCTTGCAGTGATTGGCACAATGAGATTCCTAAGCCTTCCGATTTACAACTGCCCACACAATCGTAAGCTGGTTCTTTAGCTAGATAATTTTCAATTTGTGCAAGCGTTAAAATTTTATAGTGTACGCAAAAACTATCGTGATCAACCCAATGCTGCGTACCTTTTACCACCGCCACCGCTGTATAAAACAAGACTGACTGGCCACTTAATTGCTGCAATTGCGTTACGGCTTTGGCATGAGTTCCGGGTTTCGAGAGAAGTTGATCATTACAAACCGCTAGCTGATCACAGCCAATTACGGTTGCGAGCGGATGATGTTGAGCAATTACTTGAGCTTTGCCGAGGGCCAGGCGCTGTGCGCAAGCGATCGGCGTTTCGTTGGCTAACGGGTTTTCATTAATATTCGGGTTTTGGCAGTGAAAGGGAAGTTGTAATCTGGCAAATAGCTGCTGTTTATAGGGTGATTGTGTCGCTAGGATCAGCGTGTCCATGAGTGTATTTATGTCCTATATTGGGTAAAGTGGCGGTTTGAAAATTATCGGATGGCAAACGCAATGACTCTACCCAATTCTGTTCTCGATATCAAAGCCCTGGCGCGAGCTGGCGCGCATTTGCAGCGCCAATTACCGTTACAGCCTTTTACGCGTTTGTTGGACAACCCGGTCATTGCGGTCAATGCTAACATGCCGGATCTTCAGCCGTTACAGGTGGACCTTATTTTTAACATGGATGAATTTTATCGGCCTTGTGTCCGTGGCCATATACAAATGACATTGCCAATGATTTGTCAGCGTTGTTTACAACCTTTTATGCAGCTTTTACTAATTCCTATTCATTTGATTTTGACACAAGAATTTGATGATAAACCTTTTGCCACTGATCTAGAGCTGATGCCGATTGGTGAAGGTGAGTTTACTTGGATTGAATTACTTGAAGATGATTTACTGCTGTCTTTACCGATGGTGCCCAAACACGACGAAGGTAGTTGCCAACCGATAGGCGTTGTGTTTAGTGAAGCAGGTGTTGATCAAGACGCACTGACACCCGCTGAATCAAAAAAACCGAACCCTTTTTTGCTGTTGCAGGGGTTGTCGAAGGAGTAGGGTGAGGTTGGCTACGGGTTCGCTTCCAATACGTTAGATTTTAGCTCTGCAATAGCTTCGACACTTAAAATACGAACTCCCAGTGCCACCGCCTTCTCCAATTTGCTGCCCGCATTGTCTCCGGCTAAAACAAAATCGGTATTTTTTGAAACACTGCCGGTGACTTTAGCACCAAGGGCTTCGAGTTTTGCTTTGGCGTCTTCGCGGCTGAGGTTGGCTAAGGTGCCGGTAATGACAAAGGTTTTTCCATAAAAGGGATGATTAAGTAACTCGGAGGGCTTGGATTTTTTAATGATGGGCCAATGGACGCCAGCCTGTTGCAGCCCTGCAATCACATCCAGATTTTGTGGTAACTGAAAAAACGCGACAACATGTTGAGCGACAATCGGGCCGACATCGTTGACGGTGAGCAAATCTATTTCGGTTGCCGTGTATAAATTTTCAATTGACGTAAAGTGTAGTGCCAGTTGTGTGGCAGTGGTTAAGCCGACATCACGAATGCCGACGGCAAATAACAATCGGGGGAGGGTGGTACTTTTACTTTTCTCCAATGCGGCTATTAAATTTTCTGCCGATTTTTTTCCCATGCGTTCGAGCTGTGCGAGTGTTTCAGTATTAAGGGTATAAAGATCGGCGACATTGCGCAGATGCCCACTATCCACCAACTGTTCAATTAATTTTTCACCGAGGCCCTCGATATCCATTGCTTGGCGTGAGGCGAAATGTTTAATGGCGGCTTTTAATTGTGCAGGACATTGCAAACCATTCGGGCAGCGGCACTGCGCATGATCGACGCTGCGTTCAACAGGCGTCGCGCAGACTGGGCAGGTGCTGGGAAATTGAATGGGTAATGTATGCGCTGGGCGCAATTCCACTATTGTTTTAATGATTTTTGGGATCACATCGCCGGCCCGATGCAGTAATACTTGGTCATGAATTTGGCAGCCCAAACGCTCAATTTCAGCTTGATTATGCAAGGTCGCATTTCGAATCACCACGCCGCCAATTTCAACCGGGCTTAACCGCGCAACCGGCGTAATAACACCCGTGCGACCCACTTGAAAATCGACTGCCTCTAAGGTGGTGATGCCTTGATAGGCGGGAAATTTATACGCCACGGCCCAGCGAGGTGCTCTGGCCACAAAACCTAGTTGTTGTTGCGCATCCATCGAATTGATTTTGCAAACCACACCATCGATTTCATAATTCAGTGATTCGCGTTTAGTCGCTAAGGCGTGAAAATAATCGAGTATGGCAGGTAGATCTGCGCAAATTTTCACTTCGTGATTGACCCGCAAACCCCAGTTTCGAATCTGTTGCAGGCGTAGCCAGTGGCTGTTGGGTAGTGTCATGCCTTCCACATATCCCAGTGCATAAGCATAAAAACTCAAGGGCCGCTTGGCGGTTATGCGGCTGTCTAATTGCCGTAAACTTCCACCAGCGGCATTGCGCGGATTGGCAAAGGGTTTTTCTAATTCGGGCTGCTGATTCAGTAGGGCAAAATCTTGTTTGCTGATTAAGACCTCTCCCCGAATTTCAACGATGGCTGGAAAATGGTCGCCCGTCAATTGCAAAGGAATGCTGCGCAGGGTTTTTAAATTGGCAGTGATGTCTTCACCATTGAAGCCGTCACCGCGTGTTGCGCCTTGCATAAATGCGCCATGAACATAGGTTAAGCTGACAGCAATGCCATCCAGTTTGGGTTCGCATACCCAGTCGCTGGTTAATGAAGAATCTTGTTGTAATCGATCATGGACGCGATGATAAAAATCACGCATGCCTTGATCGTCGTAGACATTACCCAAGGATAACATGGGTAAACGGTGGGTGATGGCGTTAAATTGCATCAACGGCGCACCGCCGACTTTTTGGGTCGGCGAGGTGGCGGTTATGAGTTGTGGATATTGTTGCTCTAGTTGTATCAAACGCTGCATCAGCAGATCGTACTGAGCATCACTGATACTCGGATCATCCCAAACATAATAACGCTGATCATGTTCGATAATCTGTTGCCGTAGTTGCGCTATCGCATTAATCGCAGCATCTGGAATAAGGTCGGGTTGCGGTGCATTCATGCCGAGGCACTTTTCGCGCGGCTGGGGCTGTCGGAATGCACTTCATGTAATGAGCCGGGTGTGTTTTGTAGTTGTGCCTGATGCAGCTGCACGATGCGCTCATGCATTTGCTTGAGGCGCTTTTGTGTTAGAAGGTTGTGCAGATCGTCGTATAAGTCGGTATCGAGTTGATTCGCTAATTTATGTGCGACCATGAGCATTTTTTGAAAACTGGTTTCGATATTCTCGGGTCCTGGTATGCCCATAAAGATGCATAGGCCAGGAGAGGTGAAATCTTGCATCTTGTCGAGGTCAAAGATGCCGGGTTTGACGATATTCACCAAGCTGAAAATAGCGTTTTCTTTTTTTGTAGACGTTCTTAAAGTTGGTCCACAGGGTTCATAAAAATGAAAAATCTGATTCTCACCATAACGCAGGCCGCACATCAATGCCGCTTTGACAATGGCATCGCCCGTAAAGTGATGTTGGGGGCGTGCCATAATATTTAAAATGATGACATCGGTCGGATCAACCGTTGCTGGCGCTGCCTGTACTTTTGGGTCGGTGCCGTAGCTGCGGTTACGGCTATTGCTTTTGTGCGCAGCGCGTTGTTGTGCCGCTGCTTTTGTCGCTTCACTGGCAACGCGAGGACTACTTACGCTGCTGCTATGCGGTTTGCTGGGAGGGACTTCGTCGTTCACGATTGGTTGTGCCTGTGGTGATTCTTTTATTGTGGTTGACGATTTGCTGTGCTGTGCTGTTTTGAGTTGTTGCAGTTGTGGACGTTCTATATCGTCGTAAGCTTCGTCAATATTATCGAAGCGTGCATGCTGTGCTGGATCTCGATAGGCTTTGCGCACTGAACCAATTTCAACTGCCAAGGGGTCGTCTAGGATTTCGGGAATGGGTTCGAGTTCAAATTTTAGTGCCTGACGATTGTGGCGCATGCGTTTAAAAATATCTAAGGCAATCACTGCAATCACGATGATTGCCATGAAGATGAGCATCTCTCTTAATCCAATTTCCATCTTGTCATACCTCGAAATTTGTAGGAAAAATTGATTTAAACCGTTGCCATTGCTGCCGCTGCGTCAATATCCACGGATACTAAACGGGAAACCCCGGCTTCTGCCATGGTTACGCCCATTAATTGCTGAGCCATCTCCATGGCCACTTTGTTGTGGGTAATATAAATGAACTGGATACGTAGCGCCATTTCTTCTACTAGGCGACAGAATCGGCCGACGTTGGCATCGTCTAATGGTGCGTCGACTTCATCGAGCATACAGAAGGGCGCCGGATTGAGTTCAAAAATGGCAAACACCAGTGCAATCGCCGTCAGCGCTTTTTCACCACCAGATAAAGAATGAATGCTGCTGTTGCGCTTTCCGGGTGGTCTTGCCATCACGGTGACCCCGATTTCTAATAAATCGTCGCCGGTTAAGGCTAAATAAGCTTGGCCACCGGCAAAAACTTTGGGAAACAAGGTTTGAAAACCCTGGTTCACACTTTCAAAAGTGTCTTGAAAACGTTGCTTGGTTTCAATATCAATTTTGCGAATGGCGGTTTCTAGCGTTGTCAGTGCTTCTTGCAAGTCCGCATACTGAGTTTGCATGTATTCATAACGTTCTTGTGTACTGGCATATTCGGCCATGGCGGCGAGATTGATCGCACCGAGTTTATCAATGCGCTGTTGCAAGGTTTGAACGTCGAGTTGCCAGCGTTCGAGATCAGCATATTCGGGCAGATGGTGCAGCACCGCTTCGGGCGCGGTTTCTTCCATCTGCAATTGTTGAAGTTGATGATCGCGGTGCACTTGCAGCGATTGGGCTTGTAAACGCTGTTGCTCGAGGAGTTGCCGTAAGTTTTGTAGTTGTTGCTCGAGCTGACGTTTGCGTTGCTCGACGCTGGTTAGGGTTGCCTCTAGTTCTGATAAAAGTTGACGCGCTTGCTGTAAATTTTTTTCTAATATCAAGCGTTGCCGCAGTAATCGATCACGCTGTGCGATCCAATCGTCCTGTGGGGTAGCACACTCGGTGCGCTGTAAAATCAGTTGCTGGTATTTTTGCTGTAACTGGTTAAGTTCGCTGGCTAAGCGTGTGAGTTGTTGCTGAGTTTGCTGCTGACGATTGATGAGGGCTTGTTGTTGCAGTTGCAACTGATGCCCCTGATCTTTGGCCTGTTGAGTTTGCTCGCGGCAGTTGCGCAATGATTGCTGATGGTCGAGCTGGCTGTGCTTTAATTGTTGGCGTTGCTCGTTATGCAAGGCCATCTCATCGAGGGCTTGCTCGAGCGTTTGTCGTGCTGCTTTCAGGGTTTCATGATCCTGGTCACTGTGTTCAATGATGTCCTGAATTTCCTGCTCAATTTGTTGTCGGCGCAATCGCAGTTGATCTTGTTTGGCTTGTTGCGTGCTGACATCGGCTTGGCATCGATTCAACTGTTGTTGTAATTGCTGTAGCTGGGTTTGCAGTTGTCGTTCTTGCTGCTCGGTTTGCGTCAGTTGTTCGCGACCTTGTTGCCATTGAGCTTCGATCTGCTGCTGCTGCGCTTGTAGCAGTTCCAGCTCGCTGTTTAATTGCAGCAGTTGTTGTTGGCGCTGCAATACCCCTTGATTGGCATCAGGGTTGGGCGGCAAATAACTCCAGTCAGCGCCTAACCAGATGCCATCTTGCGTAATCACACTATGACCTGCCGGCAGTAATGTCCGTGCTTGCAGTGCGCAGGCTAAATCGTTGGCCGCCCAAACCGTTTCAAACAATGCAAGTGCCGGTTGTACTAATTGGCTTAGTGGTTGCGCGAAAGCCATTAATTCTGTTGCTATGTTGAGTTGCCCAGGTTGTGCGATTGCGTGATCTTGGTCAATAAAGCGTAGGCCGCGTGCATCTTCGGAAGTTTTGAGCAGCAGCGCATCCACATCTTTAATTTGCAGCGCTTGTAAGCTTGCGCCCAGTACACACTCAACCGCCGCTTCCCAGCTGTTGTTTACTTTCAACACCTCACCTAAGCGTGTGGCTTTTTGCAAACCTTGTTGTTGCAGCCAATGGGTGCGGGGTGCTGACGCTTGGTCTTTGCCAAGCGCCGCTTCTTGTAAGGTTTCCAGTGAACTTTTGCGACCGAGTAAGCTGCGAATTTGCTGCTTAAGTGGGTCGAGCGTCAGTTGATATTGACGATTTTGTTCGCGTTGTTCGCGGATGTGCTGCTGACACTGTTGCAGCTGTTCCTGTTGCTCTTGCTGTTGAGCTTGCAGTAGGGTGAGTTGTTGCTGACGTTCTTCTAAGGTGGTGCCCTGCTGCTGGTCGGAAAGCTGCTGCTGTTCTTGGAGTAAGCGTTGCTGGCGTTGTTGTAGTTGCAGTAAAGCTTTGTCGATTTGCTGAATATGTGTTTGCTGTACCTGGACGGTTTTTTCGACTTGATGGGCGGATTGATTAAACTGATCCCATTGCTGCTGCCAAGTTTGCAGTGTCTCTTCATGCTGTGCTAATTGCGCTTGGCAAATGAGTGTTTGTTGTTGCGCGGCTTGCAATTGTGGCGATAGTTGTTCTAGCTCCGTTGTACACTGCGTGAGCTGCTCGCTGGCGTGTTGTTGTTGGCTGATGGTGTGGTTGAGGGCTTGCTGCGTATCTTGACAGTCTTGTTCGAGTCGTTGCAACCGCTCTAAGGCGTGGGCGATCGATTGCTCTAAAGTGGCAAGTTCGGTGCCTTGTAGATAATAAGCTTCTTGTTGCTGTTGGGTGATATCGGCTTGCTCTTGTTGATCGCTGCGGAGTTGCTCGTACTGGGTTTCAATATGCACGCGTTCGGTAATCACCGCTTCTAAAGCGACTTCCTGCTGACGAATATGCTGATGCTGTTCTTGCCATTGTTGCTGCTGAGCTTGCCAGGTCATGGCAATAATCTGTTGGCGTTTTAAGCGCAGCTCGGCTTGCAGCAGTTGATATTTTTCAGCAACCTTGGCTTGTTGTTGCAGCTTCTCGAGCTGTTTGTTAAGTTCGTTTTGCAGATCTTTTAAGCGGTCTAAGTTGTCGCGGGTGTGTTGCATGCGCAGTTCGGTTTCTTTGCGACGTTCTTTATATTTGGAAATACCCGCAGCTTCTTCAATAAAAATGCGCAGTTCATCCGGTTTGGCTTCGATCAAACGCGACACAGTGCCTTGGCCGATAATCGCATACGAGCGTGGCCCAAGGCCGGTACCCAAAAAAATATCCATAATATCTTTGCGGCGGCAACGCGTGCCGTTGAGATAATAGATCGATTGATTATCGCGCGTGACCAAACGTTTAATCGATAGCTCGGTGTATTGTGCGTAGTTACCGCCTAAGCGGGCGGCTGGGTTGTCAAATACCAGTTCAACTGAAGCTTGTGATATCGGTTTACGATCATTGGCGCCATTAAAAATCACATCCGACATGGATTCACCGCGCAGATATTTGGCTGAGCTTTCGCCCATTACCCAGCGCACCGCATCAATCACATTGGATTTACCACAGCCATTGGGGCCAACGATGGCGGTTAGGTTGCTGACGAATAAGATGGTGGTGGGATCGACAAAGGATTTGAAGCCTGCGAGCTTGATGGATTTCAAATGCATAGAAAACGACACCGATTCAATGATCTATTCACAGTTAACCTTTCTAGCCAACCTATCCATCGTCAACCTATCCACTCGTAATAAAGGCAGCTATTCTATGCCATGCTCGTTAGGATTTCGAGAAACCTTATTACTAAAACGTGAATCATTAAAACCTTCATCATTATTAAAATAGGTGAGATGCCATGCCCCAAAAGGATTTGCTTACCCCTTTGCTGAGTTTGACTCAGAAAGCCCCTCGCCAACATCATCCCTTGGCAGCCCGAATTTTAGCCCAGGCGGCTGCTTGGGCTTATGCTGACTTGCCGACGCAAGTATCACGAATGTTGGAAGTGGGTTTTAATGCCAGCGATGCTTATCATTTTGAGGTGGAGAACTCCGCCTTATTTTTAAACACCCATGTCGCATGGTTGTTTGACGAAAGCCGAAAAGTGGCGATTTTGGCTTTTCGTGGCACTGAGTTTGGCACCGGTCATTATGTTGATTTATTAACTGACATTGCGATTGATCCGGTTGCTTACAAAGATGACGCGCAACTTAAAGTGCATGGCGGTTTCTATTACAACTTGCAAGCAGTATGGCCAAGTATTACTCAGCATTTAGAATCGCGTGTAACCAAAGTTGAGCGCTTGTATATTGTTGGCCATTCATTAGGCGGTGCCTTAGCGGCGTTGGCGGCAGCCGAAATTTTTTGGGGCAACGATGCGTTAAGTTTGCAGCTGCAAAGCCTTTATGCAGGACTTTATACCTTCGGGCAACCGATGGTGGGGAATGAGTTGTTTGCCGCGCGTTGCGAAAAAATGCTCGGCCAGACAACCTATCGTCATGTGCATCGCCGAGATCTGGTGCCGCAATTGCCACCGCGTACGACGGGTGTGTTTCGGCACTTCGGTCAGGAGTATCGCGTGGACACAGACGGCCGCTGGTGTTTGTCTAGCCATAAAAGTAGTCAGGTGAAAACAATCAGCATCAGCGCTGGCATTGCTGGTTTAGCATTTTTAGCGCGGCAGTTTAGCGTGATGCGTCATCTGCCGTTTATGGTGTCGTTAGCGGATCATGGACCCTTGTATTATTTGGCGGTGTCTGAGCAATCGATTTCGGCTTATTTATGATCGACTGGTGCTTGAGCGCCTGCCCAATGCCATTAACTTAAGGAGAGTGCTTGTTGAGTTTGCCATGCTCACCCCCTCCCCCCTTCGGGGTACTCTCCCTTCGCAGGGCAATGTCATTAACTTAAGGCAATAGCGTTTAGGTGATCCGATTTTTTTCTCTAGCACCTAGTGCTTCATTATGGCCACAATCGTTACCATCACCACCGTAGAGACAAGGCATGCCTTGTCTCTACATGCTGCGCCGAACAGAGTGGACTTAATCGGTCAATCGATTGCCTTAAGTTAATGACATTGAGCACCTGCC
>JANNXD010000130.1:0-37559 GCA_031409375.1 Gammaproteobacteria bacterium | reverse complement strand
AGCCTGACGGGGTGGTCCGTTCAACAAGACCACCCCCCGCCTACGGCGTACCCCTCCAACGGAGGGGAATTTAATGCGTGCATAGTTGTGTGCATACGGTAGCCTTGTCAGGGGAGGGGACATTCAAGTATCTTCAAAATTGGTTAATTGGATTTTTTCGGCATACCCACACCATTCCCGCACCGGACATTCCCTACACTTCGGATTTCTCGCCGTACACACATACCGCCCATGCAAAATTAGCCAATGATGCGCATCTTTCAAATAAGGTTTAGGAATATTTTTCAGCAAGCCTTGTTCAACCGCGAGTACGTTTTTTCCGGGTGCTAAGCCGGTGCGATTGGCGACGCGGAAAATATGGGTGTCAACCGCCATGGTGAGCTCACCAAACGCGGTATTAAGCACCACATTCGCGGTTTTGCGGCCGACACCGGGTAGGGCTTCTAATGCTTCACGGGTTTTGGGGACTTCGCCTTGATGATGCTCCAATATTAATTCGCAAGTTTTGATGATGTGTTTGGCTTTGGTGGGATACAGTCCGATGGTTTTGATGAATTGTTTCAGCGCTTCGATGCCCAATTGCAAGATGGCTGCGGGTGTATTGGCAACGGCAAATAAATGCATGGTCGCTTTATTGACGCTGACATCAGTGGCTTGTGCCGATAACATCACCGCAATTAATAATTCAAAAGCGCTGCTGTAGTGCAGCTCGGTGGTGGGATGCGGGTTGGCTTGTTGTAAGGTGGCAAAAAATGCTTGGCAGTGAGCTGGTTTCATGGTGTTGATGGTTGGTTTCATGATGTTGGCTTAGTGGGCGAGCGACTTTTTTTTGCGTATTATGCGCGGCTTAATGGGGATGCGCATTATGACTTTTTTATCCGTAGATGAATTCTTATGCGTTAAGACGCCGGATGTCTGGTTGCAGATGGCGTTAACGCAGCTGCCGTTGCTGTTGATTGATCACGCGCATTGTGAAAAAAAAGCGGCATCAACCGCACTGAACCTGATGTATCGCTATGTCGATCGTCATGAACTGCTGATCAAAATGGCGCAACTGGCGCGAGAAGAGTTGTTGCATTTTGAGCAGGTACTGGGTTTATTGCAGACGAGGGGCATTGTCTATGATCACTTACCGCCATCGAGTTATGCGGGACAATTGCATCAGCATGTCGCGCATTTTGAACCTTGGCGTTTGATCGATACCTTGATGATCGGTGCATTAATAGAAGCACGTTCTTGCGAACGCTTTGCGGCCTTGGCTGATGTTCTAGTGGATCAGGAATTGGCGCAGTATTATCGATTTTTATTAAAATCGGAAAGCCGGCATTTTGAAGATTATTTAGCGCTAGCGCGTTTGTATGCGCCGGAGCAGGGCAAGTTTGATTTTGATGAGCGTTTAGATCAATGGCGTGAGCGTGAAGCGCAATTGATTACGCGGGTGGATCCGCTGTTTCGGTTTCATAGCGGGGTGCCGGCGTAGGGGCGCACCTGCGTGTGCGCCCATTACCCACGACGTAATCCGGCGCAAGTACGCAATCCGGCGCACAATTCTGGGCAGACACGCAGGTCTGCCCCTACATAAGGATGTTGGGACAGTTAAGTCCGCATCAACGCCGTAAAGTCCGTTTTTTTTATCCACGCGTACAAAATTGTTGCCGTTGCGCCCCAGCAATACCAGTTCTCTGCAACATCGGTGTGTTTTTCAATAATGCGGCCTTGCAAATTGACGTGCGCATAGTGCCGATCTTGTAAAACTTGCTGCTTGAAGTGCGCCTGCTCAAATAGAAACTGCATGGGTATGGCGATAATGCTGTCGACTTCTTGAGGATCACGACGTAAATTTTTGGTGCTGGCGTGTTCAACAATGCCGACAAAAGGTGTCAAACAAAAACCGCTGACGGTTTCATGGCTGGGTAATTGGGCGATGATGTTGACATGATCTGCTATGAGTCCAATTTCTTCTTCAGCTTCTCGCAAGGCGGTGTGTGCGAGATCACGATCTGATATTTCTTGTTTGCCGCCAGGAAATGCCAATTGTCCCGGATGATAACTTAAGGTTTTGGCGCGTTGAATCAGGATGAGTTCAGCGGGTTGTTGCTGGGCATGTAGAAAGATAGGCAATAGCACAGCGGCTTGTTGTAGGCTCATTTATTCATCTCTGCTAAATCTTTTAACAAGCGGCCGACCTTCCAATCCGCTTCGGCGAATTCCGTTTGCCAATTCGAATCAACCACAATACCGCCACCGGCCCAGCAATATAAATGTGGCGCTTGATACAAGAGGGTGCGAATACAGATGTTGCTGAATAACTGGTGATCAGCAGTGAGCGCGAATAAGCTGCCACAAAAAATGTGTCGCTGATGTTTTTCAATCTGCTGAATAATGTGCATGGCTTGGCGTTTGGGTGCACCGGTAATGGAGCCGCCGGGGAAGCAGGCTGCAAAAGCTTGCAGCGGATGGAGGTTATCCGGTAATTGTCCTTGCACGCGGCTCATTAAATGATGCACCGAGGCAAAGCTATGCAATTGACACAATTCACTCACAGTGATGCTGCCGGTTTCACAAACTTGCCCGAGATCATTGCGCAGCAAATCCACAATCATAATATTTTCGGCGCGATCTTTTTCGCTGCTCAGTAATTGCTGTGCTAACCGTTGATCTTCAACCGCATCGGCATGACGCGGTTGCGTGCCTTTAATGGGGCGGGTGGTAATTTTTTTTTGCCGATCAATGCTGATAAATTCTTCTGGGGACAAGCACAGAATATCGCCATATTGACTATGGGCAAAACCTCCGTAGGGATGTGGATGTTTGACGCGGAGTTGCTGATAACTATCCCATGCACTGCCTTGTGCGGTGCAATGAAAACGTTGTGCAAAATTGACTTGGTAGGCGTCTCCGCTGATCAGGTGTTGCTGAATTGTTTTAAAAGCCGATTGATATTCGGTTGCAGATACGTTGCTTGCAAACGCAGAGGTGAGTTGCAGTGGATGTGTTGGTTGAGGTTGCTGCAGCAGCAGAGTGAGTAAATCATTTAAATGATGATACTCGGGGTAATAGTGTAAAAAAGCGTTTTTCTGGTGATGGTCAACATAAATATGCCAAGTATAAAAACCGATGTCGGCGAGCGGAAAATGAATGTCGTCTGTTTTCCTCTGGCATTCATGAGCGGCTAAACCAAAATCATAACTGAAAAAACCCATTAAGCCTGGGGTATGCGAATGGTGAATGTTGCCATAAAATTGTTGTTGCTGTTGAATCAGTAGCGGCAATGCCGTGAGTGGCGTGCAACGGATTGTGCGTGATGGCGAATGTTGCTGCTGAATATCGGCATATTCCGGCCATTGCGTCCATTGTTGCTGTGGTAACGCGCTCAGCAGGTCGATGCCTTGTCCACTATTGGCACTGTCTAACCAAATGGCACCGGGCAGCTGTGCTAACGGGGCAAAAAAAATGCTGGCATCCGTGGTGTATTGCAGTTCGTACCGTGCCAGTTCCAATTTTACGCATTCCAACTTTATCGGTTCCAATAAGGGAGTTAAATGCGACGATCCAAGTTGCATGCTGCCATGAGGCGGGTGGAAATTTCTTCAATAGAAGCGTGGGTGCTATTAATGAAGGGAATATTTTCGCGCACAAATAACGCCATGACACCGCGTGCTTCCAGATCGCATTGTTTAAAAGAAGAATATTGACTGTTGGGGCGGCGTTCATGACGGATGGCAGTTAAACGATCAGCGTCAATGGTTAAACCAAACAGCTTTTGTTTGTAGGGTTTTAGCGATTTCGGTAAGGATCCCAGATCGAGGTCATCTTCAGTAAAAGGGTAGTTGGCCGCTTGAATACCAAATTGCATCGCCAAGTACAAGCAAGTGGGGGTTTTACCGGAGCGTGACACGCCGACAATAATCACGTCGGCCATATCGTAATGACGGGTACGCGCACCATCATCATTCTCTAATGCAAAATTCACGGCATTCATGCGCACGGTATATTTGTCGTTATCGATGATGGAATGCGACTTGCCGACGGTATAACTGGATTTGGTTCCGAGCTCATGTTCTAGCGGATGTAAGAAGGTGGAAAAAATATCGATCATGAAGCCTTGCGAGTTGGTCAGGATCATGCGAATTTCTTGATCAACGATGGTATCAAAGATCAGGGGTTTTTGATTAGTTTCCGCATACAGGGTATTAATTTTGAGCACAGCTGCATACGCTTTTTCTTTGGAGTCGATATAAGACAGCGTTTTTTTGACGAGGTCAATGTTAGCAAATTGTGCCAGTAAACTATTGCCCAACGCTTCGGCAGTGATGCCAGTGCCGTCGGAAATAAAAAAAACGTGTCGTGTCATATTAGTCAGGTCTGTATAAGTTAAAGCGAATATTTATGTAGCCAATGATGTTATGTAGCCAATAATGATGTGGCCAACATGGGTATGCTGCTGGCAGGTAACAGACACCCTTGGCGTGTCCGCTGAATATGCTACACTTGGCGCCCGTTAAAGCAACCTCTTATTATCAAGTTTTAAGAAGGGAGAAAGCACTTTGAATACTTCTTCAACCCAAGGCGTTTCATCCAGCGATTATATTGCTTGGTTTCGAGATCTACGTAAGACCGACGTTGAATGGGTTGGCGGTAAAAACGCATCTCTGGGTGAAATGATCAGCCAGCTTACCAAAGCGGGTGTTCAGGTGCCGAACGGCTTTGCCACTACCGCTCAAGCCTTTATCGATTTCCTCAATCACAACCAGCTAACCCAAAAAATCAATCAACTTTTAAAACAGTTGGATGTTAATAATGTCAGTGCCTTAAACGAAGTGGGTAAGACGGTGCGTAACTGGGTAGAGGAATCAGCGTTTCCACCCGCTTTAGAACAACAAATTGAACAAGCGTATCACTTGCTTTATGCAGAAAATCCACAAGGTGCTTTGGCAATTCGCTCGTCAGCCACCGCAGAAGATTTGCCGGATGCTTCATTTGCTGGCCAACAAGAGACCTTTTTAAATATTAAAGGTTTGGACCAGGTTAAACATGCCATCAAAGTGGTGTTTGCTTCTTTATATAATGACCGTGCGATTGCTTACCGCGTGCATCAAGGTTTTGAGCATTCGAAAGTAGCCTTGTCTGCGGGTGTGCAGCATATGGTCAATAGTGCTACCGGTGCTGCCGGTGTAATTTTTACCTTGGATACCGAGTCGGGCTTTGATCAAGTGATTTTTATCACAGGTTCTTATGGTCTGGGTGAAATGGTGGTGCAGGGTGCTGTGAACCCGGATGAGTTTTATCTGTATAAACCTTCTTTAAATGCGGGTCGTCCTTCGGTGATACGTCGCAATTTGGGCAGCAAAGCCAGCAAGATGATTTACGCGCCACAAGCCAAAGTGGGGCGCTCCGTAGAAACGGTTGAAGTCAAACCTGAAGAGCAAAATCAATTTTGTTTAACTGATGCCGAGTTGGTTAGCTTAGGTAAGCAAGCGCTATTAATTGAAGCACATTATGGTTGCCCGATGGACATTGAGTGGGCTAAAGATGGTGATACTGCACAGTTGTTTATTGTGCAAGCGCGTCCTGAAACGGTGAAGAGTCGTCATAACGTCAATCAAATGGAGCGTTACCTGCTGAAAGAAAAAGGCAAGGTATTGGCTGAAGGCCGGAGTATTGGTCAACGCATTGGCAGTGGTCCGGTGAAGCTGATGACCAACTTGAAAGAAATGGATCGACTGCAACCCGGTGATGTCTTGGTCACGGATATGACGGATCCAGATTGGGAGCCAGTGATGAAGCGTGCATCTGCGATTGTCACCAATCGTGGTGGTCGTACTTGTCATGCGGCGATTATTGCGCGTGAATTGGGTATTCCAGCCGTAGTCGGTTGCGCGAATGCCACCGAGACGTTAAAAGAAGGTACTTCGGTGACCGTGTCCTGTGCTGAAGGTGATACCGGTAAAATTTATGAAGGGGCGCTGAAGTTTGACGTGCGCCGCAATACCATCAGCTCGATGCCTGCTCTTCCTTTTAAAATCATGATGAACGTTGGCAATCCAGATCGTGCTTTTGATTTTCAAACGCTGCCGAACCAGGGTGTGGGCTTGGCGCGGTTGGAATTCATTATCAATCGCATGATTGGCGTGCATCCCAAAGCGCTATTGAACTATCAGCAGCTACCGCGCGATATTAAGCAAGCGGTTGATCGACGCATGGCGGGTTATGCCAGTCCAATCGAGTTTTACGTGCAAAAGTTAGTTGAAGGTATTTCTGTGTTGGCGGCAGCGTTTTATCCATCCCGCGTGATCGTACGCTTGTCTGATTTTAAATCGAATGAGTATGCGAATTTAATCGGTGGACGTTTATATGAGCCGCACGAAGAAAATCCGATGCTGGGTTTTCGAGGGGCTTCACGTTATATTTCTGATAGCTTCAGGGATTGCTTCCAGCTGGAATGTCAGGCACTCAAACAAGTTCGTGAGGAATATGGTTTTGATAATGTCGAAATCATGGTGCCATTTGTGCGTACTGTCGGTGAAGCTGAGCAAGCGGTTGAGCTGTTAGCGGTTAACGGTTTAAAGCGCGGTGAAAACGGCTTGAAAGTCATTATGATGTGCGAACTGCCAACCAATGCCTTATTGGCGGATGAGTTTTTGAAACACTTTGATGGCTTCTCAATTGGTTCCAATGATCTGACGCAATTGACGCTAGGGATTGATCGTGACTCCGGTATTATTTCGCATTTATTTGATGAGCGTGATCCGGCGGTCAAAATTCTTTTGAAAATGGCAATTGAAGCTTGTAAGCGTGCGGGTAAATACATCGGAATTTGTGGTCAAGGCCCCTCGGATCATCCTGATTTAGCGCGTTGGTTGATGGATATGGGGATTGATAGTGTTTCCTTGAATCCAGATTCTGTTTTGGATACTTGGTTTTTCTTAGCGGAAAATCATACTTAATGAGTGGTTGCCCTTCGATAATAGCAGGGACTAGAAAGCATCAATATGTTTGCGCCCTGAGCTTGTCGAAGGGCGGTCTTGATCGAGCCAATTAAAACGTATTTTTTGAATAACGCGCCTGCAGCTGTCTGACTTTTCGTACATAGTCGCGTGTTTCAGAATAGGGCGGAATGCCGTTGTATTGCGCAACCGTGCCTTCGCCGGCATTGTAGGCGGCTAGCACTAAGTCAATATTGTTATATTTCCCCATTAAATATTGCAAATGCCTGCAACCTGCTTCGATATTTTCTTGCGGATTAAAAGGGTTAGAAACTTGATACATGGCCGCCGTCCCCGGCATGAGCTGCATCAATCCTTGGGCACCAACGCGAGACACTGCGCGGGGGTTAAAATGTGATTCTGCATGAATAACCGCTTTGACCAATGCCGGATCAATATCATATGAGCGAGCAGTTTGAGTGATGTCGTTATCATAACGACTAGTTTTGATCAGATTGCCCCCAAGCTCTCTACTGTCTGAAGAGACGTTAGTAAGCATCAACTTACCTTTTGGGGTTAGTGATCTTACTTCCATGAGACGGAAGCCGGGTTGTTTTAAAGGCCGATCTGAAAATAAACTGCTGCCCCATTCGTTTTTATAAATATAGACATCGGCTTGAGCCGCTAAATAAACCAAGCAACCCAAAGCAATCATGGCTATTTTAACTGCGTAGCTGTGTGCTAAGGGCTGCATCATGTTTTATAAAACCTAATAACATCATTAAAACCTAATTACATTTGAACTTGATATCGAGCAGAACTTGAAAATAAGTGTAGATCTTAGTTTGGTAAAACCCTAATCTGCCAGTTTGAGGCGAGATGCTACCACAAACAGGCATTTAAGTACTTTTCTGCATTGTGATCTTAAGAATAGACAAGGGCAGGGTGATCCTCAGTAACTTTTTGTTGAACGAATGCTGTTGGTTAGCAGTTGGTGACAAGTGATGTCTGATAGCGGTTTGCTTCAAACGTTTGATTGGCTGGTGATCGGAGCCGGCTCTGCTGGTGTAAGGGCCGCACGTTTGGCGGCGCAAGCGGGTGCAAAAGTCGCTGTGATTGAGCAAGGGGCACTCGGCGGTACTTGTGTAAACCTCGGTTGCATACCTAAGAAATTGTATGTTACAGCTTCGCAATTTGCGGAGGCGTTCTCGGCGGCAAAGGGATTTGGTTGGCAAGTTGAGGGCCTACATTTTTCTTGGCCACAGTTGCGGGATGCTCAGCACGCCTACATTGGTTTTTTAAACGGTGTATATCAGCGTTTGTTGGAGCAGTCCGGCGTGGTTATTTTCCGTGGCCAGGCGGTTTTTTTGGATGACCATCATCTACAAATTGGTGAGCACACTTTATACGGCAAGCAGATTTTGATTGCCACAGGTTCATCGCCGGTACGTATGATGATTCCCGGCGCTGAACTTGCCAAGGTGTCTGATCAGATATTTTCCTTGGAGCAGCAGCCAAAGCGACTTTTAATAGTGGGTGGCGGTTATATCGGTTTAGAGTTAGCCGGTATTTTTGCAGGCATTGGCACCCATGTTGATTTGTGTTTTCGGCATTATTTACCTTTGAATGGTTTTGATGAAGGTTTGCGCCAGCAACTCGCGACACAGTTGCCATTAATGAATATTCAACTTTTACCAAACAATGTGCCCTTATCCATAACCGCGCAGGCTGAACAGTATCGAGTGTGTTTTCAACAAGGACAGATGGCTGAGTATGATCAGGTGCTGATGGCTACCGGTCGCAAACCGAATACTCAGTTGTTACAACTTGAATCCACAGGTGTTGCGCTCGCAGAGTCAGGCGCAATTATTGTGGATGATTTTTTTCGCAGCAGTATCTCGCATATTTTTGCCCTCGGTGATGTCATCGGTCGCACGATGTTAACGCCAGTTGCTATCGCGCAGGCTAAATGTTTGATGCATAATTTCTATGCGCTGCAGTCGCAGGAGTGGCAGATATTAGATGAGCGATTGATTGCTTCAGCAGTATTTTCGCAGCCAGAAGTAGCCAGCATTGGCTTAACGCAACAGCAAGCGGAAGAACACGGATCTTGCCAAGTCTATAGCACCATTTTTCGGCCGTTGAGCAATGGTTTGAGTGGTCATTTGACGCGATGTTGGATGAAAATGGTGGTGGATGCTGTGACGCAGCGTGTTTTGGGTCTGCATATGGTGGGTCCACATGCAGCTGAAATTATGCAGGGCTTTGCGGTAGCGGTCACGATGGGGGCAACTAAAGCGGATTTTGATCGTACTTTGGCAATTCATCCTACTTTGGCAGAAGAGTGGGTTTTGTTGCGTGAATAAATAATCTAACTCGGAGATGAGGTTTTTTATGTGGTGGAAATGGTTATCAGTATGGATATTATGGGTAAGCTTGTCGGCTTGTGATGCAAAAGCAGAGCTGCCGCCTCCTTTTGCAACTGATGATGAAACCAATACTATCCAGGTTTTTAAAGCGGCAAGTCCGTCGGTGGTTTACGTCACTACCTCGACCCTACAAGCAGATGTCTTTAATTTAAACCTTTATGAAATCCCGCAAGGCACTGGCAGTGGCTTTATTTGGAATGATCAAGGCATAGTGGTGACGAATTTTCACGTCATTCAATCAGCGGATAAAATCACCATTAACTTAAGTGATCACTCGAGCTGGCCGGCAAAAGTGATTGGCGTAGCGCCTGATAAAGATCTTGCGGTGCTGAAGCTAGACATGAGTAAGCCGATCAGTTTAACGCCTTTGCCGATTGGTGATTCGAATGAGCTTGAAGTGGGTCGTAAAGTGTTAGCGATTGGTAATCCATTTGGTTTAGATACGACTTTAACGGTCGGTGTGGTGAGTGCCTTAGGTCGAGAGATTCAATCGGTAACCGGTAGGCCCATTAAAAATGTGATACAGACAGATGCTGCCATTAATCCGGGTAATTCTGGTGGTCCCTTATTGAATTCATTGGGTCAATTGATTGGGGTGAATACCGCAATTTACAGCCCTAGTGGTGGCAGTGCAGGCATTGGGTTTGCGATCCCTGTGTCGACAGTGAAAAAAACGGTTGCTGAATTGATTCAATATGGCCGATTGATTCGTCCAATTTTAGGGGTGGAAACGGCGCCAGACAGTTGGATGCGGTTAAATGGACTGCAGGGCGTTGCTATTGTGACAGCGGCGAGAGGTTTGCCGGCTGACCAGGCAGGACTAAAAGGTATGCGCCGCGATATGTTGGGAAACCTACAGATAGGTGATATTGTGGTTAGCATCAATGGTCAAGTTATTCGCAATACCAATGATTATTTGGATCAAATGGAGCAATATCGTCCAGGTGATGTGATTAGTTTAGTTATTCGTCGCGGTAAGAGTGATAAAACCATTAAAGTTCGCTTAGCCGCACCGGACACTTAAAATGCTTACGGTTTGCTTCGACTCCGTTAAGTCGCCAAGCGTTTAGGTTGCTAAGTTTTAACCTTACTGATTGGCGTTTTCTAATTGTTCGAGATGACAAAACAGTTGATCGATGTGATGTTGCACGGTTCCAGCTTCTAGCATGCGTTCATGTCTGCCATGCTTGGCGTTATAAGAAAAAAAACGCCCGTGGTCTTGGGTTTTTTGTTCAAGTTGCATCAGGGCTTGGCGAAACTTTTCAAAAAACACGGGTTGGCGCATATCAGTCGTTTCAAGTGACACGCCGATTGCTTGCTGAAGATTTTGCAAATCGCCAAATAAGTCATCAGTAACGGATGTTTCGGGCGCGTGATTGTTCGGGGCGGTATCACGATGAACTTTATTAATCATGTCCTGCTCCTAGGGTTTATAAGTTAATATTTTTTTGTCATCCTTGTAGGTTGTTGGCGTATCCATACGTAAGGGTGAACAGCATCTCATTTATACGCTGTTCACGACATGCAGATCAAGCCTTTATTTCATATACCCTGTTTTTAAATGAATGCCAGGAGGGACTCCAGTTGGGTAGCCTCAATTCTTGTCATCAAAGGTTTGAAAGGCTGAATAGGTTTGCCGAGTAAAGGTTGCTGCACATCAGTCCATGTTAACGGTGCAATATTTAAAAAAGCTTCTACCCGCTCTGCGGTATGTGGCAACACGGGTTTTAAATAAAGCGTTAGCAAACGAAAGGCATTTAAACCCATGGTGCAGACTGCATGTACTTTAAGGTGTTGCTCGGGTTGTTTGGCCAACACCCAAGGTGCTTGTTGATCAATGTATTGGTTGGCTCGATCAGCTAATGCCATGATCAGCCGCATGGCTTTGGCAAATTCACGGGTTTGATAACAGGCGGCTATTTCTGATGCGGCTGCTTGGAATTCACCCCATAGCTTAAGATCATGGATTTGTGTTGCCAGTTGATCTTGAAACAGCTTGCTGATAAATCCTGCGCAGCGGCTGGCCAGATTCACATACTTGCCCACCAAATCACTGTTCACTTTTTGCAGCAGATCTTGCAGATTTAAATCCAGATCCTCAACATGTGGGCTTATTTTGGAAGCAAAGTAATAGCGCAAATACTCTGGATTGAGATGGTCGAGATACCGATTGGCTTGAATAAAAGTGCCGCGTGATTTTGACATTTTTTCGCCATTAACGGTCACAAAACCATGGGCAAAAATCTGTGTAGGTAACCGAAAGCCGGCACCGCTTAACAAGGCAGGCCAAAACAAACCATGAAAGTTGATAATGTCTTTGCCAATAAAATGGTAGAGCTCGGTGTTATGCCCGGGCTGCCAAAAGGCATCAAAATCAACATCGTCATGTTGGGCGGCAAAGGCTTGGAAGCTGGCCATATAACCAATGGGTGCATCGAGCCAGACATAAAAACAATGTTCAGGGTGTCCGGGAATCTCGAATCCAAAATAAGGTTTGGGTCGGGAAATATCCCATGCAGCAAGACCTGCTGTTAACCACTCGGATAATTTATTGGCAACTTCAGTTTGTAAGCTGCCGCTGTGTATCCATTCCTGTAAAAAATTTTGAAATTGGGGTAAATCAAAAAAAAATTGTGTAGTCTCTTTTAAAACTGGCGGTTGACCCGACATCACCGAGTAGGGTTTGATTAATTCATGCGCTGCATAAGTACCACCGCAGACTTCACAATTATCGCCATATTGATCTTTTGCGTGACACTTTGGGCATTCGCCTTTGACGTAACGATCAGCGAGAAATAATTGCTTCTGCGCATCATACAGTTGTTGAATGGTTTTTTGTTGGATAAAGCCCCGCTGGTTATTGCGCTGATAAATTTCAGCGGACAGTGCGCGATTTTCTGGTGAATGGGTGGAATGATAATGATCAAAGTTAATATAAAAGCCAGCAAAATCACGCTGATGTTCTTGTTGAATACGCGCAATCAGTTGTTCCGGTGAGCAACCTTCGGCTTCGGCTTTGAGCATGATGGCCGTACCATGGGCATCATCAGCGCAAACAAAATAACAAGTTTGCGCGTTCAGTTTTTGAAATCTTACCCAGATATCCGCTTGGATATATTCGAGCATATGGCCCAGATGGATCGGACCATTGGCATACGGCAGGGCACAGGTAACCAGTTTTTGAGCAGGTTTTTTTTCGAGGGCGATTTTTTCGGGCAGCACGATCAATCCTTGGCAGACGATAAATGTAAAACCGGTATACTATGCGGTCTTGAAAAGATGTGCAAAGCTGGCTTGGTGATTGGGGTGCGATTCAATGTTCGGGGTACGATTCAATGAAGAGGCACGGCATACCCTTACAAAATAACAGACCTTATCGAACAGTAAATATTGGAAAATGCAAATATGTCCTTAGCGCAAGTGAAATACACCATCGCGGTTGCCTCGGGTAAAGGCGGGGTTGGGAAATCGACGGTGGCCGTTAATCTCGCGTTAGCGTTAACGCAATTGGGTTTGCGTGTCGGCATCATGGATGCCGATATTTACGGCCCGAGTTTGCCCACGGCGCTGGGGGTTGATCTGCCTTCGGCGCGTGCTTGTGCCGAACAAAAGCTGCCCTATGACCTATTGGGTTTACGCACCATGTCGATTGGATATTTGGTGGATCCACGTACGCCGATGGTGTGGCGTGGACCCATGGCCACAGGTGCTTTACAGCAATTGTTATTGCAAACGGCTTGGGGCGCATTAGATGTTTTGATTATTGATATGCCGCCCGGTACGGGCGATATTCAATTAACGTTATGTCAAAAAGTTGCGCTCAGTGGCGCGGTGATCGTGACCACGCCACAAGATTTAGCGTTGATGGATGCGCGTAAGGGCATCGAGATGTTTGCCAAAGTTGCCGTACCGACCTTGGGTATTATTGAAAACATGGCGTGGCATACTTGCACGCAATGCGGTTTTCACAGTGCAATTTTTGGTGAAGGCGGCGGCCAACAATTAGCCGCTGAATATCACACGCAAATGTTAGGACAAATACCGTTGGATATCGGTATTCGTCAAGCCATGGATCAAGGGCTGCCCAGTGTCGCCGCCGAACCGGATGCGGTTATTGCCCAAGCTTATCGTATGATTGCCGAAAATGTATTGCGTATTGTCAGTGCCCAACAGCAGCAAGTTTTGCCTGAAATCAAAATTACCAAACAATAATAAGGGGGTTATCAAACATGACCATCAAATCTGATCGTTGGATCAAAAAAATGGTGGCGTCCATGGGGTTAATCGAGCCTTTTGAGCCGTCACAAGTCCGCGTTAATAGTGCAGGTGATCGTGTTATTTCTTACGGTACTTCTAGTTATGGTTATGACGTACGTTGTGCGCGTGAATTTAAAGTGTTTACTAACATTAATTCAGCGACAGTTGACCCTAAAAATTTTGATGAGAATAGCTTTGTTGATGTTGTTAGCGATTTCTGCGTTATTCCGCCCAATTCCTTTGCGTTGGCTCGCACCATTGAGTATTTTAAAATTCCGCGTAGTGTGCTGACCATTTGTTTGGGTAAATCTACTTACGCGCGTTGCGGTATTATCGTCAATGTCACGCCATTAGAACCTGAATGGCAAGGACATGTAACGCTCGAGTTTTCTAACACCACCACCTTGCCGGCTAAAATTTACGCGAACGAAGGTGTGGCGCAGATGCTATTTTTTGAGTCGGATGAAGTGTGTGAAACTTCTTATTTAGATCGTGGCGGAAAATATCAGGGGCAAACGGGAGTGACCTTACCGAAGACCTAATGGTGCTCAACACGAAAAGCGCTGCTATACAAAAAGCGCTGCTATACAAAACGTGAAAAACAAAACTGTTTTCAACGTTTTTTCTTTTTATTGGTTTTTTTGGTAGTTTTTTTGGGTTTGCTCAGCGGAAAATACTTTTCAAACGCCTGCTTAATCTCGGTAATTTTTTTCTTTTTATGGGTTTGCGTTTTGCGCGCACTGCCAATGGCAATAATATCCGCGTCTTGATTATCGCTACTACCGCTACTATCGCCAATTTCACTCATGATTTAGGTTTCTCTTGGATAAATTCAGATTCTAACCAGGTATGGATGCGCTTTTCGATCAATATCAGCTCGGGTTCACTAAAACGTAAATCAAGTTGGCGAAACGTTGGGGGTAATGGTTTAGCTGAATAGTGTTTGGCGTGCTGCTGTTGGGCGCGTTGTTGGCGTTGCTGCATTTGTTGAATATGGGGGTGTTCGGTTTGAAAAATATCGGTTACCGGTATTTTCGCGGCTAACTTTATGGTCTCGTTACTGATATCCAAATTGGGATCTGGGAAGGGTTGATAGGCGTCGATGAGAATGATGCCATCTAATTGAGTGGGTTGATAACCTTGCTGCATGGCGCCAAACCATGCACTGGCGCTGGTGCCAATCGCGACAATAATGAGCTTACCCGGTAATTTTTGTTCTTGAATGAATAGCAGTGACCGTTCAAAACGAAGTTGTGATTGTTTAATAAAGTCTGCTAAGCCGGCATCAGTGTTGACGGCTACGCTGCTAGCGGTTTCGGGTTGGTTGGCTGTTTTCGCGGCATCTTTTTTACTGAGTGAGGGCTCGCTGGTTTTTTGGGATTCGGATTTTTGAGTTTCGATATTGAGTGGCGGCAAAGTGATCGCTAAGGTTGTCCAGCCTTGTGTTGGCAGTTGTGTACGCAGATGCCTAAGTAGACCTGGCCAGTTGGCATGTTGATGATTGTCAGGTAACAGCAGTAAAGTGCCTTTGTTTTCGCCAGTTTCATCCGCTTTAGATAAGAGTAAAAAAGTATCGCCTTGTGCGGGTGTTAGCCAGATCATGTCGCTGTTATCGCGTAAAGTGCTGGCAATTTCTGCCCCTACCATTTGAGTTGCAGGGGATTGGGCTGTCGGAGTTTGGGCTGCAGGTGTATTGGTTATGTTGTTGGCGGCGAGGGTTGTCAAGGGTGTTAATGCCAGAACGTTGATCATCAAATGGATGATCAAATGGTAACGATCGAAAAAACACGGTTGTACCATTATAAAATCTCGCTGAGTCAGTATAATCAACTGCTTGTGATTTATAGTGACTTAAGTCGTTTCGTTAAAAACGATAAGCCGGTTAAAAAATTAAAGGAATATCATGACTAATTTGCCGTGGATCGCCCCTTCTATATTAGCCGCTGATTTCGCCCGTTTGGGTGAAGAGGTTGAAAAGGTTCTCGCTGCCGGTGCGGATATGGTGCATTTTGATGTCATGGATAATCACTATGTACCGAATTTAACGGTTGGCCCGATGGTCTGTCGTGCACTGTGCCGTTATGGTATCAAAGCACCGATTGATGTGCATTTGATGGTTGAGCCAGTGGACGATTTAATTCAGCAGTTTATTGACGCTGGTGCTAATTACATTAGTTTTCATCCGGAAGCCAGTCGTCATGTGGATCGCAGTTTGCAGTTGATTAAAGCTGCTGGCTGTAAAGCCGGACTCGCATTAAATCCAGCGACATCCCTTAGTTGTTTGGATCATGTGTGGCAGCATCTGGATTTAATTTTGTTAATGTCAGTGAATCCAGGTTTTGGTGGCCAACGTTTTATTGAATCGACTTACGGCAAAATTGCTGCGGTAGCTGAAAAAATTCAGCAGCAAAACCCGGCGATTCGTTTGCAAGTCGACGGTGGTATTAAGCTTGATAATATTGCCCAGGTGGCGCAAGCGGGCGCAGATACCTTTGTTGCTGGCACCGCCATTTTTGGCCAGCCGGATTATGGGCAAGTTATTATGCAAATGCGCAAACTCATGCAATGAGTATTTGAGCAATACGTTTTCAAATACAGCCCCTTTTGAAGAGATCTGTTATGTCCAGTGTCGCGCCGTTAACGGCAGCAGAGTTTGCGGATTACGCCCAGCAAGGGTTTACCCATATTGCGTTACACCGGCAAGTTTTGGCTGATATGGAAACACCGCTGAGTACTTATGTGCGCTTGGCCAATGCACCTTATTCTTTTTTGTTTGAGTCGGTTGAAGGCGGTGAGCGATGGGGGCGATACTCGATCATTGGCTTGCCTTGTCGCCAGCATGTACGGGTGCATCAGCAACAAATAACCCATTATCACCAGGGTAAAATTACCCAGCAGAAAACGGTGGAAGATCCGATTGCGGATTTGGAACAATTTGCGCAGCAGTTTCGTTGCCCTGAGTTACCCGGGTTACCGCGATTTCATGGCGGTTTGGTGGGTTATTTTGGCTACGATAGCATCGGGTATTTTGAACCCAAGTTGCGTGCGCTGTTGCAAAAACCAGACACACTGAAGGTGCCGGATATTTTGTTAATGGTTGCCGATGAGCTCATTGTTTTTGATAACTTGTCGGGTACTGCGACCTTAATAGTGCATGCTGATCCGGCGCAAGCCAATGCCTATGAGCAAGCCATGCAGCGATTGGACGCATTGGCGCAAGCGTTTCAACAACCGCATCTGCCGTTAGCGTCGTTAGCCCTTCATCAACCGGATGCGTTTTATTTTGAAGCATGTCAGCATACCACTGGGCAAATGGAATATCAGGCCTTTGTTGAGCGCGTCAAAGGCTATATTGCGGCCGGCGATGTGATGCAAGTAGTGCCCTCGCAACGTATGCAGGTGGAATACAAACTGCCGCCGTTGCAGTTGTATCGTGCGTTGCGTTATCTCAATCCCAGCCCTTATTTGTTCTACATGCATTTCGATGATTTTTTTATTGTGGGATCATCGCCTGAAATTTTGGTGCGAACCGATGCCACGCAGCCGCCACGTGTCACCGTAAGACCCATTGCCGGTACGCGAAAACGCGGGGCAACCCCTGCTGAAGATGCGATGTTAGCGCGGGAGTTGTTAAGTGATCCTAAGGAAATTGCTGAGCATGTGATGTTGATGGATTTGGGTCGTAATGATGTCGGCCGCATTGCCAAAACCGGTACGGTTCGAGTGACGCAAGATCGGGTGATCGAGCGTTATTCGCATGTGATGCATATTGTCTCGAATGTCGAAGCCGAGTTGTTACCGAATCTCAGTCCGTTTGATGTTTTGCGTGCAACTTTTCCTGCCGGTACTTTATCAGGTGCTCCAAAAATTCGGGCGATGCAAATCATTGCTGAATTAGAGCCGGTTAAGCGCAATATTTATGGCGGCGCGGTGGGTTATATCGGTTGGAATGGTGCTGTTGATTTTGCGATTGCCATTCGAACAGCTGTGATTAAAGATCAAATTCTCTCGGTGCAAGCTGGCGCTGGTGTGGTTTCCGATTCAGATCCAGAAACAGAATGGCAAGAAACCTTAAGTAAAAGCCGTGCGGTTTTTAAGGCGGCGGATTTAAGTCGGCAGGTAATTAAGTCGGATTAGCTTAATCAAGGTGAACTTGCTCTTGCAAATCATTTACCTTGTATGATTTTTATTGTAGAGTTCTGCGTCGTCAAAGAACGCTAACTCACTTTAAAGGATCAATGATATGGTTACATCGACATCACCAATTACGTCTCAGGCCGCACGCGAACCGTCCGGTTTTCAGAGTACGGTTTCTGGATTGCGGGACAATGTATTAGCAGAAATTGATAAACTCAAAGCGTTGCCTGTAACTAAATTTGAGCAACAGTTGTCGACACTGCGCGATCCTTGCACCTTGGTGAGTGCACTTGCAGTAGCGGCTATCGTAACCAGCAATGCTACCGAATCTGCTCGTCAGACGGGTAAATGGGCATTGGTTGGGTTTGGCGTTACCGCAGTTTTAGCTGGACTCAATGCTCAGGCTCCACAACGTTCAAACTTAACAGTTGATTCCGATATTGAAGCAGGTAATTCTCAGCCCGCTGCAATCGAGGCTACTGCAACTGACGCACCGAATACTGAATCTAAAGTCATACAAACGTATCAAAAAATCGTTAATGAATCGAAGTTGATTGCACGTAATGCGGTGATGATTGGTGTTTTAGGGCGCTTGTTAAATTCGCGTGATTTTCGTGAGATGGCAATCGGTGCATTTACCGCTACTGGTGTTGCTTATGCCAGCGTTGCTTTCACAGAAGGCAAAGCTCTCCCTTCATTAGAGCAATTACAACAATATCCACAGTTGATGAGTGCTATGGCGATTATGGGTAGTGTATTGGGTTATGCCGCGCATGATGCCAAAATTCTGATCGCGCTACCCTTGATGGCGGCTTTATTAGCAAGGCAAGGAAATTCTGCTGTTGATGAGCAGGCAAGTTCAGGTGATAATCAAGCAGCTGTATCTCGTGAAATTGTTGGCGATGACTTTAATGAAATCTATCTAAATGATGCGGAAAATGCGTGGGGGAGCTTCGGTAATTTCGGTAAAGAAGAAGATTGGTCATCCAGTGTATCTAGTGATCATCAAGCTACAGACTCATTAAACCAGCAGACGGAAGAAAGTTTGCAAGACCCCTTGAAAAAAAGCGCGGACCTACGAGAAGGCTTCAAAAAATTTAATGAAACACTCGGTAATAATGAAAGTAGAGTATCAAGCTCATTTCATGATCATGAAAGCGAAGACTCATTAGCTCATCGTACATTCATCATTGAGCAATTTGTGGAAGGGCGTGATCTAGCGAAGCAATTTGCCATTGAGTATGGATTACTAACGAATACTAGCCGTGAACGTCGGGCAAATAAATCTGACCATATATAGGAATCTTCTGCGTACTGAGTTGCATTATTCAGTATCATTGATAGTTTGCGTTATAATCTCTGCTTTTATTTTTAGGGATTAAGCATGCTGTTGATGATTGATAACTACGATTCTTTTACCTACAACCTGGTTCAGTACTTTGCTGAACTGGGTAAAGAGGTAGAGGTGCGGCGTAATGACCAAATTACGCTGCAACAAATCGAACAATTAAATCCTGAAAAAATTGTGTTATCGCCTGGGCCCTGCACGCCGAATGAAGCCGGTATCTGCTTATCGTTATTGCAACATTTTGCTGGGCGCCTGCCTATTTTGGGCGTGTGCTTGGGGCATCAAGCCATTGGTCAGGCTTTTGGCGGCAAAGTGATTCGTGCAAAAAAAGTCATGCATGGCAAGGTGTCTGATGTTTATCATGCGAGCACAGATGTTTTTGCTGGGCTGCCTTCGCCTTTTGTGGCGACGCGGTATCATTCATTGGTGATCGAGCAAGCGAGTTGCCCGAGTTGTTTTGCCGTGACCGCGTGGACGCAAGATGACAGCGGCCATTTAGATGAGATCATGGGCGTTGCTCACAAAACTTTGCCCATTTATGGCGTGCAGTTTCATCCTGAATCGATTTTGACGCAGCATGGTCATGCGCTATTAGCGAATTTTCTCCGCTTATGAGTTCGCCCATGGAAATCAATAGCATCACCGATTGTTTAGAGCCTTTATTGCAGCGCCAAGATTTGTCAACGCAGCAGATGACCTTGATGATGCAGCAAATCATGTCAGGGCAATTAACCTCGGCGCAAATTGCTGCGTTGCTGATTGCTTTACGTATGAAGGGTGAAACTGTTGTTGAGATAACAGCGGCAGCGCGAGTGATGCGCACACTGTGTACTCCAGTGAGCGTCAGTATCGATTATCTGGTAGATACGTGTGGAACGGGCGGCGATGGTTTAAAAACCTTTAACATTTCGACCACCAGCAGTTTGGTGGCCGCTGCTGGCGGTGCTCGTGTTGCCAAACATGGTAATCGTTCGGTGTCGAGTCGTTCAGGTAGTGCTGATGTGTTGCAAGCGGCGGGTGTGAATGTCCAGCTGAATGCTGAACAAGTGGCTCGCTGTATTGATGCGTTAGGTGTCGGGTTTTTATTTGCACCGCAACATCATCAAGCCATGAAACATGCCATTGGTCCGCGTAAAGAGTTAGGGGTTTATACCTTATTTAATTTGCTCGGACCTTTGACCAATCCCGCCAGCGCCCCGAATCAATTATTGGGCGTTTATGATCGACGTTGGTTGCTGCCGATGGCACAAGTGTTACGCGAACTTGGTAGTCGGCATGTGATGGTGGTGCATGCGCAGGTGGGGTTAGATGAAATCAGTTCAACGGGCGTGACCCATGTGGCCGAACTTAAAGACGGTGATATTGTGGAGTATCAATTGACGCCGGAGCAATTTGGTTTAACGTCAATGCCATTGGCTACTATTCAAGTAAACAGTGTTGAGGAAAGCTTGAGTATGATGATGGGGGTTTTGGCTTATCGTGATGCACAACCGGCTTTGACGGATAAGACGCAGCCTAAATCACCTGCTAAAGCGCATGGTCATCACGGTCGCACGCGCTTGACTACGAATAATAGAGCGGCGGTGAACAGTGTATTACTAAACGCGGGGGCAACTTTATACGTTGCTGGTTGTGCGCAATCATTGGCCGATGGGGTTGCCATGGCTGAAGATGCGTTAACCGCCGGGCTGGCGAAAGAAAAACTCCAGCAGTTAATTGAGCTGACACAAATTATGGCGCAGAACGTGAGTGACTCATGAGTGGATCCGACATTTTACAGCGTATTATCGCGACCAAAAAACAAGAAGTAGCGTTAAAAAAACGCCATCAACTGCTGAAGAAATTGGCGAATACTGTACCAGCACCTTTGCCGATACGTCCCTTTGCCGGCGTCATTGGGTATCAATTGAGTCGTGGTCAGCCGGCGGTGATTGCGGAAATTAAAAAAGCTTCACCGAGTCAGGGGGTGATCCGTGCGGATTTTGATGTCGAGGCCATTGCTTATTCTTATGCGCAGGCGGGTGCTACCTGCTTATCGGTATTAACCGATGTCGAGTATTTTCAAGGTCATGAATCTTATATTTTGCTGGCTAAATCCGTGGTGAGTCTGCCGATTCTACGTAAAGATTTTATTGTTGATGCCTATCAAATTCAAGAAAGCCAATTGTTGGGTGCTGACTGTATTTTGTTGATTGCGGCCGCGTTAGCACCAGAACAATTATTTGACTATGCACAGCAGGCACAAAATCTGGGCTTAGATGTGCTGGTGGAAATTCATAACGAAAAAGAGTTGGCGTCCGCCGTGCGTAGTAATTGCATCTTGATTGGTATCAATCATCGCAATTTACGCACCTTTGAAGTGGACCTTACGTTGTCGGAGCGCCTGGTGCCGTTAATACCCGAGGATCGCTTAATCGTTGCTGAGAGTGGTATCCACACGCAACAACAGGTCAGTTATCTACTTGAACAGGGCATTGGTACTTTTTTAGTGGGTGAAGCATTTATGCGTGCGGATGATCCTGGAGCAGCTTTGCGCGATGTGTTTGGGTTTTTATTACCGATCACCAGTGATGATCCAACTTTGTATTAATGAAAACTGAGATGAAGTGAGAATTGGGCGAAATTGGTTAAGCCCGGATTTTTCGCGGCAGAGCAGTTTAAAGTCAGACAGGCCACTAGTTAAAATCGTTTATTTGGAGGGTTAGGATTTACTCAAGCCTCCTGAAACATTCAATGTGGCTCAAAACGGATTCTCACATTCCCTTCATTTATCTTGTTAAACAACTTTTCATGAGACCAGAAGGTGTATGTTTGCCACCAGTCCTGGTCCATCTGCTTAAGAGTTGCAGCAGTATGCTGTTTAAATTTATCCACATCTGATGGTAGACGAATCGCGGAAGCATCCACCCAGGTTATGCCGGATGATGAAACAATTGCCGCTTTCATAGAAAAAGCAGGATCATCTGTAAAGCGCTTTTGTAGCTTGCCATATTGAAAGACATCATCACCTGACGGTAGCAGTTTGCTCATATCAAAATACTGGCTCTGATAATGTTTTGAAGCGTTGCAGTCTGCGCCTTGCCGTACATCCTGATCGACAAGCAGTGAGATGAGTTTGTCTTTCCCGGAGTCTGGATGAATATGCACATGAGTAATAGATTTCCCGATCTGCGGCAGATCTACTTCATGCATTTCACTCAGATGTTGTCCGGCAATATGCTTATCATCCTGAATAATAGATAACGGGTCGGATCGACTTGTTAAATTGAACCAACGGTTGCTGTCCGAAAACGCCAAAATGATTTCCCGATCCGAAGTTTTAGCCATTTCAGCCAATACCGACACACCTTCTTTCCAGGTCTGTGCCGCTGCATGAAGAGGTGTAAATCCGTTTATGGTTGCCCGGTCAATCGCAGAAGGCGGAAGATTCATTGAAAGCAGTGCGGCAACCTTTTGAGTATCGCCTTGCTGAGCAAGGCGATATAAGGGGTTTTTTCCGGTAGAATCGATCCATTCCATAATTGCATGAACAATCTCCGGGTCTCCTTTTGCCAAGGCCAAATTTAGAGCAGAACTGCCATTCTGTTCAAGAAATGGATTTTCACCGGTTAGATACCTGCTGCGCACATCTTGCGTATTGCCATTCATAACAGCGTGTGTCAGAGATTTTGCCCGGCAAAAAACAGCAGATGCTCTATTCGGGTCGCTCATATTATTTACTGACGCGACTTTATTTAATCTGCCTATCAAGTAAGCTGTTGTTGCTATAACGATGGTTGCAACGATATAACCACCAGCATTCTCGCCGATATGATTAAAAGTGCTTTGCGTCAATTTTGAGAAGGGGTTAGCTGTGTTTGTTGATAAGATAGAGTGATTCATACTTTTTATAGTTTCCATCAGAACTAAATATCAATTCGCGGTTCAATCAGTTCCGGATGGGTCGTAACTACTAGCGTGTCCCAAATACCACCATGGTTTTGCCTTTAACTGATACTAATCCCTGGTCTTCTAAAGTTTTTAAAACACGACCGACCATCTCGCGTGAACAACCGACAATTCGACCGATTTCTTGGCGAGTCACTTTAATTTGCATGCCATCAGGGTGTGTCATGGCGTCTGGTTCTTTGCAGAGTTCAAGAAGGGTGTGCGCAACTCGACCGGTGACATCTAAAAATGCTAGATCACCTACTTTACGGGTGGTGGCACGCAAGCGTCCGGCAAGCTGGGCGCTGACTGCGAATAAAATATCGGCATCTTCTTTGGCAAGGGCTTTAAATTTTTGATAACTGATTTCGGCCACTTCACATTCGGTTTTTGCCTTGATCCAGGCGCTACGTCCAGCTTGTTGATCGAATAAGCCCATTTCGCCAAAAAAATCGCCTTCATTTAAATAGGCAATGATCATTTCTCTGCCTTCGTCGTCTTCAATGATGACGGTGACTGAACCTCTAACCACATAATAAAGCGTATCGGATTCGTCACCGGCGTAGATCAGTGTGCTTTTAGCTGGATATTTGCGGCGATTACACTGTGCTAAAAAGCTTTCAATGTCATGGATCAAATTATTTGTGATCACGGCTTACAACCTTTTAATGAAGTATACAAGTGGCGCAATTCTAGGGCTAATGATGAGTTGGGTCAATCGTTGGTGCTTAGGGATTTTATACCCAAAAAATAAGGCCATACAGAAAACACTGTACGTCAAGCATAGCGGGTATCATTCAAGTCTGTCGGGTTTAAAGGTACACAGGCTTATGTTTTTTGCTTTAATTCTGTGCAAACGAATGTTACCCTTCGTGGTTTTTCGCGGCGGCATAATTATGGGGCCGCGATGTTATTAATTGAGTGCGAACATGATGGCAAATCAGCAAGCCGATAGCAATGGTTTATCCGATCCCAGTATGCAAGTCCGTGTGAATTGGTCTGGAGACGATGTTTTTGTCGGTACCAGCGCTGCTGGTTTTCAAGTCAACATGGCAGGTGCGCCCACTGAAGGCCAAGCCGACCAAGGCATTCGTCCCATGGAGATGATGCTATTGGCTTTAGGTGGTTGTGCATCGTATGACGTGGTGAGCATTTTAAAAAAAGCGCGGCAGACGGTAAAGCATTGTCAAGTCGTGGTTCAAGGCAAGCGAGCTGATAGCATACCGGCAGTTTTTACCAAGGTGCATTTGCATTTTGAGGTTTCTGGTACTGATTTGACGTCAGAAAAAATTGAACGCGCAGTGGCTTTATCAGCAGAAAAATATTGCTCGGCCTCAATACAGTTGGTTCAAGGTGGGGTAGCCGTTACCCATGATTTTGTTTTGATCGAGGAGCTGCCAGCGTGAGTGAATCTAAGTTTGTTGCCAGTGATAAATTAAAATTACTGGGTTTTAATAACCTCACCAAGTCATTGAGCTTTAATATTTATGATATTTGTTATGCACAAACGCCGCAGCAAAGACAGGAGTATATCGAGTACATTGATGATTTATATAATGCAGAGCGTTTAACGGCAATATTAACCAAGGTTACGCATATTATTGGTGCGAATGTTTTACACATTGCGCATCAAGACTATGATCCGCAAGGCGCCAGTGTGGCCATGATGATTGCAGAGCATCCGATTCCTGGTGTGACCACGAATCGAGAAGAGCCGGGTCCTTTGCCCGATAGCATTTTGATGCATCTGGATAAAAGCCATATTACTGTGCATACCTATCCAGAGAGTCATCCCGATAACGGCATCAGTACTTTTCGTGCAGATATTGATGTTTCAACTTGCGGTTTGATTTCGCCATTACGCGCATTAAATTTTTTGATTCATTGTTTTGATTCTGACATTGTGACCATTGATTATCGCGTTCGTGGTTTTACGCGCGATGTTGATGGCAAAAAGCACTATATCGATCACGAAATTAATTCCATTCAAAACTATTTGTCCGAAGATACCCGTCGCCAATATCAAATGATTGACGTTAATGTGTATCAAGAAAGTATTTTTCATACCAAAATGTTGCTCAAAGAATGTAATTTGGATAACTACGTTTTTGGTACCGGCGTTGAAGCGTTAAGCCCAGAAGAGCAAAGTGATATTCGAACACGCTTGCGGCAAGAGATGTTAGAAATTTTTTATGGCCGTAATTTTCAAAGCGCAGATACCAACAGTTTTTAGTGCGTGCCTTCGACGCCTTCGATAGGCTCAGGTCAGCAACTTATACCAACTCCACTACACTTTATGCAAACTCAATATTGCATAAGGTGCAGATATGGCAAGCGTATTAGATGCGGTTGATTTAAGAACTCAGTTGGTGGGTGAAAACCGCCTGGAACTGCTGATGTTTCGCTTACATGGCGATCAGCTATTTGCCATTAATGTTTTTAAAGTGCAAGAAGTGCAGCAGATGCCTGCGCTGACGTTGATTCCCTATCAGCATCCCATCGTTGTCGGCGTCACCCATGTTCGCGGTGCAACCATACCGGTTATAGACCTCAGTAAAGCCATCAATCTGGCACCCATGGATGACTACTCAAAGTGCAATATTATTATTGCGGAGTACAACATGTCGGTGCAGGCGTTTATGGTGCGATCGGTGGATCGTATTATCAATTTAACCTGGGATAAAATTTCTGCCCCGCCAAAAGGCGCTGGCGATCATCATTTCCTGACGGCAATCACGCAGTTGGATGGCAAATTGGTAGAAGTCATCGACGTTGAAAAAGTTCTGGTACAGATTAAATCGTATTGCACTGAAGTTTCTCCAGAGATGATGGATCCAGAATTGACGGCGCTAGGACGCGGCAAACGAATTTTGGCAGTGGATGATTCATCGGTAGGGCTAGCACAAGTAAAAGGTACTTTAGAGTATTTGGGATTAGATGTGGTGACGTTACGCGATGGTTTGCAAGCACATCGACATTTAACGGATTTGGCCGAGCAGGGAATTCGTGCTGCAGATCATTATTTGATGATGATTACCGATGCAGAAATGCCAGAAATGGATGGCTACCGTTTAACTCATGAGTGTCGGCAAAATCCAATGCTCCGGGATTTGTTTATCGTCATGCACACGTCATTAAGCGGTAACTTTAATGTGCAGATGGTAAAAAAAGTGGGTTGTGATGGTTTTATTTCTAAATTTCAACCGGATCAATTGGCTGAGTTAGTTCAGAACCGGTTACGAGATTTGCAGCAACAAAATTCAGCGTAATGATTGGATGAGATGTTATGCCGGGTAGGTAGTCGTCCATTTAGAGAGATTTCAATGCCACAGCTATCAAATGTTAGCCGCAATCAATTTAGATTATTTTATTTTATCGTCTGCTTATATCCATTTATTGCCATGTACAATTTTTTTTATTTTATGGATGAAGGTTTTTTTAATTCTGAAAACTTTGCATCATTTATTAATAATACTCTTTTCAGCTCAATGTGGAGATTTACTTTTGGTGCAATTATTTATATCTCTACATGGTTTTCCTTCTTTGGGTTGCTGTTATTTAAAAATTGGGGAAGAACCTGTTTTACTTTTTGCTTGATTGCTAGTCTTGCGATGGAGCTTTTATGGTGGAGTCATTTATCAGGATTAGATCTGCTGATACATTGGATTCCATTTTTTTTTAAAGGGCTAGTCTGTCTATTAATATACTGTACAGATCTTTCTTTGCATTTTGACAATAAAACAAAACCTATAAGTTCGTTAATATATCTTGCGCTACTTTATGGTTTTCTTAATTTTGCGATTTTGGGATTGAAAATTGATGATGATTTAGAACCTTCTGCTGCAAGCCTGCTAGCAGAAGCCAATCCTAACGGACCAAGTAATGCATATTATTATTTGCTAGGTATGGATGCACCCCCCGATAAATCCCCATTCGACGCTGGAAGAGAAATAGCGAGTTACTTATCCAAAGCTGAGCAAGCGTATCAGGTATCTAAAAATCCGGATGATTACAGTAAAGTACTGAAATACCTCAATATAAAAATTGGCTATGACCACCAACCTGATTGCACCAAATGCGTTAAACTTTTTACTTGCTCTTTTAGAGATGATGACTGTGTTCAACTTTTACTTTCTGATCAATATGATTTTCCTAATAATATGGGAGCGACTCAGCAGCTCTATCTAAAGCGTTATCAAGATTTTTTAAACCTCAATGACTACAAAACATTGCATAAATATTTTACCTTTTCGTACGATGTTCCTGCTAAGGCTTTAACTTTTGGAAATCGTTTGGTTTTATTAACGGCTCTTAATATGGCAAAAAAAGTTGATGCAAATACAGCGATTGATTTTTTGATCAATGACATTAAGTTACTACGAAAGCAATTGGAGAGCGCAGATTCCAATATATTAAAAGTGCTTTATATTCAGTACATATCGAATAATATCGACGTTATCTCTTATTTGATGTTCAATAATCAAAACCGTACGGATATTTCCTTTCAAGCTTTAACGCCGGATGAAAAAAACTTTAGAGTCGCGTTGGCAAGAGAACTTTCAATGACATTAGATGCTATTAACCAAGATGTGGTTTCTAAGCAGAACTTTAAATGGATCTACTCCGTAATGTATAAAGAAAATATGATGGCAAACCTTTTTCACAAGCGTTACCTTGAATCGCTAAACCTAGCTACCGGTTCTCCAAAACAATTTGCAGACTCCGTTAATATATTACGATCCACATCCACTAAGACAAAATTTTCTTCGGTTTCAATAAGCGAAAATATGCCAACATTCAATTTCCATTTAAAACCGAATGATTATAGGAATTTTTTAGGTGTCATACTCACTTACGATTCATATATGAGTCGAGCACACGAATTAGACTACATTGCAAATATGTTTGATATGGACGTAAAAATTGCACTTTTTAATCAAGTCATGCAGCAAAGAAAAAATGCTACGTTAGATCTGCATCAAATTCAAAATCCATATGGGGATTTTGGTGAAGCGCATTATGAAGGTGGCAAGAACAGGATTTGCCTCGGTGGACCATTTAAAGATTATCGTAAAACTAGGTGCCTATGGCTCGGGGGGGCAATGATGAGTAATTAATGGCATCTATTCTGTGGTGAGCATATCAACTTCCGGATTCTGACACCATCATCATTCCGGTAATAGTTTTTACGCACGCCCATGAGTTCAGACAGTCATTTTTTATAAATCATCGTTTAAGTGCAGATTAGAGTTTGGTCATTGCGGGGTTGATCGGTGGTTGTTTTTCGGTGCAGTAGCGACATACGCTGGCTTCTAGTTTGATCAGTTCAGCGCAGTAGGGGCACTTTTTAAGATGCTCTCCTTGTAATTCTTGATTCGGTAAGTAGTGGTCGATGCTCAGGTTTTTAACGGCCCAAACGGCGACAAGACCCACAACCGGTGTGAGTATGAGCGATAACAAAAAAAAACCGAGTACCGAGCGGCCTTTATTACGTGCGGCGACGCCGGTTAAAACACAAAGCACCAGATAAACAAGACTCATTTCCATACTGATCGTCCTTCTTGATACGTTAGTTGCTAAACGTAGGCTGCAAATTGAAGATAAGAATTTAATGCTTTACCACGTACAGGTCTATCTTATATTCTCAGTTGCTTAAAATTGGCGGTTTTATCAACTGCGTTCTCCCTCTATCTAAAAGCTCACTTATCCTGAAGATCACTCATGTCAAACTTCCAGTTTTTTGCGACCTGCCCTCGACATTTAGAATCATTATTGCTGGCTGAACTGTCTGCGCTGGGGGCGGATACTTTGCGTGAAACCGTCGCCGGTGTTTATTTTGAAGGTGATTTAGCGCTGGTCTATCGAGTGTGTTTGTGGTCGCGCTTGGCCAATAAAATTTTATTACCGTTAAGCAAATTCGTGGTGACACAGGCGGACCATGTTTATGACGCTGCACGGCAAATTGATTGGCAAGCGCATGTGCGTCCTACCGGCAGTTTGATCGTCGACTTTACCGGAACCGATGAACAGGTGCGACACACGCAATTTGGTGCGCAGCGGGTTAAAGACGGAATTGTTGATTGCTTGCGGGATACCACGGGTGAGCGCCCCAATATAGATCGTTTGCATCCCGATTATCGGATTAATGCGCATCTGTACAAGCAACAATTGATTGTGTCCTTGGATTTGTCGGGTTCGAGTTTGCACAAGCGCGGTTATCGCGTCGCACAGGGGGATGCGCCTTTAAAAGAAAATCTAGCGGCGGCTTTATTGCTGCGCGCCGATTGGACAGCCATTGCCAAGCAGGGTGGGGCATTACTGGATCCGATGTGTGGTGCCGGTACGTTTTTAATTGAAGCGGCTTTTATGGCGGCGGACATCGCGCCGGGTTTGTTGCGCAGTGATGCCGCGCATGGTTTTGGTTTTGAATATTGGTTGCAACATCAAGCGCACACTTGGCAAAGCCTAGTTGCAGAAGCCAAAGAACGTCGTCAACAAGGTTTAGCACAGCCATTGCCGGAAATTCGAGGTTATGACTTTCATGGCTCGACATTGCACGCGGCTGAGCAAAATATTGTCGCGGCAGGTGTGGACGATTGGGTGCGTGTTATCAAAAAAGATATTCGTGATTTTAAAAAACCGACGCATGTCGAACTGACGGGCGGTTTGGTGATTACCAATCCACCTTATGGCGAACGCTTGGGCGAAATCGAAGCGTTACGTGCTGATTATCAAGCCTTGGGGCAGGTGCTCAAACAAGAGTTACCGGGCTGGCAAGCCGCGATTTTTACCGGCAATGCTGAATTGGGCAAAGAGTTGCGGTTACGACCTAAGAAAAAATACGCTTTTTTAAATGGCACCTTACCGAGTAACCTGCTGTTGTTTGACTTGTTATCTGCAGAACAAGCACAGCTACGCGTTGAATCTACCGTGCCGCCATTATTAGAAAGCTTATCGCCCGGTGCAGTGATGCTCTATAACCGCTTGCAGAAAAATCGCAAACACTTCAGCAAGTGGTTGCAGCAACAGCGGATTGACTGTTACCGCCTGTACGATGCCGATATGCCTGAGTATGCCGCCGCGATCGATATCTATGGTGATCAGATCCATATTCAAGAATATGCCGCACCAAAAACTGTGGATCCGGCAGCGGCAGCACAAAGATTTCGCGACATTTTGCAAGCCGCCGCGTGTGTTTTTGCGCAACCTGTGAGTGCTTTACATACTAAAATTCGGCAGCGTAATCCTGGCAAACAACAATATGAAAAACTCGGTGATGCTCAAACAATCGCAGAATTTAAGGTGAGAGAAGGCGATGCGCAGTTGCTGGTCAATTTGCAAGATTATTTAGACGTTGGTTTATTCCTCGATCATCGTCCCTTACGTTTGCGGATTGGGGCTGAGGCCAGCGGTAAAACATTTTTGAATCTATTTTGTTATACCGCAACCGCCACTGTCCATGCAGCATTAGGTGGAGCGAAGTCTTCATTAAGCCTGGACATGTCGAACACTTATCTGGATTGGGCTGAACGTAATTATCGCTTGAATGAAATCGATGAAAATGTGCATCAATTAAGACAGACCGATTGTTTGGCGTGGTTAGCACAAGCCGATGAAAAATTTGATTTGATCTTATTGGATCCGCCGAGCTTTTCGAATTCTAAACGCATGCAAGGTGTTTTGGATGTACAGCGTGATCATGTTCCGCTGATCCAGTCTTGTATTGATCTGCTCAACGTGGGTGGGGTCCTGTATTTTTCAACCAACCTGCGTAGTTTTAAATTCGATGTGGCGGCATTTTTTGAGCAGTTAACGCGCGGTTTGCAAATCAATAATATCAGCGCACAAACCATTGATCGCGATTTTGGTGGTAACAGAAAGATTCATCAATGCTGGAAAATATCTCGCGACTGAAGCTGTGTTCAATTTTAACTGGATTGAATGATTTAACTGGATTGAATGATTTAACTGGATGGAATCAAGCGAATACTTTGCATAAATGGAAACCTTTGGTTATCATTCAACGCCTGTTCGGGGCGTAGCGCAGCCTGGTAGCGCACCACAATGGGGTTGTGGGGGTCGAAGGTTCAAATCCTTCCGTCCCGACCAAAAAATGATCCAATTAATTCTGATCCAAATAAGTTTAATAAGTATATGAAGCCCGCTAACTGCGGGTTTTTTTCGCCAGATTTGGCACACGCTGACAAGCCAGCATGATTGATTTGGCAAGTCTAAGCTTGAAAGCCATTTGCTAACAGCTTTTGACCAACCACCATTGCTTACGATGATAAGTGCCGAGTTCAATCACTTGATCGTTTGCGTTAATTTGACAATTCTTTGATAGCGCTTGAGGGAGCATTAAATAGCGGGGTTGGTTTTCAGATAACCCGCCTTCTGACAACCAGGCTTTAGCTTGGATGATTTCTTGCTCGGGTGGCGTTTGATAGGGAAACTGTGTGAGTCGCAAGGATTTCGGGGCAAATAATAAATATTGCTCTCGCCACTGCAAAATAACCACCTCGTGATCACCCGCTATCTTGGCCACTTTTTGCATCATCGCAGCCGATGAGCGCAGGGTGTTTAGCGTTGGGTATGCTAACCAACCAAGAGATAACCAAAATACGCATAATAAAATCGGTAATCGGCACCAGGGAGAAATTTTTTGGGGGAGGGAGATGAGTGTAGCGGCGATAACAGCGATGATCATGGCCATGATGCGCAGTTGTAATAAAGATACGTCAGCGATTTGTGCATCGGCGAGTGCCAGCAATTTATCCGGTACGGCCACGACATAAAACGCTAGGATGCTCACCAGTCCTAGGAGCAGTTGACTCAAGCGATGTGCAATGTTGGCGATCGGGTTTTCCATCAAAAATGCAGCGGTTAGCATGGCGACCCAAGGTGTTGCAGGTAGGATATAAACTTCGCGTTTGCCAGGGCTTAGTGAAAAAAAGCCAATGATTAAAACAATGGTCCCGGTAGCCAATAGATAACGGCTATCACGGCTTTTAATTTTTTGGGCAATAAAGGGCAGCATCCAAGGTAATAACAAGCTCGCTGGAAACCAGGCCCAGGGGATGACTTTCACCATAAAATACCAAAAGGGTTGTAGATGATGCCAAGCGCGTAAATAGCGATCGGCTGTTTGATGAAACAAAATATTGTTGCGGTAGGCGAGTAGTTCGGCTGTGGCGTGATACTCAACATAGAGGACCATCGGCACCACCCACAGGGCAATCGCCAATAGCGTCATTAACGGTGCAATGGACCAGCGCCATGCTGCTGTTTTTTTAATGGAGGTTTGGTTGGTTGGTAACAGTCGAGCAGTGAATAATGGTTGTGCTTGATAAAATCGTGCAACCAAGTAGGGAATAAAAAATAAATACGCAATAATACCCACGCCTTTGGTAATGACGCCAAGGCCAGCGGCAAAGCCCGCAATTGCGTACCAGCGCCATGCCGGGCCAAGTACACAATGACGCCAAAAGCCGTACAAGCTTAAGGTTACCCAGGCGCATAACAAGGCATCGATCTGCGCGGTTCTGGCTTGCAGGGTAAATTGCACCAAGCACAGCAATACCAGTCCGGCAACCATTGCGGTCGATTGATTCCATAAACGACGGGTTAAATCGACCAGTAAGCCAATGGTCAGCAAAGACGCTAATAATGACGGCAATAAAAACGCGAACCGCATCGAGCCAGTCAGTGCATAACACAGCGCCAAGGCCCACATAAACAAGGGTGGTTTGTCGGCATACAGATCGAGTCCGCGCATTGGAAACAACCACTGGCCACTTTCAACCATTTGTTTGGCGACCAAAGCGAAGCGTGGCTCGTCTGCTGGCCAGGGATCACGGAGCCCAAGCCCCGCACTGATGACGATAAAAGCTAAGCCCAGCAATAACCAGAAGGCGGACTTGTCGTTAAACGCGTAGTTAAACGTGTGGCTGAGTGTGTGGTTAAGCCTTTGTGAATCACTAAAAAAATTCATGATGCCGAAAGCGCCGCTTTGCGTTGGCGGCGTCGCTCTTTATAAATCAGTTGCAGGTTACGGGCATAAATAATAAAACCGGTCGCTTGGCCCCAAATGATAACCGGATCACGCCGATAGATGGCATAACACAGCAGGGTGGCACCGCCAAATAAACTGAAGTACCAGAAAGCAATCGGGATCACGGAGCTTTTGTGTTTTTCACTCGATAACCATTGAATGATAAAACGCATTGAAAACAAACCTTGGCCAATAAAGCCAATAATCAACCAGAAGTGCTCAGCCATCAACTTTTGACTTCTTCATTAATTTGAACGGTGGTTTGCTGCCGGGGCTGTGCATGAATTTCACTCACGGGTCCCAAGCGATTGCGTTGCAATAACCAGATAACCCCGAGTAAATCGACAATACCTACCCACAAACGATTGTGAATGCCATAATTCGAGCGGCCGCTGTGGCGTGGCCGATGATGCACGGGTACTGAGATTACTTGACCTTGGATGCGTTTAAACAGGGCCGGTAAAAACCGATGCATATGATCAAAGTAGGGTAGTTGTAAAAAATCCTTGGCTTGAAAAACTTTAATGCCGCAGCCGGTATCGGGCGTGTCATCGCCTAACAAACGACGGCGCACGCTATTGGCCACCTTTGAAGACCAACGCGTTAGCCATTGATCTCGCCTTTGGGTACGATGACCGATGATTAACAGCGGCCGATCATGTTGCACACTCACCGCGCGCGCCAGTAAGGTGGGTAGATCCTGTGGTGCGTTTTGACCATCGCCATCTAAGGTGGCAATCCAGTTAAACTGTGCGCGTTGTATGCCTACAAACAAGGCGGTGCTTTGGCCACGGCTTTGGGTGTGGTGCAAAATACGCAGCTGCTGAGGGTATTGGCTCTTTAAGCGATCGAGTACCGTTAGTGAAGCGTCGGTACTGCCGTCATTGACGAATATGACTTCCCAATGATGCAAGGTTTCAAAGGTTTGTACGATTTCCTGCCATAATGGCTCGATGTTATTGACTTCATTTTTAATCGGGATCACCACGCTGATCCCTTGTTGTTGCTGGTTGAGCTTTTCCAGAACACACGATGCAGCAGTGACCACCGAAAAACGTGACATGTTTATTTCCTAGTAAAGACTTGAAAGTCTTAAAAGACTTGGACTGAATAATGAAGTGCAAAAGTTTAACGAAAGCTGGCGATCAGCGATATAGGATTTCATCAGTCGATGCATAAAATGCCAAAATGGTCTGTTTTCAACATCGGGATTTACCTGTTAATGCCGTTATTATTGTGGTGCCGAGTGAGCTTGGCCGATATTCGGATGCCCGATGTTCCTGATGTGGTGCGCGATAACATTCTGCCGCAGTTGTCATTAAGTGATCAATTATGCGATGCCGTTGTCGATACCCCGTTAATGCGTCAGCGCACCTTGGAAGAAATTGATCGAGCTTTGCAAGCCTTAGGGTATTACCAGAGTCAGATGCAGCTCAATTTTATGAAGGAGCCAACATGCTGGATAGCTGAGATCAAAGTCAGCTTGCCACCGCCGGTGATCCTGCGCCAAGTTAAGGTCGATATCGTCGGTGAAGCGCAGCAGTTGCCCGCATTCACCGCACTGCTCAATAACTTACCCGCCGGTAAACCGTTAAATCACCGCGACCATGAAAATTTGAAGCGTGATCTAGCGGAGGCGGCATTGCAATATGGTTTTTTTAATGCGCAATTTGAGATCGCTGAATTACAAGTGGATGTCAATAATCACAGTGCACGTATTTTGTTGCGCTTTAATCCGGGCGTACGTTATGTTTTTGGCCCGATTGATTTACAGCAGCAACGTGAGCCATTGGATGATGATTTTTTGCAGCGTTATTGGTCGTTCCAGACGGGAGAAGCTTATGATCAAGCGAAACTCGAACAGTTGAACCAGGACTTGTTTAACACCGGTTATTTTCAAAGTGTTTCGGTATTGCCGGAAACCCAGGCGGCAATTGGGAACTCATCATCAACTTCCGAACAGTCTTCTTTAAAAACAGAACGCCAAGTGCCGATCCACATCTTGCTCACGCCAAAGCCCCAACATGCCTATGATCTTGGCGCTGGAGCTGCTACTGATACCGGTGCGCGCGTCAGTGTGGGTTACCAAAATCGATATCTAACGCCGCAAGGTTGGAAACTGAGTGAGCAGATGACGATATCGGAAGTGACTTCCGATATTCAAAGCAAGCTGATTATGCCGCTGAGTGAACCGGCACGACGTCAATGGGAAGTTTACGGCGGTTTCCAATCGAAAAATACCGATACCTCAAAAGAAGATAAGTTAACTGTCGGTACCGCGCAGGTGACGCATACCCTGTCCGGTTGGCAGCGCAGTATTTTTGTCGATTTATTACGTGAGAGGTATCAAGTTGGCGAACAAAGCGATCAAGTGTTTTTAGCAATGCCCGGTGTGAGTTGGACGAAAAATCAAGCCGATGATTGGGTCTATCCGCGCAAAGGTTGGCGGCTACAAACCCGCTTGCGAGCGGCCGATCAGAGTTTGGGGTCAGATACTGACTTTGCGCAAGTGTGGGCCTCTGCCAAACGCATTAACAGTTTTGGTCCGTTATTCGGTGTCGGACCCTTGTTGGGTTTGGGGCGGGCGCGTTTGTTGTTGCGAGCGGATGTGGGTTTTACCGAATATGCTGATTTTGATGCCTTGCCGTCATCGATCCGTTTTTTTGCCGGTGGCGATAGCAGTGTGCGTGGTTATGACTACGAGTCGTTAGGACCTGTTGACGCTAATGGTGATGTCAGTGGTGGGCCGCAATTATTGGTGGGTAGTGCTGAAGTGGATTATCGCGTGTGGGGCAAGTGGGCACTGGCCACTTTTATCGATGCTGGTAACGCTTTTTATTTGGACGACACCCCAAGCCTGGGCGATGTCGATTTTGCACGCGGCGTCGGGCTGGGCTTGCGTTGGTTATCGCCCCTAGGCCCAATTCGTTTTGATGTCGCCAAAGCGTTAGATGTTAAGCAAAGCGTGCGCTTTCATTTAAGCATGGGGCCGGATTTGTAGGGTTGTACATATTGCTTTCGTCTTCTGCCTACCATTCGCAGCGCATCCCTTGCTGAAAAACCAGTCCATCAACGGGGTTGTTTTTCCAAAGTCCAAAGGCATCCACTGGAACACAGGCATGTTGTTCGATATAAGCACAGAAGTTTTTATGGTTTTAAATTCCCCTCCGTTGGAGGGGTGGCAGGCGTAGCCTGACGGGGTGATCCGTTCAACAAGACCACCCCCCGCCTGCGGCGTACCCCTCCAACGGAGGGGAATTTAGACCGAGCTTCGTTGTGTGCATACTTTGGCCTTATAGGTGAAATGCAAACCCTATATCGTGCAAACGGAAAATGCCACTTTAGTCAGCGTTATCTACTGTCATTACGGTTTTCAATCTGCTTAAAAAAAATTTATCGCGGACTTGATCGAGTATTTTTTTCTGCAGAGTTAATGTCGTCGTTTTTTGCGTGGTTTGTCTTTCTTATGTATGATCGGGCCAGAATTTTTAAGCTCTATGAGAAAAATGTCATGGTGATACGACAGATCAATTTTTTTATGCGACATCAGTTGTCGTATTTATTACGTTAGGTGCTCAATGCGAAAGCTCGGAACTGCATTCGCGTTCGTGCTCGTGGTGGCCGGCGCAGTGATGTTTGTCTGGCTCACGAGCCACAGTTTGCCAACTCTGGTCGCTTCGCACTTCGGAGTGTCGGGCGCGGCAAATGGGTTCATGCCCCGAACCTTTTACGTTGCTTTCATGCTCGGGTTCGTCATCGGGTTGCCAGTCTTGCTGGTCTTGGTAACGTCGCTTGCACTGGGGCATGCCAAGGCTCGCATCAATCTGCCGAACCGCGAATACTGGCTGGCACCCGAGCAGCGCACCGAGACCATCGCTGTTCTCCGAGCGAGCGTCATGTGGTTCGGTAATTTACTTGTCGTGTTTCTCTGTTACGCGCATTGGCTAGTGGTTCGCGCAAACCAGGCCGCGCCGCCGCGCCTCGCGGAGTCCTGGTTCATCGGCGGCCTCGTCGTCTTCTTGGTCGTCACGCTTCTTGGCGTATGGTTGCTGATTAGTCGCTTTCGCCGCCCAGGTCCGTCTAAGCGTCCGGTTTAAGCGGACGGCCTAATACGTTAGCGGTGGCTGAACTGCTTTTTACTTGATCGTAAGACTTTTTTACTTTTTAAAACTAGCTTCAGTTGATCTCTTTAACATGGTTTTTGTTGGGCCTCCCCGATTTTTGAAAAAAAACACACAGCATCGCACCGATCATTACGGTGACTGATGCTGCGATTTGAGCGGCAGACAGGGATTCACCCAGCAGTAACCAGGATAAAATAACCGTCCATATTTGCAATTGCACCAGGGCTCCCTAGCACAATTCAATCAAAGGTAAACTTTTGGTTGAATAAAAAGATGTGATTCGTAAACTTGCCTTTTGAGCAAAAGGAGAGTTGCGATGATCAATGTGTGTGTGACAGGAATAAGAGATCCAAGGAGCCA
>JANNXD010000129.1:0-3138 GCA_031409375.1 Gammaproteobacteria bacterium | reverse complement strand
GGCTTAAACATTTCCGTGGTGTTGCCACTCGTTTCGATAAGCTCAAAAGAAATTTCGTCGGTGCAGTCGCGTTAGCTTGCGCAATTATGTGGATTAAAATGTGATTATCGTAAACCATGAATCATCAACACGCCCTAGCATCTGCATAACGCCGATGCTTATTCGCAAACTCCGTTAATTTTTCCCAAATAGATTTTCTCTCGATCTCAGCAAGACCAACAATTGCATCTGATGAGAGGTAATTTAGAAACACATCAAATGAAGGTTCTGGCAAATTATCCAGATTTTCTACTAGCTCATTCGCTCTGTTTAAATCCTCACACGCCATCTCTACTGCAATGGCTGCATAATGAATAACTTGATCTCTATACTCACCATTGGTGACAACCGGCTTCCAATCCCCTGGCAGTGGGTTCCTCCACTTGGGCTTATGGGAACCGGATGTCGATTGACGGCTGTTCGGCAGAAGGCTGAGCAACACTTTCCATGCTGTTTTGGGTGAATCTTTCCGTATCGCACGAATTGCCGCAAACCGCTTTTCTATTGGCGCAAGCGTCTGTGGATGCCACGGTAGCAGAATATCTGTAATTGAATTTCCAGGGCGATTAGCCCATCGCCCACCCGGATCGTGCTCGGCAAGCTCAGCTAAAATTACACAAATACGTGATAGATATTCTTCATCCCAAGCCAAACCTTCAAGCGCCCAGAGCAGACCAGTCATGTAATTTCTGCCGGTGATCCCATTTCCCTCTTGCTTGAACAGATCGTCAAATGGTGAGGGCATTTTCCCTAAAGCAGACTCGACAGCATCCAAAAATTCTTCAGGGGCTGCTTCCGCTAAAGTAGGCAACAACTGATTCAGGCTGCCCCAAAGTTGCCAGCTTGCATCAGCGAAAATCTCTCTTACTGCCATCAGTGCAGTGTACTTTCTTTTATCGGGCGAGCAGTTAGTTAACAAGTCACCATTCATACCCAACCAGACTAATGTCTCGGCCAACCCCTCCCGCAGATTGTTTGAATAGCGCAAACTCTTACCAAAAACGGCTGCCGCATAATGTTCATCCGGCTCCAAGTCAAATTTTGGATCAACTTCTTTTAGCACCTCGGCACTAATTGCTTTTATTGCATCTAGCTGTCTATCAAAAATCCTGTCTTTTACGAGCAGTAAAGATTCACTTTTATTATTAATTTCCCAATAACGACCGTTACGAAGATTGAGTGGTGAAGCTTCGCTGTGCAAAATACCGCGCAACTCTCTATCCCAAGTATTAAAGTCCATCTGCAAGTCTCTTCACAATATCCATATCAGACTCATTTTTTTCATCCCATTTTCCAATCAACGATGAACCAACTAATACAGAAACTTTGTCAGGATCAGAAACCAACTCAGATAAATTACCCATGCTCGGCCTAATAGGTGTGTCTGGCATAAACGGCTCAGCTTTACTCTCAGCATTGATGGCATTATCTAAACGCAACTCAATATCCGCGTCATCAAAAAGGATAGAATAAATCCATAGCGCAACAAACCGGATTTCCTCAAGCGTGCTAACTTCAGGAACGCTGCCTGTGCTGCCGTGATAAAGCTCGTTTCTCTGCTTGTGCAAATAAATTATGTGGGCTTTATCTTTATGTTCTGGCAAACCTCTAGCAAACAGCTCTTTTGCGAAAAAATCTAGGCGCGAGTGATAATTATTCAGCCATATTTCAACATCCTTTTTCGCATATTGCTTATTATTTCTTTGTATTGGATCCAATGACAAATAAACGCTAATTGAAACTTCGATAGAGTTATCAAAGCTAATTAATGCAAGTCTTTTGTCATAATCCATGTTTCTACGCAAGTGATGTTCGGCGTGAAAAATAAGTTCAAATGCCTTTTTTGCCCAAAGCTTTATTGGCTTAATCATGCCACCCTCACATCACCACTCATCAAATTCGGCAGCAACGCATCTCTAAGATTCTCAAGTGATTGCATCTGAAATCTATTTAATTCAATTTTAGAAAAAATAGCCTCAGATACTTCTTCAAAATGCTTCATTAAATCCGTAGGAGGCACGACTATTTTAAGCTCGTAAAACACACCTTTTTGGAAAAACTCTCTGGCGCTGCCAGATGCGCCATGTAAGGTTTCGTTAATCAATTGCCTTAACACGAAATTCAAATAATGTTGCGGGACATATTTATTTGCCCTAAAGCACCACATATTCTGATTTTGCAGGGCAGGCAAAACGTCTTTTGTAACGATTGCAAAGTTACCCAAACTTGCGCCAACCATAACCAGTAGAAAGTCATTTCTCTGGATGTAGAATTTTTCAAATGACTTAGCCAGCTCATCGGAGATATAAACAAACCCTTTAAGCTCAATCCAGTGATTTGAAAAATTCATAGTCCTTAATATTTTTTGACCAGACTCTCTATATGTTTGACTTTGAAACGCGTACCCGTTTTGAATTACACAAACATCTTTTAATGGTTTTTCCTCCCAATCCCCCGCCCCCTCCACAAACCACTGCCTAAACAGTGTTTCAGCCATGGCTTCGAGGGTTTTGTTCTGGCGATGCAGGAGGTCGATTTTTTTAGATAAGCACAAATAATAATTGCCAATAGATTTTTGTGTATCAATGTCAGGATATGGAATTTTCAGCTTATCGAAGTCAGATTTTTTTAGATGAGGTATGACACCGCTTACATCTAGATTTTTAATTTCCGTCTGCACATCTTGAGAACGCAAAGCAGCAAATAAAAACGAAGGATCAATAACATCTTCGTTAACCCGTAATGCAACCATATCTTGAGCAATTACAAAATCAACTGGATCAGGAACCAAACAAACAGCACCATTCTGGCTGCCTTTTAATGTGAGCAAAATATCACCCGGTTCTGGATGTGATCTAAACCAATTATCGTAAGTATCTTGAGAAACGTATCTAAGGTTTTTGTACGATGGATCTCTGTACACGACAAAATTCAGATTAAGAAATGATCACAAGAGATGAGGCCCGTTGATCAGCGTATAAAAAGCCATATAATTCCGTTCGCGAAAACAAGAGAATGGATTCTTAATATGATCAACGAGCTGGAAGCTACTTTAAAACAGACACTAGATTGGAGCAAGCCTGCAACGACATGTTTGGT
>JANNXD010000128.1:0-21965 GCA_031409375.1 Gammaproteobacteria bacterium | reverse complement strand
CTGGCATCTTTGTTCGTAGGTCAGTTGTTGGTAGGTTCTCATCTCATAGTCTCTTGTCGGAGAAAAAGCGATCAGACTACTGGCTTCTGACCTTCTTTTCTACTCTGCAAAAGCTATGCACTTCATTCTTGAATCTAAGATTCATATTAAATCACAAGAATTTTTAAAAGAAATTGCTTGTGAAATTCCAGATAAAGCAATCAAGCTGGCAAACAAACTTTGGCCGGGTCCTTTGACGCTGGTATTAAAAAAACAATCTCACATACTCGATATTGTAACTTCAGGAAAAGATACGGTTGGCGTCAGAGTGCCGAATCATCCTTTAATGTTGAAGCTATTGTCGCAGCTTGATTTTCCTCTTGCTGCGCCTAGCGCAAATCCGTTTGGATCAATTAGTCCAACATCTGCTAAGCATGTTCCAAATTACTTTACTAAGGCGCTTGATGTGATTTTAGATGGTGGTGAATGCACGCTAGGTGTAGAATCTACCGTCATTGGTTTTTATGGTGGCCAGCCAGTGTTATACAGACATGGGGCCATTTCGGTAGAGCAAATTGAAAAAATCGTTGGTAAGCTGGTTGCAATGACAGCCAGTGATGGTAAGCCAACTGATCCAGGAATGCTTTCTCGTCATTACGCGCCGTACACTTTTTTAACGCATAATATAATTGATTTAGTAAAGAAATTCGAAGGAAAGAAAATTGACCTGCTTCTTTATAAGAATTAAATATTCAATAATAAGATCTACATTCAAGAAGTGCTTTCAAAAATGAAGATTTAAATGAAGCTGCGAAAAAGTTTTATGCGGCATTACATCGTTTAGATGAAAAAAATCTTGATGTCATTATTGCTGAAAGATTTCCTGACGAAGGATTAGGAAAAACATTGAATGATCGTTTACAAAGAGGTATTAAAAAATAAACATGAAAACAATTATTAGGAATGCCTCTGTTATGAACAAAGGAATAATTCATATCGCAGACGTTTTATTAGCAGATTAAATAATTGAAAAAATTGCACTATATTAAACAAATTTGTTAATGGAAGTCTAGTGTATGACAATGGAGTTTTCAATGACACTACAAATGGTAAAAGACTAAACCTTGAAAAATATCGTTAATATAAAAAAAATCTTCGTGACTGGAATTGGAACAAATGTAGGCAAAACATTCGTTTCGGCAATCCTCGCTGAACATCTAAAAGCTGATTATTGGAAGCCGATTCAATCTGGAGATTTAAAAAATTCAGATACAATGAAGGTGAGAAGTTTAATTTCAAATTCTACATCTTTTTTTCATAATGAAAGGTTTCAGTTGACGCAACCTTTGTCTCCTCATGCCGCTGCCAAACAAGATGGACTAACAATAAATTTAAGTGATTTTATTTTGCCTGAAACAAAAAACCAATTGATCATTGAGGGAGCTGGGGGTTTGCTTGTTCCATTAAATGATCAAAATCTGATGATTGATTTAATTAAATATTTGGAATCGAGTGTTGTTATTGTTTCGCAAATATATTTAGGCAGTATCAACCACACGCTGCTTACCATCGAGTCTTTAAAGCGAAAAAACATACCCATTATAGGCATTGTATTTAACGGTGAATACACGCCAGAAACAGAACACTTTATTGAAAAATATTCTCACCTACCCATTTTGTTTAGAACGGATGTTGAGTCAACAATTAACCAGAGGACCATTCTCAAATATTCTCAGAAAATCAATTTATTAAACCGCTAGAATGATGGAAGATGCGTCATGGGCTATGAGCAGTGCCGATACTGACTCACGGCCCGAGCATTTTTTTGCAATACCAGCAAGGCTTCTCTATGTCTATCACGTTGCTGGGATACCAAATCCAATAGCTGTTGATTCATCACAAACAAACGACGCAAATCAGCGGTATCAAACCGTTCACTCAGTGGGTTAAAAGCGGATTGATCCGTGAGACGCTGACGCTGTTCATTACACGTCAGAAATTCATCCCACTGCTCGGCGCGTGCAAAAGCCAACATGTTTTCTGTGTGCGCCAATATCTGCTGCATCATAACGACAACCCTAAACCTTTAATTAATTAACACTATAATCAGCCAAAATCTTAATGAACAGCCGCAAGAACATCCGCATGCTGTGCTATATCTTGCCAGCCACTCAAGATATTTCTGAGTAGATCAACAACCTCATCAATATACTCAACTTGATTTTTTAAGTTAGCTTCAAACAAACGATTTTCCATATACTCGTACAAACGATTTAAATTATTAGCAATATCCCCGCCTTTCTCAAGATCCAAATTGGCACGCAGACCTTCGATAATGCTAATCGCTTTACTGATCATTAACCCTTTTTTTGGCACATCGCCATGCATCATGGCACCTTTCGCAACAGCCAACCGTTCTAGCGCACCTTCAAATAACATCGTAATTAATTGATGTGGACTGGCCTCCGTTGATTGCCCAACATTGCTCATGCTTTTATAAACATTGGCTGCACTTTTCATTTTTTTTCGCTCCAAATTAAAAATCAAACTGAGTCCGGCCATCCTCTTTGAACACAAGAAAAATGGCAGATGTTGTTTTATCGGCAACCAGTCAAATATCTTTATGCGTTTTAAAGCAAAGCAAACAGGTTTAAGCGGGAAATTTTGACAAAGCTGGATTGCGCGGCCTCTAAAATAATAGCCTGTAAATTCAATCGCGTCGTGGCATCAGCAAAATCGACATCCCGCAATTGAGATACCAGCTTTTCCGTTTCACTGATTAAGCTCTCATTCAGCGACTCAATATCATCCAGGGTATTAAGCCGCGCCCCCAATTCAGATCGATAGCGTGATACGTTATCCTGAGCACTTTGCAAATCCGTTAAAAATCCGCCAACTGCATCCACTACGCGTGCATCGGCTAAAACTTGATGGTTTACTGACACGGTAAATAAACCTCCATAAGCAGCAGCCACGTCAGACGTGAGTTGATAATCGTTGCTGAGCGTCAGACCAATTTCAGCCGCCACTGAACTGGAATCAAAGCTACCTTCAATTAAGGTCACGGGATCACCCACTGATCCCTGAAATTGCACGGTACGGCGATTTTCTTCTGCTGCAATTCGGTAATCAAATCCAGCCGTCAGAATGCTGGCATTGGTGCCATTTTGTGATACGGATGTACCTATGGCCGGTATCACGCTTAACTGCGCATTATCCGCCCCACCATCCGTAAAATTCGTGATATTAATACTGGCATCGCCATCGGTATCACCCAAATAACGCAAACGAATCGCCGTCCCCACACCATTAGGCTGAGTGACCTCAATCGCAGCGGATAATCCCGCAGTAAGGATATCCGCTTGCATGGCAGCCGCTAACTCATCGACATTACCTGTCGTTGCCGTATAAGCAATATTGACAGTTTCACCAGAAGAGCCAGTGAGCGTAAATGCAACCGCATCACCCGTATTAAAGCCACCGAGCACATTCATATCCAAACGCGGTAAGGCGGTAACCCTAAAATTTTCAATGCTGATATTGGCACCGGTATTCTCAACAAAACTAAAAGTACCGTCTGCATTGTTGGTGTAAGCCATGTTCGGCAAAGTTGCAACGGCAGCAGCAATTTGCGTATCCAAGGCAGCATAAGTCGCCGCAGCATTAGCACCGGCTACCGCCGAAATGCTCACGCCATTAAGTTCAAAAGCAATGGTTTCGCCTTGATGCGCAACGGTGTGCGTAAAATCTAAAGTCGCTTCGGTGTTATTAGCAACCGCAGTAACACCCGACAAGGTATTGAGTTGTGTAACAATATTATCGGTACTTTCATTGGCAGCAATCGAAACGGTTTCCACGCTACCATCGGAGGTAACTAAGCGTACGGTTTGCGCGGCGACATAGTTACCCGCTGTACTCAAATTTTCGGCAGCCGGTGTTGCGCGTCCAATCACCGGAACTTCCGTCGGTGAAAATAAGCTGCTCGCCAATGAGTTATCTAACACTTGGCTATAACGATAAACGGTGTTTAACAAACTTTGATTTTGACTCGACTCAACCGTAAAACTATCACCGAAAACCGGCTCGCCACTTAATCGCACCTGTACACCGTTAAATTCAATGACATCACCCGACGTAAAGGGTGAGTTCACCAAATACCCAGCCGGTTCAGTTCCCATCACTGGCTTACCATCACTGATCTGCGTCACCGTAAACGTGCTTCGACCTTGATTAAGCTCTGGATCATTAAACGTAATCCGAAAATCTTCTGGAAAATGTTCGTCAAATGCATCTTGATCAACGATCACACCAGCAGAAATACTCGCACTACTTTGATTTGTGCTAGCCGCCGCCGTCAAAACCCCTTTGGTACTGGATGGTAAATCCACAAATAAAGGTTTTGCAGACAAGCCGGTGGCTAAGCGTGTCGAAAGTGCTACTTGTAATTGGTTCTGACCTTCATCGCCATTAAAATCAAATCCTCCTCCGTTGCGTTCAGTAAAAGGTAATTGTTGGGTTTGATAGCCACCAAACAAATACACACCAAGACCATCCTGACTATTCATTAGCTCTCGAAGTTGTTGATTGAGCTGCTGCATTTCAGTGGAAATGACTTTACGATCGTCAAACGATAAGGCGGCATTGTTGCTTTGCAATGCTAATTCGCGAATCCGCTGCAACGCGCCATCGACATCACCCAGCACTCCTTCTGCTGTCGATAGTCGGGCACGCGCGGTATCGACATTACTTTGATAGCTTTTCGTTAATCCCAACCCTTCATTGAGTTTTACAACTTTGCTGCTATTCACGGGATCATCAGAAGGCGTTAAAAATTTTAATCCAGTCGACAATTGCTGCTGTGTCTGATTCAAACGCAACGTGCTGGATTGGATATTTTTTAATGATTGCTGAAAATACATTTCAGTCGAAATACGCATATCGGCAACTCCTATCCAACCGCATTCAATAAAGTATCAAAAAGATTGCGTGCCACGGTGATGAGTTGCGCAGATGCGTTATAAGAATTTTCAAATTCGATCAGCTTGGCGGCTTCTTCATCCAAATTCACACCCGACACCTCAGCGCGAGCTTGCTGTACCTGCGTCAATAATGTTTCCGAGGCATCACGATTAATCGCCGATTCTTGACTCCGATTCGCAACTTGATTAACCAAATTGGCGATAGCACCTTGCAAGGTGACGGCGCCGCCTTGCAACACATTGGAATTTTGAATCGCCGCCATAGCCACTGCATTGCGATTATCTGCAAATCCATTGGTGTTGTAATTCACCAAAAAAGTATCGCCAGTGCTCGGTTGTCCGCTAATACTGACTTGATAACCACGATCCGTCAGTCGTGCGGTTGGAATGGGTTCAATGATATTGCCTTGCCCTTGTACGCTCACGCCGTCATTCATTACCAAATCAACGCGACCACCCACCGTCACCGCCGGTGTTGCAGCCAATGCGTTAATTTGTAATGTTGTGCCATCCATTCCCGTGACATCAATACTGTCATTGGCACTAGCGCCACCCAATTGAAAATTAAAATCAACGCCTTTATTCGAGGTAATATAAATTTTTGAGCCATCACTGATCGCCCGAATGCCTTGTTGCGTTAATACGGCATTAGAATTGATGCTGTTCGCTAAAGCTGACGGCGTAAAACCCGTTAATAACTCCCCATTAAAAGTAAGATTTAATGGGGTAACACTTTTAATATTACCAATTGTTGCGCGCGTCAGCGCTGTCGCACTGACACCAGTAATATTATTAAATGCTGCGGCTATCGTCTGTGCAGAGTCATTTGCATTTGTGGTGACATTCTGTCGCGTAATTTGTTTGGTGTCGGCATCAATCAAGGTGAATTGAATTGATTCAGCGCTATAACCATTTCCTGACACCGCAATTTGCGCAACCCCGACATTATCTCCCAACGTGCTGACCGCCGTTTGATTCTCGGCTGTCGGAAAAATAGAATTACTGATGCCAGACACAAAACGTTGATTACTCAGCGGCGGCAATAATTCAACGGGACGATTAGGATCTGAGTTATCCAATACCTCATAAGTACTATTAGTAATAAAGCGAATCAGTAAAGGCGGTGCCACTTTTTGGTTGATTAAATCAAAACTGTCGCCGCTGGTATCGGTTACTTCGCCAGAAGAAATCACTCCCGTCCCGCTATTGCCCAAAGTCGCAGCCGTTTTAATCGGTTGCGCCAACGCTAAATCCCGAACATCGCTAACCTGCATTTGCAAACTGCCACTTTCAAAACGTGTTGGATAGAGGGTAAATTTATCACCTGTCTGAAAAGATCCAGAAGCAAAGCTGATTTCAAGGCCATCAAATTCAAGGGTGGCTGGCAAGGTTAATGGCAACAAATTACTGCTAATTTGTTCGCCATCACTTAAACGTGTGACCGTATATTGCCGCGCATTGGTCGCTGAAAATTGCACTTGATAATTACTGCTGGTTAACTCGCTAATATCATCAATTGCTACTTCGATTTGGCCTGTACTTAAACTCGAATTTTCAGGATCTGCCAACACCCTTGCTTGCGTTCGCGCCGTCGAATTCACATCCGTAAAAAAATCAAAGCCGGTCTCATTGTTCAAATTCATGCCATTACGATGCTGTTCATTAATCGCTACATTTAAACCCACACTGACACGACCCAGTTGATCATAAGTATCATACAAAGTATTGCTAACAAAATCGGTTAACCCCCCTAAACGCCCCCCAGACAAGCTATCCGTCACCACTTGACGACTATTACCTTGACTTAACACCAGATCAATTCGTTGTGGATCTTCTAATTTGGGTTGCACCGACATCGCAAAAGCTTGATTACCAATCACCAACGCTTGGCCATTGCCTACAAAAACATTAACACTTCCATTGGCGTCTTGAATGGCATTTACCGTGACTAACTCGGAAAGTTTTAACAATAGTTGATCACGCTTATCCAACAAATCGTTGGGTTGACTCGCAATCCCGCTACCACCGGCACTACTAATCTGCACATTCAGACGGGCAAGATTACTGGTCAGTGCATTTAATTCAGTGGCGGTATTGGATAACTGCGTGTTCACCGCATCACTGATTTCATCCAGCCGCGCACTGCTGCTGTGAAAACGATTTACCAATAAGTCAGCTTTCGTCAGCAAAGTCTGACGACTAGCTGTCGATTGGGGGTTATTCGCGGCGTCTTGCATCGCCGCAAAAAATTGCTGCAAACTGGGCGACAAACCCACTGTATCATCCCCAATAAAATTATCGACTTTATCGAGCTCAGTGACTAAGGAATCGTACTGCTCAAAACTACTGGAATTGCTGCGCATTTCGCTGGATAAATAACTATCGTAATTACGTCTAATACCATCAACCGCAACACCTGATCCAATAAAATTTCCACCCAATTTTTGCGTGGCTGCCGTGGTGCTGAGTACTTCTTGGCGGCTATATCCTGCCGTAGCCGCATTGGCAATATTATTACCGGCGGTATTTAAGCGACTCTTGTTAGCATTTAAGGCGCTCACGCCAATATTTAATAAAGAAGTCATATCCGCATCCTATTTCCTAACGCACAGCTAGCGGCGAGGTTTTCAAGCGATCCTGTTGCGCAATGCTCACGACTTTACGCGCATAATCAGGATCAGTTGCATAACCTGCCGTTTGCAATTGTTGATAATACGCCTGAGGATCAGCAGCAACGGCGATGGCTGGCTGATACCGTGGATGTGTCTTGATGAACTGAACATAATCATCAAAACTGGCTTCATAGTTCGGATAAGCGCGAAACTCTGCGGTGACATTAAAAGATTTTCCATCGTGTATTTCCGTAGTAACCGCAGAAACGCGATCACCTTTCCAACTCGCATCAGCCTTAATGCCAAATAAATTATGGCTATTATCGATAACGCTTTTGCCCCAACCAGTTTCCAGAGCCGCTTGCGCGAGTAAATATTCCGGTTGAATACCTAACTGTTGTGCAGCTTGTTGGGCCTGTGGCCACAAGGCTTTTACAAATTGATCTGGACTCGAAAATTGCACGTTCTTTTTTGGTTTTGTCATCTCAGTAGAGATTTGTGGTCGTAAAATTTTGGTTGGCGATTCAATTTCTACAGAGGCATGTTCTGATTTCACATAGGGTGATAATTGCTTTACCAACATTGCAGCGATACCCAAGCCTGACCCTTTAGTCAGCTCAGTGCTCATCTGATCATCCATCATTTGCTGATAGAATTCAGTATCTCGACTGTTTAAATAACTGTCTTCACCAAACACATCATTGGCTTTACGGGCGCTATCCAAGATCATTTTCATAAAAAGACTTTCAAATTGCTTTGCAACTCCAGCTAAATTTTCTGAAGTTTTACCGGCATCTTTTTTTAATTTAGCTAAATTTTGCAAATCGTAATAAGCCGAAGGGACAACAGAGGATGCATTTACTAAAGGAGATTCCGTAGAGAGCGTCATTTAGATCACCACAATTTCAGCACGCAGCGCACCTGATTGTTTTAAAGCTTCTAAAATCGCCATTAAGTCCCCTGGTGCTGCGCCGACTTGATTCACTGCGCGCACAATTTCATCCAGACTAACGCCGGGTTTAAAAACAAACATGCGGCTTTTTTCTTGTTCAATACTGAGATTAGAATCGGGTACGACCACGGTTTCACCAGAGGCTAACGCATTTGGTTGGCTCACTGCGGGATCTTCAGAAATGGTGACGGTTAAACTGCCATGCGTAACTGCCGCCGGTGAAACCCGCACATTTTGTCCAATCACAATGGTGCCAGTACGAGAATTAATAATAATTTTGGCAGATGCTTCAGCGGGGGCGATCTCCAGATTTTCCAGTACGGATAAAAATGTTACGCGCTGTGAGGCATCTTGTGGTGCTGATACCCGAATTGACGTGCCGTCCAAAGCTTGCGCGGTTGCCGAACCCAACAAACGATTAATGCTATCCGTCACGCGTTTGGCGGTCGTGAAATCCGATTGATGCAAATTAAATGTTAAAAATTCGCCATTAGCAAAAGAGCTGGGTAATTCACGTTCAATGGAAGCACCATTAGGAATGCGACCGACACTGGGTACATTCACTTTAATACTCGAACCATCGCTGCCTTCAGCACCAAAACCACCGACCACTAAATTTCCTTGCGATAACGCATACACCTGACCATCAGCACCGCGTAACGGCGTCATTAATAAACTTCCACCCCGCAAACTTTTGGCATTACCCAAAGAAGACACGGTGATATCAATGGTTTGACCTACTTTTGAAAATGCTGGTAACTCAGCATGAATAGAAACGGCGGCAACATTTTTTAACTGCGGATTAATATTGCTGGGAATCGCAATACCAAATTGCGCCATCATATTTTTAAAAGTTTGAATGGTAAACGGCGTTTGACTGGTTTGGTCGCCTGTACCATCCAAGCCCACCACCAAACCATAGCCGACCAATTGATTACTGCGAACGCCTTGCACACTGGCTAAATCTTTTAAGCGATCAGAATACGCGTTAACAGATAATACCATCCAAAAAACTGCAACTAACTTTTTTATAAAATTCATAATTACACTCATTAAAATGGCCAATAACGGCCATTAAAAAACTTAGTCAACCAACCGGGATTATTGGCATCGGCTAAATCACCACGTCCACTATAGGTAATTCGAGCATCGGCAATTTGTGTCGAGGCAACCGTATTGGTTGTACTAATATCGGAAGGACGAATCAAACCCGTGATACGGATAAATTCCTCACCTTTACTTAACATCAACCATTTTTCGCCACGAACGCGTAGCAATCCATTTGGCAATACTTCGCTTACGGTTACAGTGATTTGGCCTTTTAAAGAATTTTTTTGGCCCGCGTCCGCAGCACCTGAAAAATCACTGGCACTGTCAATTTTATTTTCCAATGTCACGCCAGCATCACCACTCGACAATAGCTTATTGGGATGAAGGTTGGGCGACAACCCCATAATAGTGGGATTCGCTGCCGAAACAGCCGTATCTTTTTTAATGGATGCGGAGTTCGATTTAGAAGAGGTTGTGCTTTCAGATAATAAAATCGTAATCGCATCGCCTACTCTGCGTGCACGCTGATCCATCCACAAATCAGTAGCAAAACCAGCACGATAAATAGAGCCGTCATTAATTTGCGGGGGCAATAAAGACGCCGGCTGTACAGGTGCATAATTCGGATCATTAGGTCTTTCCAACGGCTTAATTGCACAGCCACACATGATCGCCATTAAGACACAAATCAACAACTGTCTCATGAACTGCCTACCTTATAAATTCTGCGTCACAAACTGCATCATCTGATCAGCTGTGGAAATCACTTTTGAATTCATTTCATAAGCGCGTTGCGTGGCAATCATGTTCACCAATTCTTCGACTACATTAACATTCGAGTTTTCTAATGTGCCTTGCAGAACACCCCCGGCGCCATTAATCCCAGGCGTCGAGCTAGTAGCAGAGCCACTGGCAACTGTTTCACGATATAAATTTTCACCCATCGATTGCAAGCCAGCCGGATTCGCAAAATCCGAAACTTGTAATTGACCAGACTGCGAGGAAGTCCCTGTTGCCGCATCCAATACCGATACCACGCCATCACTACCAATGGTAATCGTGCTTGCCGTAGTCGGTACCGTAATCGCCGGTTGCAAAACATAACCACTGCTGGTAACAACTTGGCCGGTAGAATCTAATTGAAATTGGCCATCCCGGGTGTAACCTAAGCTGCCATCCGGCATCAACACTTGAAAAAAACCGCGACCATTGATGGCTAAATCCAAGGGTTGATCGGTGACTTGTAAATTCCCTGTGGTAAAAATTTTCTGAGTAGCCACGGTGCGCACACCGGTACCCTGCTGCAAGCCAGTTGGCAATACCGTATCTTGTGAAGATTGGCCGCCCGGTTGTTTTTTGATTTGATAAATTAAATCTTGAAACACGGGTCGATCACGCTTATACCCAATCGTCGAGACGTTCGCTAAATTATGCGAAATCGAATTGAGTTTATCATCTTCGGCACTGAGTCCTGTTTTACTGATCCATAATGCGGCATGCATAGTTTTTTCCTACTCATCAAAATTTAAATTATAAATTTAATCCATCAATTATTTAATTAAGCTGCAGTAATTGTGCCGAAGAGCGATCCATTTCTTCCGCTTTACTCATCATTTGTACATTGAGCTCAAACTGTCGCGCTGAAGACAATACTTGCATCATGCAAGCCACTGCATTGACATTGCTATTTTCCAGGGCACCTTTAATGATATGTACGCTTGCATCAGCGGTTTCAACTAAACCATCACGACGACGAAATAATCCATCCGCACCTTTTGCTAATTGCTTAATATCAGGATTCACTAACTTCAGACGATTCACTTCACTTAATGACTCTGGACCTTGACCCAGTGCTCTAACCGACACCACGCCATCGATACCTATTTCTAATTGCTCATAAGGCGGCAAACTCACCGGACCGGCATTGCCGACCACCGGCAAATTATCACGGGTGCGCATCATGCCACTGGCATCTATTAATAATTCACCTGATCGCGTAAAAGCTTCATTACCATTAGCATCTTGCACCACTAACCAGCCATCACCCTGAATAGCTACATCTAAATCTCGATCTGTGGTCATCAACGCGCCTTTACTAAAATCACTACCCACCCCTTCTACTTGCGTCATAACACGTGTTGGAAAAACATCTCCTTGTACCGCAAATGCGGTAGCGCGTTGTAGATCTCCTTTAAAACCGATGGTATCGACATTCGCTAAATTATTCGCATCCATGGCTTGAGATTGCATCGCACGACTTGCACCTGTCATGGAAGTGAAGAGTAATTTATCCACAATTTTATCTCTCTACCTATAAAAAATAGTTTTCCAACCAAAATTAAATAGCAGAATGCTATCAAAAACTAAATATCAGAAAGCTATGAGTGAATATTTTTATCGCAAATTAATAATCGATTGTGTGACCGCATCTTCGGTTTGAATGGTTTTAGAATTTGCTTGGAAATTACGTTGTGCTTCAATCAAACTAACCAGCTCTTCGGATAAATCGACATTGGATTCTTCTAGCGCCCCCGATTGCAGGGCACCCAATGAAGAAGAACCCGGAGTACCGGTAATCGGATTTCCAGACGTAAACGTTTCTACCCACGCCGAATTACCAATCGGTTGCAAACCTTGTTGATTACGAAAATTTGCTAACGCCACTTGACCTAAGCTTCTTGATTGACCATTGGTATATCGCGCAAAAATAATCCCCGATTGCGACACATCAACATTGGTTAATCGACCCGTGGTATAACCATCTTGCGTAATATCATTTACGGCAAACGTACTGCCAAATTGCGTCATCCCACTAAGATCGATTTCAAAATTAGAGCTGGTCAATGGCTCTGCGACCGGAAAAGTAGCACCATTTGCAAAGGTTAATCCCGTTTGTGCACCATTAACGATACCGGCATCGTTAATGGGATTCCAATAGGTAATTTGTACGGGATCAGAAGTCGTCGTATCTAAGCTACCATTATCATTAAAAAATAATCGAAATGATGCTCGACTAGCTTCTGTGTTTTGCGGTGCAGGCAATGCTGTATTAGGCTCACCAACATCTTCTCCATCAATTTGCGCGTAAGCAGTCCAATTATTCGGGGTACTTTCTTTGACAAAATACAATGACATCACATGGGAGTTTCCCAAAGAATCAAAAATATTCATCGACGTCGCATGGTTATAGGTGTCTTGATCAGCAGGATCAAAGGTATTATCAACAAAATTTACCGTTGAAATTGGATTATCAAAGATGCCTGTTCCTCCGTTGGTACTGGTGACGGTAATGCCTTCGTCCATCGTCACATCCAAGGTACCGCCCACCGTTACATTTAATCCATTGCTATTATCGCCGAGTATCGTAACCGCAGCACCAGACGTGCCCGTTACTGCTAGCGTATCAGTGGCATTACCTGTGTTATTAATGCTGAACTGCAAATCATCACCACGACTTGAGCTAATAATTAAAGTATCGGTCGCATTGTTATAAGTAGCGCTTATTCCTCTCAGCGTTGTATTGGTTAGGTTATTAATATTGACGGCAATATCTTGAGCCGTTAAAGAATTATTACCTGTAAAATCAGCAATATTTGCACCATTTAAATTAATCTGAAATCCATTACTTGTGGTGGCACTATCAAATACCATGGTGGCTGTGGTCGAAGCCGTTGCCGCCACACCATCTTGTAAATTTAAGTTTGAAGCAATGACCGCAGCAGAATCAGCTGCGCTCGTGGTGGTCGTGGTAATCGTACCGTTAGCATCGGTAAAACTAATGGCTTCCGAAGGATAACCATTACCACTACCAGCCACTGAAACACCAATAGCAGCGCCTAATGCTTGCGCCGTACTACCACTGATTTCTGGTGCTGTCTGGCTGGCATCAACATTCATCAATGCTTTTATATCTGTTGTTTGACGGGGTTGCAAATTTTCCGTTTCGATTTGCAAATCACCAATTTCACCGGAAATCGTACCGACTGCATTGGCTGAAAATCCCTGTAAGCGTTTTTGCTCAGCATTGACGACAAAACCAGTTTGATCCAAACCAAAGATACCAGCGCGACTAAATTGTGTCGCGCCATCATCATTTAAAATAAAAAATCCATTTCCATTAATGGCCATGTCCAATGAATTATTGGTAGACGCAATACCACCCTGATAAAATTGTTGACCGATATTGGCGATGGCTACACCGTTGCCCACTGTGTTGGCACCACTACCCAGCGCGGCAGATGCATACACATCGGCAAACTCAGCTCGAGATTGCTTAAAACCAGTGGTGCTGACATTGGCAATATTATTACCAATAACACTTAAATCCTTGCTCGCTGCACGCAAACCCGAAACTGCGGTATTAAATGTCATAACTGCCTCTACTATTCATGTCAATTTAATATTAAATAGAAAAAATAATTTATTATTGAAGTTAAAAATATTAAGAGCCAATATTTTTTAACGAATCCAAATTAACCGATCCCATTCCATCTAGGTTAACCAAAACTTCACCGTCTTTTCCTAGCGTCACACTATTCACATTGACGGCAACCTGCGTTGGCATTTGCACACTTTTACCATTAATTAGCGCCGTGGCGACTAATGCATATTCACCGTTTGATACTGGCAAACCTTGATTATCTAAACCATCCCATTTAAAAGGTACAGAGCCAGCGATGTGTTCACCTAATGGAATCGTTTTCACTAAATCGCCTGCTGAATTTTGAATTTGCAACGAAACATTTGGACTTTGTGCATCCAAATCGACGCTACCAGAAAGCCCACCAACACCTTTAATCGTTCCAGTATCACTAGGCACTTCAACACGACGACCAACCAAAGCCGTCGCTTGTAATGCTTGACTTGATCGATAACCCGATGACAGTTGTGTCATGTTGTCATTTAAAGTTTGAATTCCTTCCACCGTACTGAACTGCGCCAATTGTGATAAAAATTGTGCGCCATCTTGTGGATCAAGTGGATTTTGATTTTTTAATTGCGCGATCATTAATTCTAAAAATTTATTTTTATCCGTTGCATCTGTTTTTTTATTTTCATTCGAAGTACTGCGATCAATTGAAAGATCATCGAGTACGGATTTGCTTTGTAAGCTTGAGGCTAATGTTTGGGCTGAATCGATCATATAATTTCCTGATTTAAATTCCTGATTTAAATTATTGTCCTAATGCCAATACGCGTTGCATCATCGATTTTGCTGTGTCCATCATGTCCACATTGGTTTGAAAAGCCCGAGATGCCGCCATCATATTGGCCATCTCTTCTACCACATTAATATCTGGGTAATGCACATAACCGTCTTTATCCGCCAAGGGATTTTCAGGCTCATAACGCATTTGTGGGGGTGTTGGGCTTTCGACAATGCCCGTCACTTGCACGCCATAACCATTATTCAAATCATCTTGCATGGCGGTATCGTTCGCTTGTTGACGAATCAATTCAAACACCGGATGTCGACTTTTATAAGCAGCCTCTGGCGTACTGGCTGCGCTATCGGCATTGGCAATATTGCTACTGATCGCATTCAACCGTATACTCTGAGCGCTCATGCCACTGGCGGCAATATCAAACACATTCGATAACGACATAAACCCTGCTACTCCACCATTAAAAAATAACTACCCACCATTAAAAAATAACTACGCCACAATTTAAAAAAATAACTACTCGCCTTTAATTGCCGACATCAAGCTTTGAATACGACCATTTAAAAATCGCATGCTCGCTTGAAAATGCATGGCATTATCCAGATAAGCGCTTTTTTCCATTTGCACATCCACGGTATTACCGTCTTGTGCCGGCTGCAGTGGAATGCGATAACTTAAACCAGAAAAACCCTCTCCATCCAACAACCCTGCATGATGCGCCACATCAGTCTGCGACATTTGTGCTGTTTGGCTTTGGCTGAATACCGTTTTGAAATCGAGATCACGCGCCAGATACCATGGGGTTTCCGCGTTGGCAATATTGTTTGCAATTAATTGCGCACGCTTGCTGCTAAACATCAAAGATTTTTCGTGAATGCCAAAAATATCGCTCATGCTCATCATCCCAAAACCAGATGAACAACATTCAGCAATAGCTATGCCATACAGTGAAATTAAATTTGATGGTGATTTATAATAGGCTCTTTGATTAATAAGCCCCTTGTTGAGACTCTATTAACCCATGACGTAGGCAGAAGATTGCCGTTAAGCGGAAAGGCGTTGCTGAATTTTTTGTGACAACATCGCTAACATATCATCCCGTTGAAATTTGGCCATAAAAGCATTGGCGCCCGCTTTTTGTACCATAGACTCATTAAAGCAACCACTTAATGAGGTGTGCAGCAAGATATCCATCTCTTTAAGTTGGGCATCTTTACGAATTTCTGCTGTTAATGTGTAGCCATCCATTTTCGGCATTTCAATATCCGATATCAGCATTAAATAACGCTCATTGATATGATGGCCATCGGCAACTATTGATTTTAAATGTTTTAACGCGGCATCGCCGTCTGGCATCAACACCACCTCTAAACCAAGACTTTCAGCACAACGCTTAATTTGCTGACGAGCCACGGTGGAATCATCCGCCACTAAAATTCGCAAATGATGTTGCGTGATTCCTTCAAGCACTTCACCGCTAAAATTATGCGTGAGTTCATTTTCTAATAAATTTGGATTAATCATGATCAAAATTTTTTCAACATCCAAAATTTCGACAATGCGCTCCTGCAATTGCGTTACCGCTGTTAAAAAATTACTTTCTCCGCAACCGATCGGTGGTGGCACCACGCTTTGCCAATTTAAATTAATGATGCGCTCAACCGAATTCACTAAAAATCCCTGCACTGTACGATTATATTCAGTGATAATGACAAAACCATTTTCTACTTGAGCATGTGCACCTTGACCAATAGCATGATTCAAATCAATCACAGCCAGTGTTGTCCCCCGCAAATGAGCAACACCGCGAACCATTTCATGCGCATAGGGCAATTGCGTAAGCTTTGGACAAGGCATGACTTCGCGCACTTTAAACACATTAATGCCATACATTTGACCGTTTTGCAGCGTGAACAGCAACAACTCCAAACGGTTTTCACCAACCAAACGGGTACGTTCATCAACTGTTTTTAAAACACTGGTCATAAATGCACTAGTCAGTATGAGTAAAGTTTCGGGGAAAAATCGATCATCATTCAAGCATAGGTTAAACATGTTAAACGGTAAAAGTTTATTAAGCGGCTTATTTTGTAGCACACTGGCAACCTATTGCCATCCTGTTATTACCCATGCCGCCACGACGGCTGCTGATTTGCAACAGCAGGCCAATGGCTATTTACAACAGTTAATTCAGCAACAGAATCTCACCACTAGCCACTACGAAATCAGCCCTATCGATCCACGTTTGCAATTGGCCGATTGCACAGATCCTTTAAAGGTTGCGCTGTTTAATCCACCGGTACCATTAGCAGGACGCATCACCTTACAAATTAATTGCACTGCCCCAACCCCCTGGAAAATTTATGTCAAGGCAACTGTGCATGTTCTCAAAGCGGTAATTGTCGCCATTCGCCCCTTAGCTCGCGGGTACACAATAACCATGGCAGATGTGCAACTTCAAGAACGACCGATGGAATCATTAAGACAAAATTATTTTGAAAGTACCGCTGCTGTCATTGGCAAAACCCTCAAACAATCGGTTGCTACCGGCACAGTGATTAGCGCCACCGCGCTTGACAATGCACGCATGGTGAAAAAAAACCAGCAAGTCACCATCACCAGTGGCGCCAGCGCCACCATTAATGTCAAAACTAATGGAGTTGCGCTCAGCGATGGCAGCATGGGAGAACGTATTTCTGTACGAAATAGCGCCAGTAATAAAGTAATCGAAGCCACCGTTTTAGCGCCGGGTCTCGTCAGCGTGAATCCGTGAAATCAAATTGCAGTTACACGCGCTTACAAAAAACCGTTAAAGTGCCTAGCATACTGGCCGATAGAAACGATATTGCGAATCCAGAACCGATCAATCCTGTTATCTAAATTAGAGATGAATACCATGGAACTCAACGGACTAGGCCCTAAATCCATAAAAGATGCTACCGTGCAAACTGCACTTAAAGCAGACATATCTGTTCAAGAAAATCAGGACATTAAAACCCCGGCAAAACCAAACCTAACCAGTGAATCTGTATCTATTAGTCAAGCCGCTAAAAATCTATTTGCACAAGAACAACGTATTGGTCAAAGTGAGCCTCAAAACCCTAAAGCTGCACAATTAAAAAAATTAGTACAGACAGGTGAATACCAACAAAGCATTGACGATGAAGAATTAGCCAAAAACATTCTGAACTACGAAGTAGCACTTTTTCCTAAACAGTAATCCTGGTGTACATTTTGCAGACTTCATCCGTTAATCATTGATGGAGACTGCATATGTCATACTTTCAAGAGCTCAATTCGTTATTGCAACAAGGCAAAAAGCTCGTGCAAGCTTTATTACCGCTACTGGCACAGCAGCATGAACTATTAAAAACCCGCCAACACGAAGCTTTATCCGATCTACTTCCACCCCAAGAACAACTGCTCAGCCACATCAACCAAATCGAAAGTCATCTGCATAGCTTACTGAAACAACAACGGCTACCCATGAATCGCGAAGGCGTGCAGCAATTGATTTTGCGAAGTGCAGCCGACGAACGTCCTGCACTAACCGAAAACTGGCAGACATTTGCCAAACTTTTAGCTGATTGCCGGCAACAAATTAAAGTTCAAGAGCGCGTCCTGTATCGTAATCGGCAAACCATAAAAATGCTGCTGAGTTTATTAAAAGGTCAAATCAAACCTCAAACCTCTATTTACCAATCGAATGGTCAAGCACCCAGATTGATGTCTGCACAACTGATTGCAGAAGCTTGACAAAAAGCATCGCCATGTTGATTCCTATATTTCGCCCGTTTATCTGTAATAACGAAATGATTCATCGTCAACAACATCACTGCCTCCTCAGTGCAACGACATTTTTTGCCACACCCTCACAATAATTGTCACTCCATAAAAACGCTTTGCGAAACGAGTCACAAATTGAGAATGACTTGAGCAATCATGGCTTTTGCAAACTCGATCACGAAATTGTAGAGTCAAGCATTCGACGATTTATTTTCAAAAAATATCAACGCTTGCAAGCTGCTTATTTCAGAGCATTTTTGATCTAAATCACTGCCGTACCCGCCCCCTCAAAAATTACCACTGGCACAAGCCATGCCTTTATTCATGTGTACCGAAAAACATGAAGCGCTTAGCAAAACACCAGATTGAATCCAGCGTTTTTTAAACTGAGTCACAAAATCACAAACTGGAAGAAACGAATGAAAAAGCTGGTGACCATGATTCTTCTGCTGATTGGCTTAAGCCAACAGCTGATGGCAAGCCCAGAACTGGCCAGCTTTAACGAATTAGATGCCATACCCGTAACCGGTAACTACGCCGACATTAACCAACAAGGCATGGACAACAACGTGAACCTAAGACAACAAGGCCAACATCAACAAGCCAAGATTAATCAAATTGACAGCATGAACACGGCTGAGTTGGCGCAAGTTGGCCGCGACAATCAAATCGCGTTGCTACAACAAGGCCAAATGAACCAAGTGAACGCCTTCCAAGATGGCCGTCACAACCAACTTCAGGGCAGCCAAATGGGTAAAGACAACAGCATTAATACACGCCAACTGGGCAACGACAACCTAATTCATTTTCAACAACAAGGACAAGGCAATGCGATTAGCATCGAACAAACCGGTCAAGCCAACCAAGCTTCTGTTAGCCAAACCGGCCGAGGCTTAACCGCCAGCGTGCAACAAAATGGATCCATGCAAAATATTGCGATTAACCAAGGTTTTTAATCCGTACCACCACTAAAACATCACTTACTACTACCCACTAGGAGAAATACCATGACATCACTCAACAAAATTACCTTAGCAGCCCTTCTCGTTATCAGCTCTGCCAGCGTGTACGCCGGCGACAACCAAGACGCCAATATCAAACAAACCGGCGATTCCAACTGGTCTTTCGCAGCGCAAGGCGGTAGCCGTAATGATCTCGATGTGACCCAAGAAGGCAGCCGCAACGGTGCGATTGCTCAACAATCCGGTACCGACAATAAAGTCGACATTAAATCCGTTGGCTACGGCAACCAAGCGCAAAGCTACCAAAGTGGTAGTCGCAATGACGCCTCACTGAAACAAACCGGTAGCAGTAACCTAGCGTCTAACTTCCAAAGCGGCGTTAACAACGCAACCGACATCAAACAAACGGGTGATAGAAACATGGCCAACACCGGGCAAATGGGTCGAGCCAATGACACCACCATTACCCAAGAAGGTTATGGCAATGCCGCTTTTGGTTATCAAGAAGGCACCTTAAACGAAAACGATGTGAAGCAAGAAGGGTCAATCAACTACAGCGGCACTTCGCAACACGGTACGGCTAACCATGCTGATACCTTACAACAAGGACTGCTTAACAGCTCTGCCATCTGCCAAAGCGGTGAAAGCAATGCTGCTCATGTCGCACAAAGTGGACGCGGCAATATGAGCCAAGTGATTCAATATTAATATCCCAGCGTTTAATAAGCGCCATTTCATTCATCAAAGGGCAGACGATTATGTTTGCTCTTTTTTGTTGCCTGCATTCGTAGTGGGTGGTGTTGGTTTAACTAAGGGGCTTTACAAAGAATATCGTAGTGCTTCTGAACTTGATCAAGATAAAGAAGCTGACTAGTTGATTTTTCGATTCCAAGCTCATTCACAAGATCTTTTAGATACTGTTGAGTGTATTTCTTACTTTCCGGTGAGTAAATGAATTCAGATTCTGGCATGTCATTATTCTTTGAAAACTTTTGAATCAAGTAATTATTATTTTCGCTAGATTTCTTAGTTACAAAATAAACCGGTTTTTCAGAATAAAATGCGGCTAGATTGATTGCTAGTTCATAGATAACATCACCTTTGCCAGAATTCCATTTATTTACAAGTATTTTCTTTGTATTTAAATAATCAATAATAATATTTAGTCCAGATTCATTTGAAAGCATTAAAGATTGACCTGAAGGCTCGTTGTCAGCTTTAACAGTTAAAATAGCATTGTCAACGAGTTCTTTTATTTGGCTATTTTTTTCTTTTAAATGTTTTTCAATTTTTATTTTTAACCAGGTTTTAAAAGCATCTGCATAAGCAGAATCATCATTGGCCTGATCGAATTTTGGCATGTCTTTATTTTGTAAATGTTCATAACACATTCGCCCTAATGCGGAAAATAAGCAACTACCATCTCCACTAATGCCCTTCGGCTCATAACCCGCGCCCGTTAAAAGCTGCATAATATTTTCAGATGATGCGTTATTATCATTAGGTGTAGATGCTTCCAAAACAATATCAGTTTCTGATTGAGGTTGTGGAACTTTTTTGGATGGCTCACTTAGAGTTATTCTAAGAATAAATATTTACCTATCTGTTTCCATTTAGGATTCATATTGATTAGTTTTTCAATGAGCTTGGGTTTATCAATTAGGAGTTTTTGATTTTGATCAGAAGATATTTTTTTTAGATGCTCAGTTTTTAATGCAATTCCCCGTTGATCATCGAGCAAAATTTCGAGTAAAACTTCCTTAGCATCGTCACTGTGAATATTAAAAATATGCGCTTGTCCATTGCGAGTGATGGTGAGCTGCTGTGGTTCAGCTTTAAGTAACACATGCACTTTAATGGTTTTTTTTTGGAACGTTTCTATGTTATCCAGTCTGAATGATGCGCTGCTGAGGTTTGGCTGCGTTAGATCAGAGTACATAATAATTTTTTTGACTTGTTTGCCCTCAATTTCCTTAATTTTTGTTAAAAGCGATGAATTATTTTTATCACATAGCCCCCCTTCTAAATTCGAATAAGCTGATTTTTTAGAAGTGATTTGATTGATGGTTCTGTTATTGGGTAGCGTTATTGGCAGCGTCATTTTGGCTTAATCCTTAAAAAATTTTGGCAACCTATTTTGGCAACCTAGCGTAGATTTCGAATGCAGCAACTTCATATAGCTGCACATGTGTGACATTTTTTGTCCCAACACCTGCCCATTTACGCCTCAAAAAACGTATTTTGCCAGAAAAACGGGTTAAACCCCAACCTAATTCACACTCAAGTGACGCAGTGCGTCACATAATTTCATAGTCAACAAGTCGCCACTTTTTTTATGACCTTAGATTCAAGAATGAAGTGCATAGCTTTTGCAGAGTAGAAAAGAAGGTCAGAAGCCAGTAGTCTGATCGCTTTTTCTCCGACAAGAGACTATGAGATGAGAACCTACCAACAACTGACCTACGAACAAAGATGCCAGA
>JANNXD010000127.1:0-5818 GCA_031409375.1 Gammaproteobacteria bacterium | reverse complement strand
TTTTTTATATCATCGCTTGCCACTTTGTGCGCTTACCGCTGCGCAGCGCAAACGTAAGCGTCGCAACACTGCCAAAGCGGACGAAGCGTCTTCGCGTTTGATGCGACATTTGTGGCGTGAGAGTCGTGTCATTGTTTTAGTCGCAGCGGCGTTGTACATGCTGCTGATTTTAGTTACCTATCATTATCAAGATCCCGGATTTAATTCCACCGGCAGCCAAATGTTGTTGCAAGATCGAAGTTTCCTACATAACAAAGGCGGGCAGGCTGGGGCATTTTTATCGGATTGGCTGCTGACGTTGTTTGGTTATTTAGCGTACGTATTGCCGTTTGCGTTGATTGCTCAGGCGGTGATGTTAGTGCGTACGCCTTTGGATGCACCGAAAAATGATTGGTTATGGTTATGTCGTATCAGTGGTGCAACTTTTACATTAGTGAGTGCGTGTGCGTTATTAAGTCAGTGGTTGGGCAACTTTAACCATTTGCCGGTCAGCGCAGGTGGGTTATTGGGCGAAGCGGTTCAGCAGTTTTCAGAAGCGAACTTTGGTGTTGTGGGTAGTGTGTTATTGCTGCTGGCGATGCTGTTAATTGGTTTAACGCTGATGATTGAAATTGCGTGGAGCGATGTGGGCCAATGGGTGTGGCAATACGTGATGAGTTATGTGGAACGTTGTCAGTTATCGTTACAAGATCGATGGCAGGATTTGCGATCATCCGAATCGAAACAAGAGCCCAGCTTTGTAGTCGAGCCTGATAAAGTGCGGCCGGGTAATAATTTAATTACGCTGCGCCGCAGTGAGTCAACAGCAGTATTGCCGGTCGTCAATGCAGGTGTTGATGCACCCATGCGGGATATTAAACCCGTGGTGCGTAAACCCATTCTCACTAAAAAGCAGCCACGTCCGGCACGCGATCTGAATCCTGGATTACCGAGCATTGATCTGCTTGATCCACCCGATGCACCGAGTGCGCGTCGGGGGTATTCTGATCAAGCGTTGACCGATATGTCGGCCTTGCTGGAAACCAAGTTGGCTGATTTTAATATTGAAGCGCGGGTAGAAGCCGTATCGCCAGGTCCGGTGGTGACGCGTTTTGAAATTCAACCGTCACCCGGCACCAAAGCCAGTCGCATTACCAATCTCGCTAAAGATTTGGCGCGTTCGTTGGCGGTGGTCAGTGTGCGTGTGGTCGAAGTGATCCCCGGTAAAACGGTGGTGGGTATCGAAATCCCCAATCAGCATCGCGATATGATTCGCTTAAGTGAAGTGGCGGGTTCCGAACCCTTTGAGTCCAGCCCTTCACCGGTCACCTTATGTCTGGGTAAAGATATTGCGGGTGTGCCGATCGTCGCGGATCTGGCCAAGATGCCGCACTTGTTAGTTGCCGGTACCACAGGTTCCGGTAAATCGGTCGGCTTGAATGCCATGATTTTGAGCATGTTGTTAAAAGCCACACCGGATCAATTACGTTTGATTATGATTGACCCAAAAATGTTGGAGTTGTCCGTGTACGATGACATTCCGCATTTATTAACACCCGTAGTGACCGATATGAAAGAAGCCGCCAATGCACTGCGATGGTGCGTCGGTGAAATGGAGCGGCGCTATCGATTGCTGGCCTCCATGGGCGTGCGCAATATTGGTGGCTTTAATCGCAAAGTATTAGATGCCATCGAAGCCGGTACACCGTTGCGTGATCCCCTCTGGAAAAAATTGGAAGAAATGGGTTTTGAAGAAGCCACGGAAGCGCCTTTTTTAGAGCCACTCAGTTATATCGTCGTCGTCATCGATGAGTTTGCCGACATGATTATGGTGGTGGGTAAAAAGGTCGAAGAGTTGATTGCACGTATCGCCCAAAAAGCACGCGCCGCTGGCATTCATTTATTGTTAGCGACGCAACGCCCGTCAGTGGATGTGATCACCGGTTTAATCAAAGCCAACGTGCCGACGCGAATCGCGTTTCAGGTGTCGTCAAAAATTGATTCGCGCACCATTTTAGATCAAGGCGGTGCCGAACAATTATTGGGTCATGGCGATATGTTGTATTTGCCACCCGGCACTGGTTTGCCGATGCGCGTACATGGTGCCTTTGTGTCGGATGAAGAAGTGCATCGCGTTTGCGACGAATGGCGCAGCCGTGGTGAACCGGATTATCTGCAAGAAATTACCGATGGTATGGGTGGCGGTGATATGGCCGTCGGCGGCATGGACGGCGGCAATGGCGATATGGAAAGCGATAGCCTCTACGATGAAGCCGTTAAAATTGTCACCGAAACCCGCAAAGCCTCCATCTCTTCCGTACAACGCCGTCTAAAAATCGGCTACAACCGCGCCGCCCGTATGTTAGAAGCCATGGAATCCGCCGGCGTCGTCTCCCAAATGCAAGCCAATGGTTCAAGAGAAGTACTGGCGCCGCCGCCGATTTGATGGGGTGGGGATTTTAAAGGGTGTTGATCAGCTCGATAAATGTTGCGCCTTGATAAATAAGCGATGGTTAAATTGTTGTTGAATTGACAACAATTTTCCGTTTTTATACGACAATTATTGTTGAGTGTATTAAGTTAGCTAACAATATGTTTAACCACAGAGAATAGTTATGAGTCTGCCGGCTAACTTTAAGGAACTTCTTATTCAAGCTCTTCGTGACCGTGGAGCCAATGCGATCTGCGAAGTTTGCACTAAAAACAATTGGGCGGTAATTGATCAGGCGGTCTCGGTTCAAGTTACGGACCTCTCCGGTTCCTGGCAAATGCCTCCACCCCAAATTCCTTCTGGTGGTTTGGTTTGCAACAACTGCGGAAACATTAGGATTTTCGCACTTGGAGTGCTGGGTCTATTGCCCACTGCCCCTGTGGAGTCTAAGAAGTGAATACCATATCGTCGTCCGCAAAGCAGTTCCTTCATTACAATCCAGATCGTACGGACTATTCCTTGACACCAGAGGAGTTGGCGAGACTTGAATCGGCTGGCTCAAATCTTTGGAAAGACTTTTGCTTGCTTTCTGGATCAATGGGAGTGCCTTGCGTCATTAATGCATTTGCTTTGACACCTGATCCTTTCAATCTAACTATCGTACTTTTTCTAAACTATTTGTTCGGTGTGTTAGGCGTTGTACTCTGCGTTGCTTTTGGAATTGCATGGTTCAAGAGTGCAAGGCAGTTTTCATCAATCATTCAGCAAATCAAGAGTAAGCCGAAGATGGAGATTATTCCATCCACCACTAATATTGGTTCGCTATCTGTTTCACAGTCGGCTGATGCAAACCAAGTGGTCACCCTCGATTAATTTTTAAAATTAACCCCATATCTGTTAAATAAGGAAGCATCTCAATGCCTGTCATCAGTAGGTTTCTCGGCATAGTCATAGCCATGTTTTGGGACGATCACGGACCACCACATTTTCATGCGAAGTAGGGCAAATATGAAATTACGGTGGATATTTTAACAGGCATAGTTGCAGAAAAATTTCCAAAGCGGGTGCTGCGTCATGTGTTTGAATAGTATGAGTAGCATCGAAACGAACTCATAGAAAACTGGGGGCTTTGTCAAAAAGATGAAGCGCCGAAAGCGATCGAGCCACTCGAGTAAAAATAATGTTTCTGCATGTCACGAATGCTACATATTTAACCGATTACAAAGTAGAAGTAACCTTTAATAACGGTCGAACTGGTATAGCTGATTTATCCGATGCGTTGAAAGGCGCAATGTTTGAACCTTTAAAAAATAAAACCGAATTTTCGTGTTTGGTCGTTGATAAAGAATTGGATACCATTGTTTGGCCGAATGGTGCGGATTTAGCGCCCGAGTATATTTACTTTCAAGCTTTTAAAAATGAACTCGCATTACAGCCGCAATTTAAGCAATGGGGGTATTTGGTCTAGCCAGTAAAAATTAAAAATGCTGCAAGTCTGGATTGCTATTGATGTGACATCAAAACCGCTTTGTGTCTCGCTCGCAACCTGTAGGAGCTTATCATGACCAAGACCCGCACCACTCGTTACGATGTTGCCCCGAGCACCGCCGCCATGCGTTTCATGCAAAAGCAGCAACATTTGCATGAAACACACTCTAAAAAAACTCTTTTATACACACCTTTTTTGTATCCACTTTATTAATTGCCACGTTAATAACTACCGGATGTGGTGGCAAGGGCGGTGGTTCTGTAGGCGGCGAATTCTGCAAAATCTTTGTCTGTCCCTAGTTTTGGCTACTGTTGTGCAACAAGCTAAAATTATGGGCAATTGCTCGTATATTTTTTTGTCGTTAGACTGATCACGCTGTAAAAACTTCAACAGCAACTCCAATACAACAACAATTAGGGTGTTTCTATGAAAAAAATCAGCATATCACCTCTGATTAAGTTTTTTACAATATTCGGCTTAGTCATGGGGATAAGTGCATGTGGCGGTGCTAATAATCAAAATTTAGCCGATGCGTTTGGCGAAGGCGCGGACAGTGCCACCAGCGGAATTGTTTGTTGGATTTTAGGCTGCAAGTAGAATCTCCCCTGAGGCGTGCAGTGGGTGATGCTTCAGGGGAATTTACCAATTACTCAATTACCGACAATTCTTGCTCAATTTCTAATAATTCCTGCTGAATCAAATTCCTTTGGTTATGAATAGACGCTCCTACGTCATATCGTATTTCATCATAAACCTGTACTGATTTAACCAATTCATCAACAGAATAAATCTGCTGTTGCTGGTCAGGATATGGCGAAAATCGTAATAATTGCTGCAAATACTGATGCCTTTGCTGCGATAATTTTATTGAAGAGGTTAAAATTAAATAGGTAATCAATGGACGTGAAGAAACAATCGAATTCATAAGAAAAGGTTCGAGTGAGTCTGAAAGAGAAAATGTCGATTCCAATTTTCAAATTTTCGTTATTGATCTGCACTTAACAAAAGAATGGAACACCTGAACGGCTGCAAGCAAGCTACGCTGTGATGCTTTGATCTGCTTGTGCTTGACTATACTGGTTCACCAGTTGAAGTTAAGAAGGAAACAGAAAATGGGACTATTTAGCTTTCTCTTTGGCGGCGCCTCGCCATCGCGTGTTGAATTACTTAACGACCGCATTTGGATTTCACAAGAGGCGAAGTTTCGCGGCGTAGAACGAGATCTTTTACAACTTAAGTCATCGAATACAGACGCAGTGATGTTGATTGCCCATTTCCCAGATACGCTGGCTCGCTTGGGCGCCATCATCACCCAACATCCACCAGTCACTGCGACCTTGGCACAGACGCTGGCTCGGGACATTGCCGGCCATTTGCGGCATAAAGAGTTATTGACAATCAACCTGCTCGTAGCCGAGCGACATCCGTTGTATTCCATTGACCAACAATTGTTGCAAACCTTCGAACAACAATTATTGCAGTCCGGCAAACAACTTTCCTGCCGGTGTTGCATCACTTATCATCTGTCGCTGGAAGACCCTCCTTTAAAGCAACACATCACACCGCAATTCCTTGGGATACTCGAAGACATAGGCATGCATCCCGACGACCCAATCGAACACAAAATGGTCAATCGCGCTATCACTAAGATGCAAAAGAAATGTGAAGCAACCGCCTTGGGCAACCGACAAGCCAACTCTGCCACCGAATGGATCGAGAAGAACTCTACGCAGCCGCCGAAAAAATGGCCAGAAATCATGTGAGTGATGTATTTAATGACTTAGATTCAAGAATGAAGTGCATAGCTTTTGCAGTGTAGAAAAGAAGGTCAGAAGCCAGTAGTCTGATCACTTTTTCTCCGACAAGAGACTATGAGATGAGAACCTACCAACAACTGACCTACGAACAAAGATGCCAGA
>JANNXD010000126.1:0-8406 GCA_031409375.1 Gammaproteobacteria bacterium | reverse complement strand
GGCATCTTTGTTCGTAGGTCAGTTGTTGGTAGGTTCTCATCTCATAGTCTCTTGTCGGAGAAAAAGCGATCAGACTACTGGCTTCTGACCTTCTTTTCTACTCTGCAAAAGCTATGCACTTCATTCTTGAATCTAAGAAAGAATATCGTTATATGGCTGATCATGATCCGACAATTTAACCGGCTCAATATTCAAACAATTTCAAGGCGCAATCACATTCAGTGTTGGAAAATAAGATGCGTATCTGCCCTTATCTCTGGTAATAATACTCCAGCCTTTTACGGCTGCATGGGCGCCAATATAAAAATCAGGTAATGGCGAACGTTTTTCACCACCTAATTTTCGATATTTTAAAAAACATTTACCCGCGAGAAATGCGGCCTCATAGGGTAAGTCATCTCGCTGGATATAATCAGACGGCAATGCTTTTTCAAGATCTTCGATGCGATCAAAACCAACAGAGATTTCAGAATAAATAATGGGATTTATGTAAAGAAGGTCATGTTCGGCATACTCAGCCAGTTTGACAGACGACCATTCAAACCATGTTTTATCTTCCGTGAAAATATCCAACAGAACATTGCTATCAACCAGTATGGGCATTAGTCCTCACGCGTTAGCTGCATAATTTCATCAGTGCTCATGGTGACAGTACTTTTGCCTGTCATGGCTTCTAATAGCTTTTTACCGCGTGTAGACTTTTTGGCTTTGCGAACACGTAATTCGTTGCCTATCCGTTCAAACTCAATATCGGTATGAGGCAGTAAACCCAAAGCATCCCGAAATTCTTTAGGAATGGTAATTTGACCTTTTGAAGTAATTAGCACAAAGGCATCCTTTGAAAGTAAGAGTAGTACCAGTATTACCAATATTAAGATCAATATCCACTCAAAGGTCTAATCTCATCCAGTTTAAATAAAGCCAGATAGTTACACCCATGGCTTCACTATGCGATATTTCTTAAACTCGGCCAATTCACTGCAGTTTTAAAACAAGAGGATGAAAAAAATAGAACTAAGCACAATTACTGTAGGGATATCATTAGGGATACAAGCTAAGCAACTAAAACGATAAACCAATATTTTTCATTAGGTTACTGACAACTTATGACTCCCTCAGCACCAATAAATTATTTCAACTTCAAATCTCCAGCACGCCGTCATAGACCCGCTGCGCAGGCCCATCGAGTATAACCTCGTCGTTTGCCAACCAGCTCACCGTACAAATACCACCAGCTTGTTCAACCTGCACGGTGCGTGCTAGACCTTGCTGCATCATGCCCACCACCGCAGCCGCACAAGCGCCACTGCCACACGCCAGCGTTTCTCCTGAACCACGTTCATAAACACGCAAGCGGATAAAATCATTGGCGACCTTTTCGGCAAAACCGACATTCACTTGCTGGGGAAAATTGTCATGCTGCATAATCAGCGGCCCTTGCTGCGCCACCGCTGCTTGAGCAACATCCGCCACCCAGGTGACCGCATGCGGATTGCCCATCGATAACACCGATACAGGCACAATACTTTGATCGGGCAACAGCAAGTCAACACCCGCCAGCTCAACACCGAATTCCGGCAGGCTTTGCAACTGTACATTTTTCGCTGGGATACGCTCGGGCGTAAATATCGGCAGCCCCATACTGACCCGCACTCGTTCACCTTGCCAAACCAGCACCTTCATCACCCCGACATTCATTTGTAATACCAGGGGTAATTTGCCAGTGAATAAGCCGCCCTCTATTAAATAACGCCCAACACAACGCGCACCGTTACCGCACTGTTGCGCCTCAGAACCATCGGCATTAAAAATCCGGTAATAGGCATCACAATCAGGACGCTTAGGCGGGGCTAACCATAACAATTGATCGAAACCAATGCCGGTACGACGATCAGCCCAAGCTCTTACTTGTGCAGGTGTAAAATTTACTGGCTGCGTCAAGCTGTCAATAACCATAAAATCGTTGCCCAAACCCTGCATTTTGGTAAAACGTAATGGACTCATCAACTTCAGTCGTTTCATCGATTTATTGTTCACAAGTATTCTCGGAATCAGTGTCCAGAGGGTATGCAGGATTCAGATGCCCACTGCTCTTCATAAGTTTCACGTCGTCTGACCAGATGCGCCTGCGCGCCATCCACCATGATTTCTGGGCAACGATTACGACTGTTGTAATTGGAGCTCATCACAAAACCATAGGCACCAGCCGTACGCACCGCCAATAAATCCCCGGCGGCCACCGCTAATGGTCGGGATTTGCCAAGAAAATCACCGGTTTCACATACAGGGCCGACGACATCTGCCGTTAAACATTCACGCGGTAAATTTTTCTGACAAGGAATAATTTCTTGCCAGGCTTGATACAAGCTTGGCCGCAACAAATCATTCATCGCCGCATCCACCACCACAAAATTTTTATCTTGCGTGGTTTTAATATATTCCACAGAGGTTAACAACACCCCGGCATTGGCAGCGATGGCCCGACCTGGCTCTAAATAAACGGAAATATTCCGGGGAGCTAATTTTTGCAGCAAGGCACTAACGTATTGCGCCGGTGAAGGAGGAGTCTCCACCGGCAAGGTTTCATGATGGTATGGAACGCCCAAGCCACCGCCTAAATCAATGTGTTCAAAACAAAAACCCTCGGTAGTTAAACGATCATACAATTCCAACAAACGCGTTAACGCTTCTAAAAATGGCGTTACGGTTAACAACTGCGAACCAATATGACAACCGATACCGATGACACGAATACCCGGTAACATGGCCGCCCGTTGATACAACGAATAAGCCGCCTGCATATCTACACCAAATTTATTTTCTTTTAAACCAGTAGAAATATACGGATGCGTATTGGCATCCACATCGGGATTGACCCGCACCGCAATCGGTGCAACAACACCCAAAGCCAATGCCACATGATTAATGCGATCCAGCTCAGCAACCGATTCAATATTCAAACAACCAATGCCCTGCTGCAGCGCAAACGCAATTTCTTTACTTTGCTTACCGACACCGGAAAATACCGAATTGGCCGCCGCACCACCTGCCGCTAACACGCGTCGTAATTCGCCTTCAGACACCACATCAAAACCGGAGCCCGCACGCGCCAAAATATTCAGAACAGCCAAATTTGAGTTGGCTTTAACGGCATAACAAATACGATGTGAATGATCACCAAATGCTTGATCAAATGCTTGATAATGCCGCACCAAAGTCGCTTTGGAATACACATAACAAGGCGTGCCAAACTGCTGCGCAATATCGGCTAACGGCACGGATTCGGCGCATAAACGATCGCCGTAATAACAAAAATAATCCATAGATCACCTAGGTTGGCGCGGAGAAAGGCGCGATTGGCAGCGGCGTTGGGCCGACTGAAATAATCATAGACACTGGGGTCGGATCAGGGATGACCGACTCAGGCGTCGGCATGTATAAAGCGCCCATCTGGCCACAACCACTCAAACAAACACTTAACAAGATTTTGGCAACAATCGTTCGCTGCCATTTGCAAGCGCCCACCCTAACCCTCTCCTTGCCAGGGGAATGAATTGTTTTTTTCAGTTGAACTCTGATGATTTTTTACCTGCATCAAATTCGTCAATAAGGACGCGATTATATCGGGTCGTTGGAAGCACGCAAAGCAGCATTCAAACTTTGCTCCAATAAAGCCTTTTGTTGCAAATAAAAAACCGTATGCAAGTGGGCGCCACGCTGTTCAAAACCACTTAAATCAATATCGGTAATGTACAAAGGGTACTTCTCGCTGCTTTGTCGCTGAGACATTAAATACTCAGCGACCTTCATAAACACTCTATCGCCATACGTCTGCTGCGAAAACTCTTCATGATTGCAATAAATGGTGTAACCATAGTCACTCACACCGAGTGCCTCGACCAATACCTGAACTTGATGATACCGAGCATGATCAGACTGATCTTCGACCAACCTTGCTTCAATATAGAGTTGCTCGCGCTTGACGATTTCAAAAAAACTGATCGGGAATAACGTCTCCACTCTCTCCCATTCTTGATGGTGCGATTGATGCTGCTCTTTATTCAACGCTCCCTGATTACTCAACGTTCCCCGATTGTGCGCTTGCGTGATAAAACGTTGCCATCGACGCAAACAAGGTTTTTCTTGGAAAACAATTTCACGTAAAAAAAATACAGCACCTTTTTCATCCAACACATAAAAATCGGCACCGCCAGCATTTTTTCGATAAAAGACCTGTACTTCATCGATTTTGTTATAGGGCGCAATCATTGGCAACACTTGATTTTTTAAAGCCAAGCTATCTACGACTAAACGACTAAATTGCAGCTGTGGCTGACCCAGTTGCTGTAAAAGTGACTCAATCGACAAAAAGCGCAACATACTGGGCTGAGCATCCTTTACCTGTAACAAATAAATAACGTTGGCCACTTCTAAAACATAATTCACATTTTCTGATTTGCTTCCTTGCAAAAAACAACGCATTAGCTCTTTGAACAAGGTCTTAACTCGCTGCGCAATCGCTTGCGGTCGCGATTGACAAAAACAGAGAACTTCAATATTCGGCAACGCATTTAACTGCATACGCAATAAACTTCGCACAAAATTCAACACGAAATTCATCAATGCGTCTTCAGCATCATAATGCGCGGTACTGATTTCATGCCAGGTATTCATGACACACTCATCGACATTCTGCACCAAATTCATATGTTGACCGGCATAATTAAAGGCATCATTTTGCTCCGTTAACAACTGCATACCTCGACGATTTAATTCCTTCATCGGATCAGAGCCGACATTCACAAAATAAGTAATCTGCTTACTGCGGGCGACGTCATAAAAAGCTTGTTGCTCTGCATCAGGAACCCCTTCGGGATACTGCGACTGTAAAGACTGAATGATTTGTCGGACTTCATTTTCAGATAAAGTGGTATCACCAGCATGCAATGAAAATCGCGTCGTCTGATCCAAAATTTTATTAAAATAACACCATGCCAATAAATCAACCACACTCCGACTGCGACGAATCACTTGATTAGCCCCGCGCTGATCAGGCCTCACCATGCCAGAAAATAAACTCCAGGTACTTTTTTTCTGAGTATGCGGATCGGCCATATCACGAAAAATGGTGAGCTGTTCTTCCGTAATATTGGGTGCAATATTGGGATTAATCAGCTCCAGCTTGCCGGTTTTACGTTCAAATGCTGCATAGAGCTTACGCCCAAGCAAATTCATATCCTGCTCGTTAATTGATGCCGAAAAATTATTATCGCGTGCAAATTTCGACAAAAACCGATAACTAAAATTTAACTCATCGACCAACAGCTTGCGTTCACTCATCACCTGCTGCACTTTCCAGGTCTTGCGTGCATCCAAAAAAGTTAAATGCTCTACCGGCCATTGCCAATTCGCCATCAGATTTGTTATTGCTTCTCGGCGCCAAATATTTTCTTTGCGCGAATTTTTACGACTCATCTGCTCATTAATTTTTAAATAGATACATCGCCTTAACAATTCCAAACGTGGCAATTCATTACGTTTTTGCAAATAATTTTCTAGCCGTCTGTATAAAAGAAAATAAGGATCAACGGCATCTAAACTAGTTTCACCAGCATAAATCGTTTTTTTAAATAATAAACTCAAGCCCTCTACTTGCGGATACTCGCTGGCATACAACTCAGTCAGCATGATTTTAATCACTGACTTATAAGGTGAATCTATGCCCTTATACAGCTGCCACATGCCAGCACCAATAAATTCTCCTGCTGGAAATATCGGTATGCCACCAAAATCAATATATTCATCCGGATCAATGACGCGTTTTTTTATAAGACTTTCTACATAGGTCTCATAATTTTTTTCTTGCTCAGCCGGAACCATCCACCATAGAGGGTACCGGCCAGCTAAGCGAATACTGGTCCGATAAAACTCATCTAACAATAAAAAATGCTGCGAGCTACCACAGTCTTCCCCACTAACGCCCCGTCTTTGACCCAATCGAAACTGCTGGGCATTCATTAGAAAAAAATGCACCTCTAAACTTAACGCTTCGGCCCATTTCTGAATACCCAATAATTTTTGTTCTAATTCCGCTAACTGGGTTCCATCTAACGAGGGATCGTGACATATCCAAAAATCCAAATCACTGCCGTGTGCATGCGCAATGCTACCGCAGGAACCCATAATGGAGATATTATGAATCGCAGCCGGTCTTGAAGATCGGCCGGTATAAGTAAAGGCATTCGCTACACCTTTAGCAGCGCGGATGGTATTTTTAGTAGGCTCATAACGACTAATGCCACAAGGCGTGTTATTGGTGACATAACCGGGTAACAGCGTGTGGTTGACATGCAACATTAGCGGCAAGCTTTCTAAAAAAGATTGCTGATGGGTATTTAAAAATCCAATCGTCCTCAGCAAACGCCCTTCATTAATTTGTAAAAAACGCTGCAACAACACACGAGATGACTTGCGATCAAAGGTATCATCTTGATCCGACTGCCCTACAACAGGCGCATCCATAAATGCAGAAAGCCCCGCAAAACTAGCATCGGAAAGCGCATTATTTTCAACTAATGAACTGGGTTGTGGCTGATTCGACATGCCATTGAGTATAGCCACGAAGCTTTTTTCATTCGCTTTTTAACGAAATTTTATTATATGCAATCGAATCAGCTGCGCTATGAATTGCTAGCAAGCCGCCAGTCGACGACGCAATTCGCTCACTTGCTTACGCACTTGCTCAGGTGCCGTGCCACCCAAATGATTGCGCGCGGCTACTGAACCTTCGAGGGTTAATACCCGCTGCACATCAACTTCAATCTGTGCACAAAACCCTTGTAAATCCACCACGGTTAATTGATCCAAACTCAGCGATTGTGCAATGGCATATTGCACAACCTGCCCAACCACCTCATGCGCATCCCGAAACGCCAAGCCTTTACGCACCAGATAATCCGCTAAATCCGTTGCCGTGCTATAACCTGCCAGGGCTGCACGTCGCATATTGTTCGCTTGCACCTGCAAATTCGGCAACATATCACCAAAAGCCAGCAAACAATTTTTGAGCGTGTCCACCGTATCAAATAACGGCTCTTTGTCTTCTTGATTGTCTTTGTTGTAGGCCAAAGGCTGTGCCTTCATTAACATATACAGCGCCATGCTATTACCGACAACACGACCGGCTTTGCCTCGCACCAACTCAGGCACATCGGGATTTTTTTTCTGCGGCATAATCGATGAACCCGTACAATACCGATCTGGCAAACGGATAAATTCAAACTGCTGCCCTGCCCACAACACCAGTTCTTCAGCAATACGCGATAAATGAATCATGGCAATACTGGCGTGCCCGCAAAACTCCATTGCAAAATCGCGATCACTAACAGCATCCAGCGAATTGGTACAGATGCCATCAAAGCCAAGTTTCATCGCAACAAATAATCGATCAATTGGAAACGTGGTACCCGCCAACGCCGCTGCACCTAATGGCAATTGATTCACTCTATGTCGACACTCGCCTAACCGCGCCCAATCCCGCTCCAACATGGCCGCCCACGCCAACACATGATGTCCAAAAGTCACGGGCTGTGCGACTTGTAGATGGGTGAACCCCGGCATGATGGTATCAACATGCTGATCAGCGAGATCAGCCAAACCGATTAGCAAACTTTTTAACAATTGTCGCAACTGATCGATCTCTGCACGCAACCACAACCGAATATCAGTGGCCACTTGATCATTACGCGAACGACCCGTGTGTAATTTTTTGCCGACCTCCCCAAGCTTTTCGGTCAAACGCGCCTCAATATTCATATGCACATCTTCCAACGCCAACGACCACTCAAATTGGCCATCTCGAATCAACTGCGCAATTGCATCCAAACCCGCCACCAATTGATCCCGCTCGACTGTCGTCAACACGCCAACCTCCGCCAACATGGCCGCATGCGCTTGTGAGCCCTGAATATCATACAAAGCCAATCGCTGATCAAAGCTCACCGACGCGGTAAATTCCGCGACAAACGCATCAGTCGCTTCCGTAAAACGCCCTCCCCAAATTCCAGATGTTGCGGATACTGAATTGGCGGATGCTGAATTGGCAGATGCAGGGGCTGAGGCCGACATGGAAGTGCTCCCAATAGATAAATTTGGCAAAAGATTAATGGTGGGCAGATTAAAGTTGGACATTGTAGAACAAAAACATGGGCAGCATGTAGATTGGCGCAACCCGCCTGTAAAGTTATCAATACTGAGTAAATTTATTCCTTAGATTCAAGAATGAAGTGCATAGCTTTTGCAGAGTAGAAAAGAAGGTCAGAAGCCAGTAGTCTGATCGCTTTTTCTCCGACAAGAGACTATGAGATGAGAACCTACCAACAACTGACCTACGAACAAAGATGCCAG
>JANNXD010000125.1:0-1949 GCA_031409375.1 Gammaproteobacteria bacterium | reverse complement strand
ATCTGCCAAATTTTCTTCAGTCATCTTGATCGTCGTATCGACCCAATATATCGAACCGTCTTTTGCCCGGTTACACAACTCGCCCCGCCAGACCTCGCCCTTGGCAATGGTAGTCCAGATATTGCGGATAAACTCTTTCGGATGAAAGCCGGAGTTGATGATGCGATGATCCTCGCCGATCAGCTCTTCGCGGCTGTAGCCTGATATATCGCAAAACTTATCGTTGACATAATTGATCCGGCCGGTCTGATCGGTCATTGCGATGATCGCGGATTGGTCGATGGCGTATTTTAGATCGGAAAGCTCCTTTATAAGGTCCTGTCCGCCAACCATCCGTCTATCTGCCAAATTTTCTTCAGTCATCTTGGTCGTCAGAACTCCGACGCATTTCAAAGCCGGCTTTACGCAATTTGTATCTTAGCTGATCGCGTGAAATGTCGAGCAGCTTTGCGGCCCGCGTCAGGTTACCGTTGGTCCTGTCGTAAGCCTGTTTCGCAAGCTCAAATTCGACAGACTCGAGCGAAACACCGGTCGAGGGTAACAGGATTGCTGAATTGCCTGGGTTTGCGACGGCGTGGATGCCGACCATGTCGGCCGGTAAATGTGCGGCGGTAACAACCTCGCCATCCTCGAGGATCGACGACCGTTCGATGACGTTTCGCAGCTCGCGGACATTGCCCGGCCAGGAATAACTCAAAAAGATCTTTTCGACATCCTTTGACAACCCGCTTAGCTGCTTGCCACGGCGTTTGAGATTTGCCTTCTTAACGTAGTATTCGGTAAGTTGAAGAACGTCACGGCCGCGTTCGCGTAGAGGCGGAATATCGACCTGGATGACCGATAGACGAAAATACAGGTCGAGACGAAAGTTGCCGGCCGCACATTCCTGTTTCAAATTTCGGTTGGACGCGGCAATTATACGGGCATTGAGCTGGATATCTTTGAGTCCGCCGACGCGTCTAAAAGCCCCCTCTTCAAGTACCCGTAGCAGCTTTGCCTGCAGGGCAAGCTCCATTTCACCTATCTCATCGAGAAAGATCGTCCCGCCGTGTGCCTGTTCAAAAAGACCTTCCTTACGGGCCTTGGCGTCGGTAAAGGCTCCTTTTTCGTAACCAAACAACTCGGACTCGATGAGGTTAGCCGGAAGAGCCGCGCAATTGATCGCAAGGTACGGAGCCTTCGTCCGGTCTGAGGCAAAGTGTATCGCCCGTGCAAAAAGATCCTTGCCGGTCCCCGTTTCGCCGTCCAGTAAGATAGAACCTACCTCTGACGCGGCAACGCGGCGTGCAAGATCCTTAGCGCTCTCCATCGTCTCGGAATCGCCAATGATCTCATCAAAACTGAAGCCCTGCGACCGTTCGGTGCGTGCGTGCTTGACCTCTTTTCGAAGAGTTTTAGTTTCGAGTGCGTTTCGAAGCGTTACGCGTAACTCTTCTAATTTAACAGGCTTACCTATAAAATCATGGGCACCGCCGCGAAGTGCCGCGACCAGATTTTCGACGTCGACGTTGCCGGTGATCATGACAACGATCGCTTCTGGATTAATTAATTTGAAATACGTTAAGGCATCGAGTCCTGACCCGTCCGGCAGATCGATATCGAGCAGGACGATCGTCGGCTCGGCCTCGGAAAACATCCTTTTGGCCGATGCGACCGTGTCAGCCTCTACCGTTTTAAATTCCCAGAGCCGCAGAGCCTCGACCAACGCCATCCGCACAAAACGGTCGTCATCTACGATCAATACCATGCCTGCGGTCTCTGCCATCTATCTTATTTTGTCACGGGCGAATCTAATTCGGTACGAAGCTGCTTTATCGCTGAATTGCCTGGATCGACACTCTCCAGTCGAGCGAGAGTCGCCTTTGCTTTTGCCGCGTCACCTTTTTTATTATACGCCACTGTCAGATTTTGCAGGGTCTGGATATGGTTTGGGTCTTTCTCGAGTGAGC
>JANNXD010000124.1:0-18452 GCA_031409375.1 Gammaproteobacteria bacterium | reverse complement strand
TTCGCAGTTATCTCGCGCCCAACACCCCCTATGCATTTCTTCAGCGCGTTAAACAAATCGACATCCGTTATTCAACTCGTACCCTCTACCACTACGATTTAGCCTACGACGAAACTGACCCTTATCTCCAAACCTCACGCCTACGCAGCATCATGCGCTGCTCGTTAGCCGATACAAGTTATTGCACGGCACCGCTGTTGTTCAGTTATGAAACTGAAGCCGGCCAGGTCGGCAGTTTTAATAACGCTTTTAACGGCACACCACAAACCGGCACTGCCGATCAATTCGATATTAACGATACCCACAACTACAAAACCGGCGACTTTAATGCCGATGGCAAGATGGATTTTGTGCAACTCGCTTCACCCAGCATCATGAAGGTGTGGTTATCCAATGGCGACGGCACCTTCACCATCAAAACCATCAACGCACCGGCAGCCGATCCCGATTTAAAAGCGCCCAATTTTCAAAACAACCTCATCGGCAGCAAGGTGGTCTATCCCTTTTATCCCGGCGACTTTGATGGCGATGGCGATACCGACTTAGTGCACCTAGTAAACGACAACACCATGATCACTTGGTTATCCAATGGCGATGGTAGCTTCACGTTAAAAAACACCACCATCAGCCGCTGGGTTAATCCGGCCGGTACCGACGAAAACACCGGCTATTACAACTATCGCGTTGGCGAAGTGAATGGCGATGGCATTGCTGATCTGATTAACCTTTATACCCCTGGCAGTGTGCGGGTATTAATCGGCAATGGCGATGGCACCTTTACGCAAGTGATCTCGCCCGTCGTCGGCGACAACGCCGCCGCCAATCGTTATCGTTTTGATCAAGGCGATTTTAATGGTGATGGTTTAACAGATTTAGTGCATTTCAACAGCAACGAAGAATTGCATATTTGGCTAGCCGACGGCAAAGGCGGTTTTGAAATCAAGGGCAATGCACGCCCCTATAGCAGTTACGGCATCGCCGGCAACGATTATCGATTTGTACAAGGGGATTTTAACGGCGACGGCAAAACCGACATGCTGCATCTGTGGGCCACCGATAAAACACCCTTGCTGTGGTCCTCAAAAGGCGACGGTACTTTTGATGTCACCGAAACAGGTTTGCCTTGGCCCACTTACGGCTTGGCGGGCGGATCTAACTATCATTTCGCAGCGGCTGACGTCAATGGTGATGGTCTCAGCGATCTCATTCATCAAATCAACGATACGGCCGATTATGCCTTTGTGTGGCTGTCCCGAGGCGATGGCACTTTTAAAATCCCCGTGCAAATCGTTACCAACGCCGATGCAACCAAACCCGCGCAATTCCAAATCGGTGATTTCAGTGGCGATGGCAAAGCCGATTTTGTGTATTTGTTTTCCGATAATCGCTATCAAACAAGCGTCACCAGTACAATTTACGTATCCGGCAAACCCTACCCTATAACACGAATCCACAACGCCATCGGCATTAAATCTTTTATCAGCGCCTCACCGCAATACCATCGCCTAAACGGCGTGACCGACGCCTTCAACAACGAAAGCACCATCAGCTACTCACGTACGCTGGACTCCGCGCGCTACAAAAAAATTCCCGACGGCGAAAGCTCCGCTTATCCCGCCATTTTTATTGCCCTGCCGTTTCAAGTGGTGTCGCAAGTGGCCCATACCAAACCCACCGGTGGCATGGTCACCACCAGCTATGATTATCAAGGCTTAAAACTGCATCAACGCGGTTTAGGATTATTGGGTTTTCGCAACATCATCACCTATACCAACACCCAGCAACCCTATGGGCAACCCATGCCCATCGGCAATGGCAACACCGCCATCATGATCGTCAATGGTTCCCAAAATATTAAAATCTCCAATACCCGTTACAGCCAATATTGGCAACGCCGCGCCCAAGGGCTGGTTGATGAAGCCAGTGTTTATGACAAAACTCTATCGGGAGTGAGAGCCTACTTATGTGGCGGCACCGGTTGCCCAAGCCCGGTCGACACGGCCAAGTTGCTCTCCAAAACCTCCAACATTATCGAGGATAAATTCTTAGGCAATCCAACACGCTTTTTTAATTACTACCGCAGCACCAAGACCGATCAATATGAACTCAACGGCACCTTGATGAGCAGCACGCAAACCGATACCACTCTGGACGATTGGGGCAATACCACACGCAGCGACACCTTAGTGACCGATCGCCAAAACAACAACATGACTTACAGCAGCACCACCAACAACAGTTATTACCCACCGAATACCGACAACTGGCAAATTGGTTTGCTCGCCCGCCAAACCACCAAGCGTGCTACCTACAATCAAGCGCCACCCTACCAACCGCAAGATGAAACCCGCACCACGGCTTTTGAATACGACAGCCTCGGCCGCTTGCTGCGCAAAATCATCGAACCCGATTCGAGCACTTTCAAAAGTGAAGAGACCTATACCTACAACACCAAAGGTTTAGTCACGCAGTCCGCCATTACCGCCAATGGCCAAACCCTGCGCAGCAACAGCAGTGTCTACAACACCAACGGCACCGTCGCGTCCCGCACCAATGCGCTCGGCCATCGCGAAAGTTATTTCTACACCGAGCCTAATTTTCCGTGGTTAGCCACAACAGTAACTGGCCCGAATGGTTTATCCACGCAAACTTACTATGACAATCTCGGCCGCGTTAAAAAACAAATCGGTGCTGATAATGTCGCCACCAACATCGCCTGGTACAGCTGTGACGCGCCCGATGCCAACTTCCCTTGCGATACCACGGCTGATCCTGAATACACCTACAGCATTCAACAAACCAGTGGCCAAAACCCCACGCTGACCTATTTTGATCAACGTGGCCGCACCGTGCGCACGCAAAGTTATCAATTCGCGAACGGCAGCGATCAGCTGAGCACGCAATTCACCCGCTACAACGCCGAGGGCTTAGCGTATCTCACCAGCAAACCTTTCTTTGCTGGCGAAACCATCCTCTATCAACGCACCAGCTTTGATGTGCTCAATCGCCCCATCCAAGTCACCGACTTCAACGGCGCGATTACCCGCAAAAGTTATAACGGTCAACAAACCACGATGACGGATCCCCTCGGCCGTAATTTCATCACCATGAATAATGCGCTTGGCCAAACGCTGTGGACGCAAGACACCAATGGCCAGCGCTTGGATTATGTCTACGACGCCTTCGGCAATCTCACGCAAACCAGCGACAGCGCTGGCAATCAAATCAAATCCAAGTTTGATCTTTTAGGTCGCAAAGTTTTTATGCACGATCCCGATCAAGGTGATTGGAGTTATGCCTACGATGTGCTCGGCCAGTTGATTCAACAAACTGACGCCATGGGGCAATCAACTCAAATGACTTACGACATTTTAGGTCGCATGAGTACACGCACCGATGCTGCACAAACCACGCAGTGGGTTTATGACCAAGGCACACAAGGCATTGGTAAGTTGAGTTCGGAAGTGATCGGTCCGGTGAATCAAGCAGCAACCATGGGCACGCAATATCAATACGATTCACTCGGCCGCAGTCAAAGCGTGACCACTGCGATTGTCGGTGGTGTCGGTGCCGGCACTTATACCAGCAGCACCACGTACGACAGTTTTTCGCGCCCGCAAACACAAGCTTATCCGAAAAATGGGCTCACGCTGCGCAATGAATACAGCACCAGCAGTGGGCAATTAATCACGACCAAAGAAGGCCACCACCGGCCAGGTATTGTGGCAACTCGGCGAACAAAATGCCTCGGGGCAACTGTTAACAGCCGCGCTCGGCGGCAGGATTAATCAGCTATGGAATTACGACGCCAACAATCGGCTCACGAAAATTTATACCACAGCGGCGGGCATCGTTCGCCAAAACTGGAACGTGCAATACGATGCCGCTGGTAATGTTCTGCAACGTCAAGATGCGGTAGCGGGTCTCACCGAAAATATGGCCTACGACAATCTCAATCGTTTGACCAACAGTTATGGTGCCAGTGTTGCCGATAATGGCGTGAGTTATGATGCCTTCGGCAATATTCTGAACAAAGCCGATGTCGGCAATTATATTTATGGCCAAACTTGTAATGGGGTTAAACCCGGCCCGCATGCGGTGACGCAAACCACAGGCGGCGCATATAGCGCGAGTTATTGCTACGACAAAAACGGCAATCTCACCAGTAAAACGCAAACCAACGGTTTTAATCAGCAGGTGATTTACACCGCCTTTAATAAACCCTATCAAATTCTGCAAAGTGATAGCAGCGGCACTCAGTTGGAATATGGGCCGTCGCGTGAGTTGATTCGACAAACTGATTCGAAAAGCGGATCGATCACCACCACGATTTATCTGCCTGGCTACGAGCGCTCACAAAAAGGCAGCGCGATTACTGAGAAATTTTATATCGGCGATTATGCGCTATTTGCTAAGTCGGGCACTTCGTCTTCGATACGTTATTTGCTGCAAGACAATCAAGGCAGTGTCACCACGGTGCTCGATCAAGATGGTGCCCCCACCGAAAACCTCGCTTTCGATGTTTGGGGCAAACGCCGTAATAGTAATTGGTCGCCCGCCACCACCTCACTGGCCAGCGCCACCACCAATCGCGGTTATACCGGCCATAAGATGTTGGATAACGTCGGCTTAGTTCATATGAATGGTCGGGTGTATGATCCGGTGATCGCACGCTTCGTGTCGGCCGATCCGATTATTCAAGCGCCAGGTGATCTGCAATCGTATAACCGGTATGCTTACGTCAGAAATAATCCGGGGTCGTTGGTGGATCCGAGTGGGTATAGTTGGTTAAGTAAGACTTGGAAGAAGGCGTGGCATAGCCAAAATTTTCGTTTGGCCGTTGCGATTGGTTTGTCCATTTGGACGGGTGGCTTAGCGTATGGCGCAATGGCTCCCGCTGGTGCTTGCTACACAACCAGTGCTATCGTCGGCGCCTCTATTACTGCCGGTGCCGTCGGTGGTGCAACCATGGGTGCTTCTTTGACAGCTATGAATGGCGGCAATTTTCGTGAAATTATTTCTGCGGGCGCTAAAGGCGGAGCTCAAGGGGCAATGTCAGGTGCGCTATTTGGCGGCGTTTCGGGTTTTTATGGCGATCAATGGTCGTTGGGGCGCGTTGCGGCTACGGGTACGACAGGAGGAGTTTCTAGTGTTGCAGCCGGTGGTAGTTTTCAAGATGGATTTAAATTAAGCGCGATTCTAGCTGTTTCTCAAATGGGTTGGCAGTATACGAAAGAAGCTACGGATAGGTATAAGTTGAGGTCTTGTGAGCTTGATTTAAGTACATGTAAAAATAATAAATGGGGTGAGCTTCTGACTGATGGAGGTCGTGGTGAAATACCCGGGAGTAATACAGGTAAAGAGAATTTTATAACCAAAGGTGGTATGGCTTTAGAAGCTAGCGGTGATCATCTTTATGACGAGAACAGCCTAGTCGGACGATTTATCAACCGTGTTTCTAAAACACACGATTGGTTTAATTCAGACGCTTCAAGAAATTTTGGATTTAAAGGCTATGATCCTGCAACGGGAATGTGGCTAGCGGGCGGAACTGCCCACAATACTGCATTTCAAATTTACAGTTTCTCAGGTATGTTGCCTGCTGCTATTTTTACTACTGCTGCAATCTCCCAACCGTATACCAATTTAATTCTTCAATCTAGAGAGCTTTAAATGACATTTAAAAAACTTTATTTAGCAGTAATTTTTTTAATTCTTTCTGGCTGCAATATTTTCCTTCCTCACAAACAAAGCATACATGAAATTGTTTACGATAAATTTTCTAAGACAAAAGAAAATCTAGCAAAAAAATATGGGGATAGAACTTTTTACATTTTTTACGGAGGAATAGCTGATTTAAGCAACTACCCAAACCTAGATTTTTATACTGAATTAAAGGAACTAATTGAGAATAAAGCAAAAAATGAAAATATTTGCTATTCAGTTCATCTTATAGAAAATACTTTCATAAAAAGCGAAAATGGAGCAATTTCAGTTAAATTTTTTTGTGAAAGTTAGTTGAAATTTCAAAACGCCACACTCGGCAGTAGTATCAGCCGCCAGTTTTCTTACGACGCCATAGCGGTTTGATTATTCAAACGAGAGAAATGTAAAATGCTCTTAAAAAAAGCTACAACCACTTCGTTAATATTTTTGACAGCATGCTCAGTTATTTTCCCACACAAGCAATATATAGAAACAGATAATTATCCAACAATACAAGCTAGATTAGTTAAAAGCTACGGTGTAAAAAAAATTGATCTTACCCCCAAACAGTAGACACCAGAGCTTAGGAGGCCAAAGAAAATAAAGCCTCAAATGGAAGATAAACATATGAACTTTAAGAAAATATTTATTGGCGCTTACGTCGCTATTGTAATAAGTTTGATGTCCTGTAGTGAGATTGTAACTGCCAATATCATTTTGAAAAATATGACCAATACGCAAACCACCATTACATTAATTATAAAAAAAATTCAGGCGCTAGGCTTTAAAGAAGAGAAAATTAAAAACAGAAGAAATGATGACGATAGTTTTTATTTTTACGACGCAAAAATTAGATATTCAATTATTATTTCAACTAATGCTGACAACGAAGCAGAAATAAAAATTTCATTTAATCAAATCGGAGAAAATTTCAGCGAAATAAATGTTAAAATGTATAAAAATATTGTTTTAGCATTAAGTTAAGATTTCGAAGGTAAGGTATTTGCCGATAAAAAAACTAAACACGGTCAGGCTTTACTTCATTAAACTGTACTATTTTTTTTCAGCTAGATTTATAGATAAACAAAATAAAGTAATCACTTGTTAGCGAATAGTTAGTCTGCCCTGAAAAAAATACTTTTTTTATTTGATTTAATTTCATGGAGATTACGGTTTTTTATATTTCAAGCTTTATACATGTAGTTATGCCACTCAAGAAAGGAGAATTAAATGTTTAAGAAATTTGTGTTAATCGCTTTGGCTTTATCTTTGTTTTCTGGATGTGCTTCAGTACCAATGTAAGGTATTGAACGAGATGCGGAAGCACTAAAATTTAATCCCCCAACAGAAGGAAAGTCAGGGCTATACATCTATCGCTCTGGTAGCTTTGGCGGATCTTTAAAGAAAGACGTATGGATTGATGGAGCATGCATTGGAGAAACTGCACCGAATGTATTTTTTTATCAGGAAGTTGACGGTGATAAAGAACATAAGATTTCCACGGAATCTGAATTCTCCTCCAATGATCTGCTAGTAAAATCGAAAAGCGGTATGCTTTATTTTATTCGTCAATATATAAAGCCGGGCGTGTTTGTTGGTGGTGCTGGCTTAGAACTCGTTAGTGATGAAGACGGTAAAAAATCTGTTAGCAAATTAAAGATGGCAGCAAAAGGCACATGCAGCAAATAGCATAATAACTAGGAGAATGACTGAGGGTCATCCATCAATTTAAAAATTTAATCATCCACCCAGAGGAAAATAATGAAAACTTCAACAACGTGCTTTACCCTGCTCTTCACCACCGCTATGTTCACCGCCCCAGCCCACGCTACAACTGGCAACTGGCTTATCGGGGGAGAAGTCACTTTTGGTGGCGACGAACTGGGCGCCACCTACAGCGATAGCGGTAAAAAATTAGATGAACTCAACGCCGGTGAATTATTTAACGTCTATGGCGGTTATGATTTTTTACTCAACAACGACACCGACAACAGCTTAAGCCTTCGCGCCACCTTCGGTTGGATATTTGATTCAGTTTCGGCTGAAAATGGTGATGTGTACTTTGATCGCTACCCGCTGAATTTTATTCTGCACCAACAACTCAACAACCTTGATCTCGGCGCTGGTTTTACCTATCACCTTAATCCAACTTTTGATGGCAGCGATATCGGTGAAGGCAAAGTTACATTTGATGATGCGCTCGGTTTCCGTGTCGAGTTAGGTTATCCACTCAACGAACAAACCGATATTACTTTTAGCGCCACCGCAATCGATTATAAAGTCGGAAACTCAGATGATTTGTCGGGCAATAATATTGGCGTTGGGGTTCGGTTGCGATTTTAAAAATCGCTTGCCAGGTCTACAAGGAAAAATGTCCTGCATCAGACAGCATCACTTGCAATTGGGCCTGGCTTTCTTGGCGTAAATGTTACCCGCTCACGAGTTGTATCTTGTTGGTGTTTTAAAATATCTGCGAATATTGCGTTTGCATCATGATTAAATTGCGCAGCATATTGTTCGCGTAGTTTTCGAGTTTCAATAACAATAGGATCTTGCCACATTTCATCACCCTTCCATCAACTCTAATGGCGTACATATAATCGGTGGTTCGAAAGCATGTTGACGACAAAAGTTCATAGCCAATACGCTAATACATCCACTTGCTGAAGGTGGGGGTTTTAACCTTAATTCGGACGAATAAAATCCAAAAAAGTAGCTAAAGCTGCATCAATGGCATTAGCAATTCTAAGAAAATATCTGGTTTGGATTAAAATTGAGATTTCAAAGAAATACAGTAGGTGAGAGTGCTTAAAATAAAAACTCCGAATTCATCACGCTTCTAATTAGGAACCGGAGAGGAGTAGCTCGGGGGCAGCAATACAGTTGATTTGTCGGACAATAATATTGGTATTTGGGGTTTGGTTGGGGGTTTGAGTAATCGCTTGGTTCAGGTTAATTACATTTAAGCAACCTGTGTTCATATCGCTTGTTATTTTACGCTGCTTTACGCGGCTGCACTTGCGCACGTACCTTTTTACCAACAGCGAGCTCTGCTGTTTTTAAATCAAAAGCAACTTGCAAATTAATCCAGAACTGTGCGGTTGTACAAAAATATCGAGCCAGTCGCAATGCGGTATCCGCTGTCATACCTCGCCGTTCACGCGCAATTTCATTAATACGCGTAATCGGAACATGTAACTCTTTAGCAAGTGAACTGGCAGAAAGTGTCAATGGAATCATATATTCTTCGCGCAATATTTCTCCCTGATGAATAGGTCTCATTTTATTCGTTTAACACCTCTTAGTGATATTTCTAGTGATAATCCACTATTTCAACATCAAACGCTTCAGTATTTTCAAATCGAAAACATAACCGCCACTGATCATTGATACGCCATAAACCACTGCTCCAACACCATTAGGGGCCACAAAATACGATGATGCTCAGCTACACCTTGAGTGTGTTCTTGCAACATCTTTTCCACGACATCCCATTTAAAATAACCTTGTTGACGTAATCGGCCGCCATTTAAGCTATCGAACATCACGCTGTTGAGCGGGCCTTTTAATAGGGCACTAACCGGAGTTGGGAAACCCATTTTGCGTCGATAGAGTAAGGATTTCGGCAATATGCCTTCTAAGGACTTTTTTAGCAGATATTTTGGTTCACCATTTTTTAAACGATACCGACTCGGCAATCGCCCAGCAAAATCTAACCAGCGATGATCCAAAAACGGCACGCGTAATTCTAAACTATTGGCCATGGTCATCCGGTCAGCTTTAATTAATAAATCATCCACTAACCAGGTTTTAACATCCAAATATTGCATTTGTTGTTGCGCCGTAGCACCCAACACTTTGGCATAATACGGCATGGTTAATGTGCGCACGCCGTTTTCCAATGCAATGGGTAAAAATTCCTGTGAATATAACGCCATCACCGATGAACGCTCCTGTAAAGACACGCCCAAGTAACGCTCATTGAGTGGTAACTGACTGAGCAAACTGTATTTGCGTAAGGTCGGATGCAATTTTTGTAAAATCGGATCTAGCAGATGTTGACGCATGCCCTTGGGCAAACAGCGATAAGTATCTAACCAGGCCATAAAGCGGTAAATCGAATAGCCGCCAAACACTTCATCCGCGCCTTCACCGGATAATACGACTGTGACATGTTCTCGCGCTTGTTTGGCAATATAAAACAAGGAAATTGCCGCTGCTTCCGTCACTGGTTCATCCATGTAACGCACGTACTGCGGCAGGAAATCACAAAAATTTTGCGCGTTCATGGTGAATTCGTGATGCCGCGTATTAAACATCTGCGCCACTTGCTGCGCATAAGGGGCTTCCGAAAATTTTTTACCGTAATCCCAATTAATTGAAAAGGTATTAATCTCGGGCACACCCAGTTGCCGCATAGTGGCAACCACCGCGCTGGAATCCACCCCACCACTTAAAAATACGCCCAACGGCACATCGGAGCGCAATTGCAAACGTACCGAATCTTGTAATAGATCACGCGTTTGCTGCAGATAAACGGCCTCACCGAGATCAATATTGGATGAAAACTTTAAATCCCAATAAGCTTTTTGCTGACAATGTGTGCTGGATACGGTTAAGATATGTCCAGGTCTTAACCGATAAATGCCCGTAAAAAAAGTTTCTTCGCCCGGGCAGTACCCTAGCGACATAAAGGCATCTAATAAACGCACGTTCGGCGTGGGCCGCTGGGGTAGCTGCGTTAAAATGGCTTTAATTTCAGAAGCAAACACCAAACCTTCTGGCGTTAAAGCATAATACAATGGTTTGATGCCGGTATGATCGCGGGCCAGCGTTAGCGACTGTTGTTGTTTATCCCAAATCGCAAAAGCAAACATACCATTGAGTTGTGACAAACAATCGACACCTTGGGTTTGCCAGGATTTTAATAACACCTCGGTGTCAGACTGAGTAACAAAATGCTCACCTTGTTGTTGTAGCTGCTCACGCAGTTCAACATAGTTGTAAAGTTCGCCGTTATAAATGATGACTTGTTGTTGATCAGTCGTGTGCATCGGTTGATTAGAACGTGCATGCGTATCGATAATACTTAACCGCAGATGGCCAAATCCCAGCGCCCCATCGCAATAAATACCTTGGCCATCTGGACCTCGATAAGACATGGTACGACACATGATATCAATTTCGGATGGCTGTACCGGCCGCTGTGATTTAAAACGATAAATTCCGACTATTCCACACATAAGCAGGCCTAAAAACCCGCACGTTGCTGCGGTGGTGGAATTCGATAATCGCGAAATTGATGCGGATTACCCTGTTTTAAATCTTCAGCGGCTTTCACAATATTGTAAGCCTCGCGTGCGGTCACATAGTGCAAACGATAACGCAGACCATCATTATAGTTCTGCTCTAAATAGCGATACATGCGATCAGTGGCAACACCCAGTACCGCTTGATGATCCTGCGCACCATGACAGAATAATTTAATAAACTGCCAGTTAGGTCGACCCGCTACATGAATGCGTTGCCGAATCCAAGCTTCAATGCGTTTAGGGTCATCATGAGTAGCGGCCGCTTTCAGATCGCCATCTTCAAACGTGGGATGCCAACCATGGCGCCAATCGCGAAAGTTAATACACAGCGGCCCTTGAAACAACATAAACTCCGCTTCACTTTCTTGCGTGCCAATACAGGCTTGACGAATCTGCTCATAGCCCCGCGTCTGCGTATGATCACGAGAATACCCAATGGCGTTGACCCAGCGGGGTTGAGCCGTGTTAAATAATGCCGGAAAGGTAAAGTCCGCATAACAACCGCGTTGTTTCATGAGTGCTATCTCATTATCCACGCCACAAAATTCAGCACCACGGGAATTGGCCAATGACCAATTGCCGTGAATAAACGCAAAACAAGCCGGCTTGGCGTCATAGGGCAACAAATGACCATGGACTTGAAAACGCGGTAACGCGGCATCTAAGGTTTGGGTAAAACTGACTTCGGTATCATGTTGATGATGCCAATGCAATTCAACTTCCCCATAACCAGCTGCCACCCAGGTTTTTAGTAGCGCTAACTCGTGCTCATGCAGCAAGTCCAGCGCATAAAAAAAAGTGTGCTTCGGCATACAACCATCTGCATCACGATGTTTTTGCATTAAGCCTGGAAACTGCTGCTGCCATGCGTCAATGCGAGCGCTTTGGTTATTCCATTCAAAGTGATCAACACACAACACCATCAGGTCAATCACTTGCTGGGGATCCGGCTGACGACAAGCCAGCCATAAACAACGCTGCACATAATTGGCTAGCCATATATGGATGTTTTTTTTGCGAGCATAAACAATAACTGCCCCGGTTAGCGATATTAGCGATAACAGAAACACGAAAAATAAAAATTTCATGACAAGTACTCAACATACGTTTGTTCGTAGCTGCGCACCATGGCGCTAATTGAATGGCGTGTCAAACAAAAATCTCGCGCACTGTCAGCCAACTGTAACCGTTGCGTAGGATTCTTTAACCACTCGATGAGTTTTGCGGTTAACGCAGCCTCATCATCACTGGGAAATAACGCGCCTGTTTGTGCATTGACAATTTCAGGGTTGCCGCCAACATCACTGGCCAAAACCGGTATACCCGTAGCCATGGCTTCTAACAAGGTATTGGATAATCCCTCGCTAAACGACGGCAACACAAAAATATCCATCGCTTTTAAATAATCAGCAATGGCCTGTTGTTGCCCAGCCAATATGACCTGCTCGCGGATTAAAAGATCACTAGCCAACTGTTCGAGTGCTGCGCGTTCACTACCCTCGCCCACCAAAAGCAAACGCACGTGATAACCTGCATGTAACACATTGGCCACAGCGCGTAATAATAACGGATAGTTTTTGATGGGCACTAATCGCCCGACTGAACCGATCAAGGTCACAGCACCATCCAGCCGCAATTGCGCCCGTAACTGCTGACGTATCAAAAGATTCGGAGCAAACTTTTGCGTATCCACGCCATTGATGATCACCTGAAACAAATTTTTATTCACACCAAAGCGTTGACTGATCTGCTTGGTCAAATCCTCACACACACTTAAGTTAGTTGTCACAGCATTAAATAATCCACGCTGCATCCAACGCTGTAGCCGCGACTGATCATACAACACGCCATGCTCACCATTTATAATGACCGGCACACGCGCCAAACGTGCCGCAATGCAACCCGCTAACAAAGTCGCCCAACCATGGGTATGCACAATATGATATTGACCGGCACGACAAACTTTAAAAATACGCTGGATCGCGGCACTAATCGCCACCGCCGGTTGATCAAATAAAATTTGGGTCGTCACATTAGTGATACGCTGCGCTAAAACGCCTTTGGCGCGCAAACATAAAACATCCACACGAAACGCAGTGACATCAGCAAAATTAACCAAATTAACGATGCCATTTTCTAAGCCGCCTGTCTCCAACGACAAAACGACATGTAGCACCCGAATCACGCGACCTACCTCTGGCATGGGACTAAGCTGGGCTTAGCCAAAACTTGCAATAAAGTCTCGACACGAGCTTCCCAGGTTTCTAGTTTAACCGTGTTTGAAATCGATGCACGATCAGTATTTTGCAAGGCGCTTTCACAGGCAGCAACCCATTCCTGCGCATCAGCGGCGATGAAAACAAATGGCCGGCCTGCACGCTGCACTTCTGGAATGGGTGTCGAGACCACCGGCAAACCTGCCGCTAAATATTCCGGTAGTTTTAAAGGATGACACGACCGTGTAAGCTCACTGTCCACAAACGGAATCACACCCACTTGTGCGGCTCGACAATACCCGGGCAACTCAACAAAATCTTTCTCACCCAACCAATGAATATTATTAAATCCAGAAAATTCGTCCGCCGCTAACGAATAACGACCTAACAAAACGATTGCCCAATCAGGGCGCAAGCTTGCGATTTTTTTCAACAACTGCACATCCACCCAATCATGCGCGATATGGCCAAAAAACAATAATATTGGTCCACTTATAGCTTGAATATCCGCAGGCAACGCGGCAGAGCTGAGTGATGATGACGAGCGTGCATCTGACGAGAGCGCTTTCGCAAAATGCGCATAGTTCACACCATGTGGCAAGTAAGTAACATCGGCGTGACGGGTTTGATAATCGTCAAACAATTGCTGACTGCAACAAATGACATGGTCAACTTTGCTGATTAAAGCTGCATCGTAGGCATTAAATTGCTCTCGATTAATACCTGCAAATCCCGCTTGATGATCCACCACATAATACACACGTTTCCGAAAAGGCAAGCGATCAACATAAGGACCCCAGTTCTGCGAAAAAACCAAAAGATCCGGCGCCGTTAAACCCACCCGTTTGCAAGCGAAACGAATTTGCCACAACAATAAATATCGATTGAGCAGTGTCTTTCCAGGAACATTAAATGGCATGGCAAGTGGTGTTAACACATGTAAGTTAGGCGCAACTTGTTTACTGCCCTGAAAAAATCCACGCAATTTTCGCCAAATACGACCCCAATCGCTCTGATCCGTTAAACGCGGCGCCCGAAATCCAATTGACGACACAAATAATAAGGGCTGCAGTTTAGCCAAACGAATACTCAGCTGGTATTTACTGGTTTTCCAACCCCAATCATCTGATGACAATAATAAAATTCCAGGTTTGCTACTCACGTCATTCGTCATTACAGCGCCCATGTCAAACCGATTAAATAGCGAAAGCCATCCGCATCTATTTTCGACAACCCTGCTGATAACGGTAAAGACTCATCGTAATGTTGAAAAAGAATGTTCTGCGTCAAGCTAACGTCTGGATTAATTCGATAGCCAATTTCAGTCATCACCAACTGTTCATCAAGTTTCTGTAGCTCACTAACATTAGCACTACTGGCTTTATCACTATTGGTTTGCTGCAAAGTAAGTTGCAACACCCACCACCAACGTGGATTAATCGGATTATATAAACGCACCGATTGTTGATCTGTTTGAAATTCATCGATACTGTTCAAGCTCGGTTGACCATCCAATAAACGACGGCTCATCCGTCGATTAACTGTCAAACTCAATTGACGCTGCGCCCACAACCACTCACTGCTGAAGCTGGCGCCTTGATCAATTGACAAGACGTTATTCGCATTAAAAATCTCACCGAAATTAGTAGTAGATTGAGCAATTGTGTTACTCGTGGTAGTTAACAAAGCACTATTACGCTGCTGTGTATCAATATCTGAGCTCACTGACCGCTGCGCACTCGCAACGAGATCCCAAACCGAATTTAATCGATACCGCCATTGTAGGCTACCGACCGTCTCACTAGTGCCTAAGGATTGCACTTGGGTTTTCCCCAGCGTCAATGCCAATTGGGTAAGCGAGCTATTACGTTCTAACAACCCGGTGAGCGTATTCAGCTCAACATTACTTTGATTATCAAATTTCTCATCAATCCAGTGATAACCTAAGCCACTTTGCCACAAGCGATTTAACTGATGTCGCCATTCAACCGAACTTTTTAATCGATCTCGATCAATAAAATCGCCATCTTGATACAATACCCGCTCAGTACGTAGTTGCGTAATCATCAGATCCGCAGCCGTAATCTGCCAACGCCAATCCGGGCCAGTTGATAAATTTTGGGTATTAACCGCATTAGTTGGCGTCAAAGGGGTCAGTGGATCAATACGAACTTGCGACAGGATATCCTGAAATGTCCAGGACAAACGCTCAGGCAATAAACTCACATCCAGTTGCGCCGTACCTTCTACAACATCACGATCTTCAATCGCACTATTGCTTTCATGCTCAGCAGATAACACTACTAAGGTTTGATACGAATTAGTGCGCTGATCAATATTCACATCAACCAATAAACTGTCGGATTGATTTTGAATTTTATTTTTAGTTAACAAAACATTGTCGTTATATTCATGTACGACTTGTAAAGACAAACCCGGTTGCACAGGCTGTGCTTGAACCATCTGAGCCATACAAAAATGAATAATACAAATCCGAACAACACAAAAAAATAGCAATAGCACCAAGCTAACGCATTTTCGATTCAACATTTAGGCTCACTTATAGATACTAAGTTAAAGATACTAGACAAGTTTAATTATTCATAATCACGCCGACTAATTTATCTTCGCCAATCGCTTCAACGGCACGTTTTAGCTGGCTTTCAGTCACATTGCCGTAAGGAACGACCAACAAAACTGCATCAACTAAACTAGCAAGAATTTTAGTATCTGAAGAAGAATTAATCGCAGGGGCATCGATAATGATGTAACGATCCTTGTAACGATATCTCAATACTTCTAAAAGAGCTTGCATGCGCAAACTTGAAAAGTACTCAGCTGCTGACGCAGAAGCTTCACCTGCTGGAATCAAGCGTAAACGCGGAATACCTGTAGCATAAATAATTGAATCAACACCCACCACCTGCCCACTCAAAAAATCAATAAGGCCATGATCAGGCTGTAAATAAAAATGTTCATGTAAGCCTGGCTCCCGAATATTGGCGTCAATCAGCAGCGCTGTTTTTAATTCATCAAAAGCAAAAACAGCCGCTAAATTACTTGCCACATAGCTAGCTCCACCATTGGGTTTAACCGAACACACCAAGGTAATTTTATTATCGCCTCGATATAACTTTAATAAACTCGTACGCAAATCACGGAAAGAATCAACCGTGGCAACATCTGATAAATTTGGATAAATAATTCGATGCGCATCCATTTGTGCCACAGTCAAGCGCATAGGTTCAGACATATGATCAATACTGGACAAACTATATTTTTTAAACAGCTCGATCTCATTTAATTTTGCATCATTGATAGCCTCCATATTCGGTAAATCAATGCCCAACAAGGCGGTAGAAGGCGTATCTTGAAGACTCGTTTTGGAATGTTCCATACTTTATGCCCCAAGCAAAACTTTATGCCCCAAACGAAAACAAGGAAATGTTCGCAAGTTTCGCAGCAATCAATACTAGATAAGTACAAATAATCAAAAAACCACAAAAAAACATCAACCATTTATTTGGCAACCAGCGCAAATGCGCAACAGCCGTTACTGATGTTTCTGCTGGTGGAATCGTCATTAAGATGGGTAACTCTAGATATTGAGAAATGGTAAGGGTGCTGCGTAAACGCGGATCAAGATATACCAAAGCAAACAACAAACCGAATGGAATACAGCATGCTAAAAAAGGCGCCATCACTAAAAAATGTACGAAGCGCAAACCTGACGGCAATAACGGCATGTTTGCCGGCTCTTGGATTTTAAAGGTCAGTCCTCGACCTTCAATATCCATATTCATAGAAACTCGTGCATTCTCACGTTTACGTAATAAGCTTTGATACAGCTCTTTATTCACTTCGTAATCACGGATTAGCTCTGATTCTGCCGCTTGGCTTTCGCTCATCATCGCAACACGGTCACGAGAGTTAGCAATCATATCTTTTAATTCAGCAATACGCGTCGCGCTCAATGCAATCGCGGTATTACTTTGCGCTAACTCACCGCGTAAATTCTGGTAATACACTGAACCGGCTAAGGTTTTATAGCTATTTTGTTCACTACGCCCGGGGTTTTTCTGAACACCATCTATTGTTTTTTGCATATCCACAATCTGCTGCTTTAAACGAACAATATCCGGATAAGTGTCATGAAAGGTTAATCGCAACAAGTCTATTTGTTGTTGTAACTCTTGAATCTTGTTCTGATATAAAGATACAGTTGCAGCCTGCTCTGAACTATTCACTTCAGATTGTAGCTGCGCGCTTAGTGAGTCTCGACGAATTTGCGCTTCCTTCCATTGCAAGGTGGTTGTTTCCAGCTCTTTGCGCAAATCATCAATACGAGTAAATGCCTGAACCTGCCCTCCTGCTCGATTATCCACATTAATGGTACGAAATTTTTTTAGATTTTCTTCTGCTTGCTGCAACTTTTGATGGTAAGCGCTGACTTGATTATCAATAAATTCGTAGGCCTGTTCACTCTCGTTTTTCTTATTATTAACCGTTTCCTCCAAAAATAATTCTGCGAATTTTGAAGTTACTTGATAAGCACGCTCGGCAATATCATCACGATATTCGATACGCAAAATATTGGCACCCGACAATGACACTAAAGTACGCTCTTTAATTTCTTGAATCAAAATTTCTTGCTGCACAGGAGTTAAGGGGACGCTTGTCCATCCTCCAAAGTCAAGAATTTGCTGCATGATCTTACGGCTAAATATGAGCTCTTTTGCATCTGACTGATTAAGAATATCGGTATTTTCAGCAACTCCTTCCATCAATGGTCGAATGATATTTTTTTTATCCGCATAGATTGAAGTAGAAGAATGAAATTGCTGCGGCCATATAAACCCAAGTGACAAGATAACCACACAGATTGAGGTAGCACTACACAGAATAATCTTGCAGTGAATCTTAAATGCACGCAGCAAACTCTCAATCAATGACTCAACTAACATCAATACACGCCCATGATTAGAAAAGACTTTCCGGTACCGTCAGAACATCACCTTCATGTAATATTTTATTTTCATATAGATCACCGTTATTTAAGATATTTTTAAGTTTTATTTTATCCCTCTGCACTTCACCCGTGCTCGAATCAACATGATACAAAACAGCACGATTAGGTGCGGCAAACTCTGTAAGCCCGCCGGCTGCCAATACCAAATCTAATATCGTCATGCCTTTTCGATAGGGCAAAGACTGGGGC
>JANNXD010000123.1:0-10083 GCA_031409375.1 Gammaproteobacteria bacterium | reverse complement strand
CGCGCGAAGCGTGCGACCAGCTTTAATATCAAAGCCTGGCATATCTGCTCCACGTTTCAATCCACGCACGCGCGAAGCGTGCGACGATCTTTAATTGGAGCAATTACCATGATCAACGATGTTTCAATCCACGCACGCGCGAAGCGTGCGACGTTTGTTGCATGACACGATCAGCAAAGATCAATTTGTTTCAATCCACGCACGCGCGAAGCGTGCGACGTTTTAAAATAATCATCGGTGGGCGAGGCTCTGGGTTTCAATCCACGCACGCGCGAAGCGTGCGACCGTGCACAGAATGGCGTGATTGCAGCACTTGACCTTGTTTCAATCCACGCACGCGCGAAGCGTGCGACAACTAATACGATACCCAACGGCGGCACATATAATGTTTCAATCCACGCACGCGCGAAGCGTGCGACGCCGCGAGTTTAACAGCTTGTTTCTCAGCAGGAAATTAGCATTTATCCGCTAACCTGCTTTGTACAAGCCAATTAAACCAGCAATTTAGCTAAATAAAACGATTGGGTTGTTAAAGAACAGTAACTTATGGTACCGCTAACCGCCCAGTAAAATCTGAGAACTGTCGGTTAGCGGACTAGAGAATCAAGGTATCACGCACCGGGTCGATAGCAGGCTTAGCACCAAAATGTTCCACACGCTCTCGGCCTTTTTTACCTAAAAAATAAAACCGCAGGCTATCCAATTCTGGATCGTATGCGGTCAATAATTTGTTTTTTAGTAATGCAAATTGCCCTGGATCAACTTCACACTCAAACACTGAATTTTGCACGCGCATACCATAATCCAAACAATGCTTAGCAATATGGCGCAAGCGCTTCTGACCTGAGTCACTGATGACATTCACATCATAAGTCACTAAAACCAGCATGATTATTTCACCAAATAAGGGGTATAAAATTCAGTGTCGCCACGAATATGTCGGGCCAACAACATGGCTTGGCAATGTGGCAGCAAGCCGATGCTGACGGATTCTTGCAGATAAGGATGAATAATTTCTACTTGCTTACGCTCTTGATAGGCTGTTAATAAATTTTTTCTCGCTGAGTCTGTTAGCTTTACTGCGCCGCTACCCTCTGTCACAAAATCACTGAGTTGAATTTGCTTGCGATTAATCAAGGTTAAAACAAAACGATCCACCCACGCGGCACGAAATTCTTCTAACAGATCCAAGGCTAAGCTCACCCGCCCTGGTCGATCTCGATGTAAAAAACCCACATAAGGATCCAAGCCTACGCCTTGTAAAGCCGATGCACATTCTTGCGTTACCAACGAATAACCAAAAGACAATAAAGCATTGACGGCATCAGTAGGCGGGCGTCGAATACGGCCACCAAATACAAAGCCACTGCCGCGCAACAATTCATTAAATACTGAAAAATAAGTATTCGCGGCCTCACCTTCGATACCGCGTGCTTGATCAATGCTAATTGCCTGTTTAACGCTATATACACTGCTTAATAAACGTTGCGCAGCCTGTTTTAATAACTCATTTTCACCATGGTTACGCACTTCACGCAGCAGAACTTGTCGTGAATTTGCGATCTTAGCGGCAACCGACAAACGAACAACCGCCAATGATTTTGTATCATCATCGGCCCAGCGATATTGCGCACGCCGCAATAAAACATTCCCAGTTTGCCGACCTTGCACGCGCGCTAAAAAACGACCATATTCTGTGTAAAAAACCAATCCAATGCCTTGCTCGGCGCAATAGCCCATCAAAAATGGTGACACAGAGACTTGACCGAAACAGATAATATTACCGACGGTTAACGCTGGAAATTGTCCAAGTTTTTCATCCCCCAGTTTGATGACAATAGTCTCACGATCTTTGTGCAAATAGCTTTCTTGGCGGGTAATGTACAAGGTGTTCAGTAGTTTTTTCATCGTGAGCAAACCTTAACCCGCATCAGGCCTGAGAAAATAAGTCATCAATGTAACGTTTAGATCGATCCCGCACAAAAGTTTTGGGTTCACAGATATCAACAAGTGAACAGGCATTGCAACGTTTATCATTTACGGCGGGCGGCGTACGCCCAGATTGCAAAATTTCTCTAGCGGTTTGAATAGCGGTTATGGTGGTGGCTCGTAACGCATCATCAATCAACACGGGTTCGCGACGCCGCACCTCCCTATACCAAATCGCCCCTTCATTAACAACCGTATTGCGCATTTCTTCAATGCACAGTGCTTGAGCACAAACTTGAATGCGATCCCAATCTTCAACCTTAGGCTTGCCACGTTTGTACTCGACGGGGAAATAACGAATGGAATCGCCAGACGCAATTTCCAATAAATCCATTTTTCCGATGATTTGATTCACATGAGAAATTAATGACACGCTACGTTCATAACGCATACTACCGCGTTGTTCCATTTCACCAGAATCAACGCGTTCGTGCAGTAAACGACCTTCAGCGGTAAATTTATTTTCTGCCCACACTTGTTCAACATGAATTAATGCGAATTGGCGTGGGCAGAATGCAACATGCTGAAGCGCTGAGATATTGAGATAACCTTCTTCCTGCATTAATGGCGTCCCTGCCAACTGGAAGGATCACGCCGCGCATGCATGACAGCTATCACCACCAGAGCATTTTGATGTTCGAAAAAATAAATCGCATAAGGAAAGCGATGAATATTCATCCTCATTGCCGATTTATAAATTTTTCGATATTTTTTCGGTTGCCTACAAATCACAGAAAGTGCGGCTTCAACACACATTAGAAACTCGTGTCCCAAACCTTCTCTGCATGCTTGGTAATACTCAAAAGCAGAAGCCATATCTGCTTCTGCCTCTTTGCGAATAACCAAGGAGAGCATCATGCTTTAGTTATCCGATTACGCACATTTTCCCACGTATCACCAAGATCCCCATCTAATTCAAAAGCAGTCAATCTTCTATCAAGTTCAAGTTTTTGTGCTTCAGTTAATGGACTGTGATCAGACTCAGCACGAACGCTTTCCCACAGATCTTCAATTAATAAAATCTTTTCACTGGTGGAGAGTTGTTGGATATTCATAAGTTGCCGCTCTCAAGTTAAAAGCCATTAATAACTTCTGGTTTAAGACCATTCATTTCTGCAAGCGCAAACGTGCCATCCGGATTAACCGTTAAGGAACGGTGCACTTTTGCCGATGAGTATTGCCCTGATTTACTGTTGTGCTGCCACCAGATAACTTTCTCAACGACCATACTGCCTTCAGGTCTTGCGGAGGATGCATCGCCTTCAAATAATCTGGGTAATACTTGTTTAATCGTTTCCGCATCTTCATCGCTGAAACCGGTTCGTTCAGCCAGTTGAGGCGTCATTGCTCCATAGGTGACATACACCGCTTTATCGACTCGATGTTTCATACCCATGGTGTCTGAGCTTTTCTTTTCGCCATCTCCTTCACCACTGACGCTTTTAGTAATTTGTGTGCTTGTAATACTCACAGGTGCAAGACTGAATGCAGATTGAATTGTCATGGGGCCGCGTATTGGAATTGATACACCATCTTTCCCTTCGCTTTTAAAAGCAAATAACTGACCAAAAGTGCGTACATCAAGCCATTTTTCACAAGCTAATTTTGCTGTTTTATCAGCAGTGTTTTTTTTGATATTAAAGGCATCTTTTCCGAGACCGTAATCTGAGGATTCCGCTCTGTTTTTCAAACTGGTCATACCATCATTTTTTTTCTCATCCGATTGCACAAAAATAGTGTGTCCATCAGCCATGAGTCGATCACGAATTTTTCTCTTTAAGCACACGTCGGTAACTTCACCAAAGCCATCATAATCAGTTCTCGGCCTATTACCGTTTAAAGGATCGCCATTGGGGTTGGCATTTTTAACGCTAAAGATTACTGCAAAATCAACTTTATTTTTTAAACTCATTACAGACTCCTTGTTAGTTACTCTGATTCATCGCTTACTTCATTTTTTTGATTTAAAAAAAGTCTTTGAGCATGAAAACCCAATAAAAATTCTCCAGTCAAAGGTTTATCCGACTTAAATTCTTCAATCTCGAATGCATTTAAAATTGCATCTAAATCTTTTTGACGATTAACTAAAAAACCAGCTCGAGAATTTTTAAGCCTGTGCATATAAGGCCGTAAAGCTAATTCAATATTTCTCCAAGTAACAAAGGGCCTATCTGCAAAACGCTGCATCATTCTTTCAGCAGTAGTAGCTCTATTTTCACCAGCAATATTGAGTGCAACCTGCTCGATTTTTTCAGCAACCGCAAGCAGTCGACCATATAAATAATCACGCTCTCTGTAAGTTTCATCTAGTCCCATTCTATAAGTTCTCCGTTTTTTTAAATCTGGATGACGACAGTAATGACCTTTATATAAAGAGCAAGCTATACCTAAACAAGTTTCCCACTCCCAATGCTCACTCCCGTTTGGATTACTCGCTCTTTTAATGCAGTGATTGACAATATCAAATGGGATTGGCTTCCCTTCCACAATGCAGGGCAAGATTCGCTCGGCTAAATTTTTCTTTAAAGTGTCTGTTAGTGTTTTTCCATATACGGCTTCCCATATTATTTTGGGAGCAGGTGCACCTACAGGCCAAATAACTCGTGACCTTGGTTTCTTATTTCCATTTGGTATTTCTTGCTTATGACGTTGAAACCAAGCCAGATCTTTATGCCAACAGGCAACCTTATCAATAAATTCATGCGCAAACATCTCGGCATAGTAGGTAATCCCCATGCGACCAGGTGTGGCTGAATCTAGAGCCATGATCACAATGTTTTCAGTTGCAGAGAAGATCGTTTTATAACCCGCTATATATTTATTCAGCTTTACCGCAAACGATTGACCAAAATCGATATTATTATCAACATCTTGAAGTGGCTCAGAGGACAGATAATCAAAATTACCGGGTGTTTCTTCGGAGAACATTGCCCAAGAATCTTGCGTTGGATCAAATAGTGCTTTGCCAGACACCGCCCATGCGACGATTACTTGATCACCATTGCGAGATCCTTGTCGAGTAATTAACCAACGTAGTGCATTATGAGCTTTTTGAGTAACTTCAAAACTAATACCAACAGATTGATAGCCTTGGTCAACAATCGATTTATCCGAATCTGTAAATCTACCTTTGAAGGTATAACCACCTAAATCATTGGCAGATACCAGCTTTGCTTTGTCTCCTGTATGACGCAGTTTTGCAGGGTGATTGATGGCAAGTGCATGGTGCTCTCCGATGACATAACAAAATCCAACTTTGCCTCCATTTGCCAAATCGTAATTAATCCAGCTTTTTTGTAAATCTTCACTTTGCCAAGTATTCGACTCAGGATCTCCTGCAGTTTCAACAGACCAAAAAATTAAGGCATTACCCTGATCTAATTCTCCTGCTTCTTTAGGTAAAACCTTAAAAATTAAAGGGGGATCTATCTCAGTATCAAGCCATCTCGTTAATAATTCATTTTTATTTGAAATATGCAGAACAGCGCTATCAATTAAATCTTTAACAACAGTACCTTTTTTTATATAGCGCAAAACTGCAATTGCTTTTGGATGTGAAAATTCTGAATCACACCATGCTTCAAGTTGCTGCCTATAGCTTTCAAAGTAAGCTTTTTTTTTTCCGCCGTAAAATTCATAGTCTTTAGCTACATATTGAATCTTATCCGCTAGAGGGTGCGGAGCTTCTCCACTACTACGCCCAGCTGAACTTTCCGTTGCGGGCAAAAAAATTTGTGTTTTTTCTAAAATCTTTGCTGCTAAAAAATTACCCTCGATATCTATTGATATATTAACGTGTGCATTTTGAATCGTATGACTTACCGGCATCAATCGCTTATCTAATGGCAAATCAAGAAGCAAGCCTTGCTCATAAGTCTCGTACAATTTCGCCATCCAACTCATAGCGCACCTTCTTCTTGGGTTACATCTAAAATGCTTTCGTTTAGAGAAAATTGTTTTGGTGTCATTTTGCGTATGAAGCGAGTGGCGGTGCAGTCTTCTGGTCTTGGATAGTGAATAACACCAGACTTCATCACTGCTGACCAAAGGCGGGCATGAAACTCATTTTTACCCGTTTCATCTGGGTAATCAAAGCTATGAAACATCAAACCAAAACCAAGTTCTGGAATGTGATCATATACGCCAGGACCATCGCCAAATTCACAGGGCTCTACATAACCTTGGCAATCTCTGGTACCAAGAAAAATATCTTGGCGTCCACCTTTTTCAATCATGCGTTTGACGATATTAAAATGCTTGCCACTAATGCGATCTTGCTCTAATTCAGGGCGATGTGGATTCCATTCAAAATGCGCTTTTACTTGATACTCCACATCATGAAGAAAAGTATAAATAGCTAAACTATTACCACCACTCCACATTAAAGGCTTGGTGCCCTTTGTTTGAGTTCGCAGTGAATTGATTACACGTACTTCATCTACAAACCAAATAAAAGTGGGCTTCCAATAGATGGATTTAAGAACGCCTTTGATGGCTTCATAGGTGGGAATATGATACGAAAATTTCTCGCCGCCGATTTTGGTAATGGGATCAGTAAAGAGCGCATACAGGCCTGTTAACTTAAATTCAACTGTATTTTTAATATTCACTGTTTTAATACCCCATAAACGCTAATTGATTTACCGGCTCAACGGATACACCAAACGCATCACTATAATGGCGCTCATCTAAAAAATATATACCTTCGCCTTCTTGAATTTCATATATGGCTTGAGCATCAACCAGCTTTTCTCGAATATTTGGAAAAAGATTAACGCTATATTTGTGTGCTCGTTTTAATAATCGGTAATATTGACCTGGATTAAACTCTTTTGCTACAGCGCATAGCTGTATAATGATTTCTTTTCCTTCTCCATACGGCACAATAACGGCTTCCGTTGGAGCGTCAATTGCTTTAAATGCTTTGCCAGCGGTCATAAATGAGTGCTTGAGCAATTTTTTAAAAAATAATTGATTTTTACCGATATTATTTTCATTGTCGCTGAGTAGATTCAGTAAATTATCGTCTTTGCCAATTTGTTTTTTTGAAAGCCGATAAACCATTTCATCTGATCGATCAAAAAAATAGTATTGAAAATATTGTGTCATTGTCTCAGGCGATAAAATATCTTGAATATTTTCTTCTCTTAAAACCTTATCTGCTTTATCACGACCAACTAAAATATCTGGCAATGACTCAACATTTTCTTTTTCTGGATTAACAATATGGACGGTTCCTTTGCTTCTTTTGCCGTGACGGTTGCAACGACCAGCGGCTTGCGCAATAGAATCTAGACCTGCTAAGCATCGAATCACACTACCAAAATCCACATCAACACCTGCTTCAATTAATTGCGTACTAATGCAAAGCACTGGCTCTTGTTTGTCCAGTTTTAATCGAATTCCATCAAGGATTTTTTTGCGATGCGCAGGGCACTGACTAGTGCTGAGATGAAATAAACTTTCAGAATCGATATTCAAAGCACACATTTCATAGATTTTTTGTGCCCATGCTTTGGTATTGACAATAATTAAACAGCTACCCGCATTGTTTAATTCAGAAATTGCTAGGCTGGCTATTTCATTAGCAGTCCATCCGCCCTGTTTTATCCTATTGATTACTTCAACTCGTTTTAACTTCTTAAATAGTTCTGCAACATCATCTACGCTACCAATCAATTCATTTTTTTGTGGCAAAAACAATTGACCTTTTTTGGGTTCGCGCAACTTATTCAGTAATGGTTGAGTTGCCGTACAAAGTACAGCTGTTGTATTGGTGTAAGTGGTCAAAAAGTTTAATGCGTTACAGAAAATGTGAGTACAACTTATTGGCAAGGTTTGAATTTCATCAAAAATGATTACTGTATTTGCGAGTTGATGCAAGCGACGAACGCTGCGCGTTCCTCCGCTAAAAAGAATTTCTAAAAATTGCACCATAGTCGTTAAAATAATGGGGGAATCCCAACTTTCTGAAACTAATTTGCTATGCCATGTTTGTTTTTCTGGTTCAAGATTGGAATGATGTTCAAATACCCAATTTTCAGCATCTTCATCACGCTCTAACACTTTTCTAATTTGTTCAGCGTTTTGTTCAATGATAGAGGTATATGGAATCACATAAAGAATTCTGTCGAGTTGATGATGTTTTGCATGATGCAACGCATAGCGCAAGCTGGCGTAAGTTTTACCACCGCCGGTAGGTACACTTAAACTATAAATACCTTGCGGATCAACAGATTTTTCTTTACAACGGCCTGAAATATCACGACGAATAACATCAATCTCATATTTGATCGGCAACCCCATAAAAAAACTTTCAGCCCGCTCAATGGGTACTGACCAATCAATATGCTGCTCTCTACGAAACGCTTTATTTCCTGGATTTTCAAAATCAGCGCTGCTTATTCGATCGGCATCAATTAAACAGCTAAATAAATATCGAGTCCAAAAACCCAGATAAAAACACTGGATTTTGTAAGAAACCTCTTGACCATGTTGATGGTTTCGAGTCAAAAGCTGCAATTGTGCACATATTTTTTGTATAAGTTCTTTGGTTAGCAGGGATTTAGCTTGCTCAATAATTGATAGGTCACTTTTTTCAAGGCATTCTTCTAAATGTGTTTTAGCACTGTCTTTTTTCATGCGCTTATTAAAATTATTGGCACCATCCGAATCTAGGCAATCAATTAAACCACTATGATGAGACGCCACGCATAACGCTAAAATTTGCGCGCACAAAGCACCGACAGGGCCACAATTTAGCTTATTTAATTCAGTCCAGATCAATTGCGCGCCGGCTGTTGAGTGATCGATTTTACCTTTTAAACTGGCGAATTCAACATAATCATCTTTATCAGAGTTGATATAACCTTGCGCTGATTTGATATAGCACTGGAAAGATTGACTATATTTTCCAAAGTCATGTAACAGTCCGATTAATTTGCCTGCATCGCCCGCACCTAATTTTTCAGCAAAGCTTTCAGCCAACCCGCTTACTTCAAGCAAGTGCTGCTCAAGTGTTTGAACGCTGGAGTCAAAAGCTCTGGTATGCGCAACAAATTCTTCCATGCTTAAAGAGCCATCCTTATCTCTAAAACTGCTTGCACACAAACCATGCTGCAAAAATAATCGCAGGACTAATGACCAATTTCAAACACACAACGACACATGCCATATAAAATCGCTCATCAGGCTGATTTTTCATCAACCTCAGCTCTCTCAGTGATTTTTCCAATTGCATAACCAATTCCTTTTAGTAAATTTCGAGCCGATCATAAACAAATATATTCCAAATTGGAAGTACAGCTTTTAAAACTACAATAATGCCTATATCATATGCTCGTCGCAGTCGCACACTTGACGTTTGCGTGGATTGAAACCAAATAGGAAGAACAGTTATCTGATCTAAAATTGCGCTTATCTAGTTCAGATAAGCGCTTTTACTTATTCGACACAAACTTCATCCTTTTTAAATTCAATGAATATCAATTCAAGTTTTTGTTCTCGTACTTGAATTTTTTCGCCCTCACCTGACTGAAAAAATTCAATCTTTATCAGCTGCATCTAAAAACACAGAGGCGCATTGATGATGTTGCGTTGCACGGTTTTGGCTGAGCATTCCAAGTGTTCAGCGAGTTGTTTTAAAGGAATGGGATAGTGGTGGGTTTTGAATTGGCGGTGCAGACGTTGTATGCGGTCGAATTTGTCCATAAGGTTGGGCCGGTGATGAAATGGGCAATCGTAGCATAGGGGGCATAGATGACGTAGGGGCAGGGCTTGCCCCTGCCCTATTTACCAGCGCCATAATCTTTTTGTTTGCAGATCATTTCCGTTTGGGTATTCGTTTTTTTTTGCACCCGCAAGGGGTGCCCTTACGCACACATTCCCCTATAGAATGAGGAGCATTTGGTTTTGCCCACCGAACCGCTCTGCGTATCACAACTTAACCCAGCGCTTAGAACCTGTTCAAAGTTTTTGCAGTAGGAGACGTATAAAAGCAAGAACAACCATATGCAAACTCGTATTAAGTTTTCTTTCGCAGTTTTTCCATAAACGACGACACTTCTCAAGCCAAGAAAAAGAACGCTCAACTAC
>JANNXD010000122.1:0-30551 GCA_031409375.1 Gammaproteobacteria bacterium | reverse complement strand
AACTTGGCTTTCTGGCTTCCGCTGAATAGTTTGCGCTTGCTTTCGCTCATTTATTAACCCCTTATTTTCCGGCAGCCTCTATCTTAAACTGCTGTCCTGTTTTCGGGGTCCACTATACTGGCGCTTTTTTTACTTACCGATTTTTTTGTCTCAGCAACTACTCCCACTTTTTTTACGGCCTTGCTTGCAGTTACTTTAGCCGCAGTCGCACTTGTTTTAACCGCGCCTGCCTTCGTTGCCCCATTACTGGAATTAGCTTTTACTGAAGCTGTTTTCGTTTGTTGCAATTGACGAAGCTCAGCTTTACATTGCATCACTTGCTTAGCAAGATCAGCAACATCTTGACGGGTTGGTATATTTAACCGATGCAATGCACTGGCCACGCGCTCGTCAAAAGCTTTTTCAATCCGATCCCAAGAGCCCACCGCTTTGTCTTTGACTTCTTCAACCCGCTCGAGAACATCGCCTAACGTGTCTTGGTAGAGAGCTAAGGGTTTATCCATAATAACATCGAGCAAATGTTTGGCGGCATCACCTTCACGCACCAAGGTATCAAACAACTTATTACCCTCTTCTTCTGCTTTGCTATACGCGCCTAAGCCAGCCAACCAAATTTGCGAGGCAGACTGTTTTAATTTGCGGGTCAATTGATTCGCATTACCGGACTTGTCCTTGTTGGCGATCTTAGCCATATCACTTTCTCCCTGATTATAATGCCCAGATAAAATAAATTTCGCACCCTTCACTGTGCTTTACACTTTTTTTTCATTCAAGTGTAGCCGCCCATAAAACTTATGCAGTATAAACCAAGTTTTGACAAGCGTTTGATTGAAGCTGTTTTAACTGAGCCGCCATGCGTTATACTCCTACGCGATCAGCGCGTTTAAAATTTAACGCGTTACAACCCCTGACACCAGCCAAGCCAATCCATCATGAAAATCGAAAAATCCCGTAAGTTAGATCATGTTTGTTATGACATCCGTGGCCGCGTATTAGAAGAAGCCAAACGTTTGGAAGAAGAAGGCTATCAAATCAGCAAGCTCAATATTGGTAATCCTCAGCCGTTTGGTTTCGAGGCACCAGAAGAAATTTTGCAGGATGTCATGCGTAATCTGCGTTTAGCCACGGGTTACTGTGATTCCAAAGGCTTGTTTTCGGCACGAAAAGCCATCATGCAGTACTACCAGCAAAAAGGTGTGCTAGATGTGCGATTGGAAGATGTCATCTGCGGCAATGGCGTTTCCGAGTTAATCGTCATGTCTTTGCAAGCACTATTAAACGATGATGATGAAGTATTGGTGCCCTCGCCTGATTATCCGTTATGGACTGCAGCCGTCAGCTTAGCGGGTGGTCGTGCGGTACATTATCGTTGTGATGAAAATGACAGCTGGTATCCTGATCTTGAGCATATGCGTCAATGCATTACACCCAAAACGCGGGCCCTAGTCATTATTAACCCCAACAACCCAACCGGTGCTTTATACCCCGCAGAAGTGCTGCTCAATTTATTAGCGATAGCGCGTGAACATAAACTGGTGGTTTTCTCTGATGAAATTTACGACAAAATTTTATATGACGGCGCAACCCACGTATCCACCGCATCACTTTCTGATGATCTATTAATCATAACTTTCAATGGATTATCCAAATCCTATCGCTGCGCAGGATTTCGTTCTGGCTGGCTGACTTTATCCGGACGTAAACAAGAAGCTAAAGGATTTATTGAAGGGCTGAATATTTTATCCAATATGCGATTGTGTGCGAATGTACCGGCACAATATGCCATTCAAACCGCACTGGGCGGCTATCAAAGTATTGATGACTTGGTACTTCCCACCGGCCGCTTGGGCCAGCAGCGTGATTTTTTACATTCGGCATTAACTGGATTCCCAGGCATTAGCTGCGTTAAACCCCAAGGCGCTTTGTACGCATTCTTTCGTGTAGATCAAAACGTCTATCAAATCAGCAATGATGAACAATGGGTATTGGATTTATTGCTGGAACAAAAAATTCTTTTGGTACAAGGTAGCGCGTTTAACATCAGCGATCAAAATCATTTTCGGGTGGTGTTTCTACCCAACATTGATGTCTTAAAAGATGTGATGCAAAAATTTGAAGTGTTTTTGCATAAGCGCTTGCGATGAATCGACCAAGCACCGAGAATGCCCCCATGCCCGGCCTGTAAAAACTCTTAAGTCGATATAAAGTTCCGATTGATGGCGCTTAACTCTGTCGTTTTCATCGAATAATGACATATAATGGCCGCCGAAAAGTTAAGTTCGCCCATGATTCCATCACTAATTGTTCCGCCTGTTACAGGAGCCACCCCATGCGCAGAGGCGTACCTAGCACTGCTGTTCCGCGTTTTTTTTCGCCCTACCTTGCAAGCTCTACTCATGCAAACCATGCTTCATCATGGGCAACACCTGCATTATTGAAGAAGGCTTTTTCTTTTACAGGTTCTCGTCTGTTTTTATCCGGAGTCATTTTATTTGCCGTATTTTTTTCAAGTTCTAACGTATTATTTTCAAGCATAGCCAGTGCACAGTCCTATGATATGCCGCAAGGCGTAACCGAGATCAGCCAGCAAGAATTTGCACTGCATCGCATGATGTTTTGGTGCTGCGTTGCCATTGGCATCGGCGTTTTTAGTGTGATGTTTTATTCAATTTTAAAACACCGCAAATCACAAGGTCATAAAGCAGCTCAATTCCATGAAAGTACCACGGTGGAAATCATTTGGACAGCAGTGCCTTTTTTGATTTTAATCGCGATGGCAATTCCTGCCACCAAAACATTAATTCAAATGAAAGACAGCAGTGAAGCGGCCCTGACCATTAAAGTCACTGGCTCACAATGGAAATGGCAATACAGTTATTTAGAATATAAAGCGAATAACACGATTGATCTCGATTATTTGTCCGTCTTATCAACACCTCGCGAACAATTTGAAACGCCATTACGCGCGGCTGGACTATTCCCGTTAGGCGTTGCCAGCTACACGGGCGAACGTAAATCAGCGCCAAAAAATTCGGACTACCTATTAGAAGTGGATAAACCTGTGGTTATTCCAACCGGAAAAAAGGTGCGGTTTTTAATTACTTCAAATGATGTGATTCACGCTTGGTGGGTTGCTGACTTTGGCATCAAACAAGATGCCATACCGGGCTTTATCAATGAAACCTGGACCAAAGTACCCGTTGGCAAAGAAGGCATTTACCGAGGAAAATGCGCGGAACTCTGTGGTAAAGACCATGGATACATGCCGATTGTCGTCAAAGCGGTCAGCGAATCAGAGTTCGACCAATGGTTAGCGGATTCGCAAGCTGCGCAGAAAAAAGCAAAAGCCGATGCCGCCAATAGTGTTGATGCCGTGATGAGCAAAGATGAGCTCATGACACTAGGCGAAAAAGAATACCTCGCTAAATGTTCCGCTTGTCATCAAGCGAATGGCCAAGGCTTGCCGCCAACGTTCCCAGCATTAAAAGGTTCGTTAATTGCTTCCAAGCCAGAGGGACTGGCGACACACATTAATCATGTCCGTAATGGTATAAATATGATGCCTGCATTCAAAGATATTTTGTCACCCAAGGTGATGGCGGCGATTATTACTTATGAACGTAATGCCTGGGGCAACGATACCGACCAGTTGGTGCAACCCAAAGATGTCGTTAAAGACGCACAATAATTTACTGCCATCCAACCATCGAACTTATTTATTTGCATGAGGGATAACCCATGAGTGACCATCACCCAACTGGCTTTAGCCGCTGGCTGTTTACCACCAATCATAAAGATATTGGTAGCATGTATTTGATTTTTAGCTTTGCCATGTTTTTAACGGGCGGTTTTATGGCAATGGTGATCCGTGCTGAGCTGATGTATCCAGGCTTACAGCTAATTGATCCCAATTTTTTTAACCAAATGACTACCACTCACGGCTTAATCATGGTGTTTGGCGCGGTTATGCCCGCCTTTGTGGGTTTAGCCAACTGGATGATTCCGATGATGATTGGTGCGCCCGATATGGCGTTGCCGCGCATGAACAACTGGAGTTTTTGGATTCTGCCTTTTGCATTTGCGATTTTAATTGGCTCTATTGTTGTGGCCGCATTCGGTGGTGGTAGCGCCCCCAATTTTGGCTGGACTTTTTACGCCCCGCTTTCTACCAAGTACGGCCCGCCCAGTACCGATTTTTTTATTTTCTCGGTTCACCTGATGGGTATTTCTTCGATCATGGGTGCGATCAATGTTATCGTCACTATCTTTAACATGCGCGCGCCAGGCATGACGTTTATGCGTATGCCGTTATTCGTCTGGACCTGGTTAATTACCGCGTTTTTATTAATTGCAGTGATGCCGGTATTAGCAGGTGCTGTCACCATGATGCTGATGGATCGTCACTTTGGCACCAGCTTTTTTGATGCCGCCGGTGGCGGTGATCCAGTTTTATTCCAACATGTTTTCTGGTTCTTCGGACACCCCGAAGTTTATATTATGATTCTGCCTTCTTTCGGTATCATTTCTGCGATTCTACCAACCTTCGCTCGTAAGCCGTTATTTGGTTATCCATCTATGGTGTACGCTACAGCATCCATTGCCTTTTTATCTTTTGTGGTGTGGGCGCATCACATGTTCACGGTAGGATTACCGTTAGCAGGTAACTTATTTTTTATGTACATGACCATGTTGATTGCAGTGCCCACTGGCGTAAAAGTGTTTAACTGGGTGGCTACCATGTGGCAAGGATCAATGACATTTGAAGTGCCCATGTTGTTTTCCATCGCGTTTGTGGTGCTCTTCACCATTGGCGGATTATCTGGTTTGATGTTGGCAATTACGCCAGCTGATCAACAATATCAAGACAGTTATTTTGTCGTCGCCCACTTTCACTATGTATTAGTCAGCGGTGCGATCTTTGGCATTATGGCGGGCGTATATTACTGGCTGCCGAAATGGACCGGCGTCATGTTTAACGAAACACTGGCCAAGGCTCATTTCTGGTGTTCGTTGGTGATGGTGAATTTATTATTTTTTCCCATGCATTTCGTTGGACTTGCGGGGATGCAACGTCGCATTCCGGACTATCCTTTGCAATTTGCTGATTTAAATTTTTGGATCAGCATTGGTGGTTTTGGCTTTGGTTTGAGTCAACTATTATTGCTTGCAGTTGTATGGCAAGCCTGCATTCAACGCAAAGGCAAAAAAGCCACCGCACAAGTTTGGGAGTCCGCTGAAGGTTTGGAATGGACACTGCCCTCACCGGCGCCTTATCACAGCTTCTCAACACCGCCTTTTATCAAAGCAGCCACACATTAATAAATTGGCAATCCCTTATGAACAAACACACTAACCAAATCGCCAAACACAACCCACTACCTCCACGAAAAAAAAACTTGAAACTACTCGTTAGCTTGAGTGGCGTAGTGGTTGGGATGTTTGTTTTTGCAATATGGGGGATGCCACCATTTTATAATGCCATTTGTAAGCTCACTGGCCTAAATGGCAAGGTGATTGCGCCTGCTTCTTTAACCGATATAAGCGCGAATCGATCGAGCCAAATAACAGACAAACAAAGGATGGATCAGCATTTAATTAACGTACAGTTTATTGCTGATACCGAACCCAATATGCCTTGGTCATTTCAACCAGATTTACGCAGTGTACGCCTACCCACTGGAGAACAAAAACAGATTACCTTTACGGTTCACAACCCAACTGATCAAGATATGGTTGGCCAAGCCATTCCATCTATCAGCCCAGCTCAAGCCGTTGCCCATTTAAAAAAAATTGAATGTTTTTGTTTTCAACAACAACCCTTAAAAGCTGGGGAAACTCGTCAATTAACGCTTGTTTTCTATCTTGATAAAGAAATGCCAAGTAACATACCAACGGTTACGCTTGCCTATAAATTATTTGATATGACAAAACCATCCGCAGGATAATTTTTTAATAACTCGTCTTCAGCCACTTGAACGGAGCAATCATGTCCAGCCATCATCCTACCACCAGCGAACATTCAAGCTATTATGTACCCGAAAAAAGCATTTGGCCTATTGTGGCTTCGGTAGGTTTATTCGTCACCGTGCTCGGTGCCGCCAATACAATACAACAACACACGGGAATTGTGGCCAGTAACACCGGACATTACGGGACTTGGTTACTGGCTACCGGCTTGGCCATTTTGCTGTTTATGATTGTCGGTTGGTTCAAAGACACCATTCACGAAAGTTTAACCGGCATGAACAGCGCGCAATTGGGTATTTCGTATCGCATGGGCATGGCTTGGTTTATTTTTTCCGAAGTCATGTTTTTTGCTGCATTTTTTGGCGTGCTATTTTATACGCGCTTGCTCGCCATTCCTTGGTTAAGTGGTGCTGGTCATACGGCCATGACCCATGAAATTTTATGGCCAAATTTTCAAGCCATGTGGCCATTGGTGAAAACACCCGATGGGCGTGAACTAGAGGCCATGGGGCCATGGCCTCTGCCGTTGATCAATACTCTAATCCTGCTAACCAGCGGTATATTCTTAACCATTGCGCATCATGCCATCAAGCTAGGACAACGGAATAAGGTTTTAGTCAATCTTGGCATTTGCGTTTTATTAGGTTTTAGTTTTATTTGCGTACAAGCTTATGAATACCATCACGCCTATACCGAGATGGGCTTAACTTTACACGCAGGAATTTATGGCTCAGTATTTTTTATGCTCACCGGTTTTCACGGTCTGCACGTCACCATTGGCGCAATCTTATTGACGGTAATGTGGTTCCGGACCGCTAAAAATCATTTTACGCCTGATAATCATTTTGCGTTCGAAGCTGCGGCTTGGTATTGGCATTTTGTTGACGTGGTCTGGATCTTTTTATTCTTTGTGGTGTATTGGTTATAAGATGACTGATCCACATCAATTACGAATGGGTGCAGCTGTTGATTGAATGAGGGGCTGCACACCATGGGGTTTAATCCACCCCATCCATGCGCTAAACACTAACGCTAACACCAGCGCAATCGACAAACTAATTCGATAAGTGAGTGAACGCACCGTACGAATCGAATGACTTGGATCGCGCACTAAAAAATATAAACCACCGAACAAACTCGTGAAAATTAAGATAAACATCAGGCAGATAACGATTTTCATTTCATTTTTTCCTTAGAAAATATGAGTTAATTATGCGAAAACGCATTGGATGTTATCAATGCCAATCCTCGCCCGTTCTAATGGCAGGATTTTTAATATTATTGAGCTTGTTAATTAGCTTAAGCATTTGGCAACATCAACGAGCCATCAAAAAAACAGTCCTATTTGCAAAAATCAACGCATTTAAAACCCTCTCTATTGAAACCGATTTAACCTTACCGCAACTGGTGAACGACTTCCAGCAATTAGGCCAAGGTATCAGTGATGCGCGATTAGTCGTTCATGGACACTTTCTCGATGCCCCCCCGCTGTATTTAGATAATCAGAGTGTTCAAGGCAAGAGTGGCTATCAACTCCTCGCATTTTTTGCCGTTGACAACAACGATACCCGTTTGCTCGTTAACCTTGGCTGGCTACCTCTGATCAATCAACGCCGCGAACCTTTACCAACGCTGCCAATCAACGACGCTCCTACTCAGTTAGTTGGACGCATTTATCCGCCACAAGCCGGAGAGTTTCATCTTGGCAATCAAATGCTCGAAACAAATGGACGCCTGCAATGGCTTGATATTCCACGCTTGTCACAGGAAAAGCAGATACTGCTGTATCCGTTTCTGTTGAGGCTAACCCGCAGCACACCCGAAGTAAGTGATCAACCACTCAACCGGGACTGGCCAGACCGTGAAACGGTTGGTATTAGCCCTGAAAAACATATCGGTTATGCCATACAATGGGCGCTGTTTGCATTGATCTTAATTGGCATCTGGATAAAAACCCAATGGAAAAAAATTCCTTAACCAAGCCAACCAGTTGGCGACAACGAATACCTTTACTATTGATTCTGTCCGCTTTTATTTTGCCGGCATTAGCGGCTTTTTTTTTACTAAAATTTAATGGTTGGCAACAATTAGCGCACACTGAAAATGGGCTATTGATCACCACCCCCACTCAACTCCAGCCTCTATTCATTAATAACAAGCTCGTTGGCAATCAACCCATTCCTGGCCAGAAACCAACGTGGAAACTGATCTATATTGCCGATAACGCCTGTGCAACACCCTGCCAATTGGCATTGATGCAATTGCGACAAATTCATAAAGCATTAGGCGTTGAACAAGCCCGTGTCGAACAATGGTTGCTGCCAATGGCTACGCCTGACTCTGATTTTCAAAGCCTGATTTACACAACCTTTGCCGATATGAAAATTACCGACAGGGTCACCGCTGAACAAATTGCTTGGTTTGCACAAACACCTGCCTATGCAGAACAATCCGATATTCATCAGTGGGTGTGGATTGTTGATCCACTGGGGCAGGTAGTCACCGCCTATCCGACCCAAACGGATATGCAAGCTGCTATTTTAGCGGGTAAATTACTGTTAAAAGATTTACAACGCCTTCTGAAACTCTCAAGAGTGGGTTAATCATGCGCGAATCAGCATCCGTGGATAAAGCTGCCTTTAATTGGTTAAGACGTTTAGCCATATTCACATTGGTATTTTCTCTGTGCGTGGTGGTGCTCGGTGCAAGCACGCGTTTAAAAGACGCCGGACTGGGTTGTCCGGATTGGCCGGGCTGCTATGGACAATTACTGGTTCCGCAAAGTGAACATGCCGTCAGTCATGCCAACCAACTGTATCCGGCACGCCCCGTAGAAGCCCATAAAGCTTGGTATGAAATGGTGCATCGGTATCTTGCCGGTACGTTAGGCTTGCTCATCGTCGCGCTAGCGGCGATGACTTTAACGCAACATCGTCAACATCACCGCTTAGTCGTATTAACGCTCGTGTTAGTTGGTGTCGTTTTTTTTCAAGCAGCGCTTGGCATGTGGACAGTGACCATGAAGCTATTTCCTACCGTGGTGATGGGACATCTGCTCGGTGGTTTTCTCACGGTTAGTTTATTAGCGCTGCTGGTGAGCATGCTAACTCTGAAAACTCGCATTGAGCTCGATAAAACCACTTTCTTTTTTGCGAGGCTAGCTTGGGCTTTAGTGATCATACAAGTCGCACTTGGTGGCTGGACAGCAGCCAATTATGCTGCAACAGTTTGCACACAACTCCCCATTTGTGAAGCTGACTGGTGGCAGCAGCTCAATTTAGCCGGTGCTTTTAAGTTCTGGGGACACGGTACCAACATGTATGAGTATGCTCCCCATCTAACACCCGATATTAAAATCACCATCCACGCCCTTCACCGTATTGGTGCGCTGATCGTCGGCAGCTTGTTAATGATTTTAATTCTGCGTTTAGCGCAACAACAAGATAGTCTAAGCAGCCGATGGGCACTGCTCTTAAGCGTGCTCACTCTCGGTCAAATTGGCTTAGGCATTGCCAATGTGCAACTGCATTTACCCCTGGCCATTGCGGTCGCCCACAACTTCGGCGGTTGTTTGCTGATCGCTGCACTGACTGTGTTAAACTGCCGCGTTATTTCTTGTCGGAAACAATATCGATGATGCAGCCCAATCTAGATTCAAGCTTAGCGGTTTCCGCCAATTGGCGAGATTATCTCGAGCTGACCAAACCCAAAGTCGTGCTATTGATGCTGATCACTGCGCTGGTCGGCATGCAGCTGGCGACCCCAACTTTGGTGCCCTTTGATACGCTGCTCATTACTTTTATTGGCTTAGCACTGGCCATGGGCGGCGCAGCAGCGGTAAATCATGTAGTGGATCAAAAAATTGATGCCTTGATGTCCCGCACCGCCAATCGTCCATTGGCCGCAGGACGTCTCAACCATACTCACGCCTTATGGTTTGCTGCCAGCTTATGTGTGTTTTCAATTATTTGGTTAGCGGTATTAGTCAATCATTTAACGGCGACGCTAACCTTGTTTGGTGTCGTCGGGTATGCGGTGATATATACCTTTTACTTAAAACGCGCAACGCCACAAAATATTGTGATCGGAGGTCTTGCTGGCGCCATTCCACCACTACTGGGCTGGACAGCAGTAACCAATCAAATTGATGGCAATGCCTTATTATTGGTGCTGATTATTTATGTGTGGACACCTCCACACTTTTGGGCGCTGGCCATTGCACGGCAACAAGAATATGCGACTGCCAAGATCCCCATGCTGCCGGTAACCCATGGCATCGACTTTACCAAAACCAGTATTTTGTTGTACACCTGGTTATTAATTGCCGTCAGCTACCTGCCTTTTCTAACACAATTATCCGGACTATTTTACATGCTGGTGGTCACACTCCTGAATGGCATTTTTTTATACTACGCTGTTCAACTCAAATGGTTTGCGCGCCCTGGCACGGCTATGCGCACCTTTGGTTATTCAATTGTCTATTTATTCGCATTGTTTATCGCGCTGCTGATTGATCATACTGGATGGATAAATTAAACCGTGATGACCTCCTCTGAAGATTTTATCCGTTGGTTTCGTTTAGTCGCTCCTTATGTTCGCGATCATCGCCATAAACTGTGCGTGATTGCATTACCAGAAGCAGTTTTAGCACCCGCATATTTTCAAGACCTGGTGCATGACCTAGCCTTGCTTCACAGCCTAGGATTGCGGTTAGTGGTGATCTTCGAAGGCCTAGCCAGCTTACAATCGCCGCATGCCGTCAGCCCTGCTGAACTCCAACAACACATGCACTGTGTAGGTGAACGGCAATATCAATTGCAATCGGGTTTATCCATGAGTTTGCCGCACTCCCCGATGCAAGGCGCGGCGGTACAAGTCTGTATTGGCAATTGGATCACCGCCAAACCCTACGGCATTCATCAAGGTGTCGATCATTTGCACTATGGGTTGGTGCGTAAAGTCGGTGCCCAAGCGATGCGCACCTTACTCGAACAACAGAATATTTTATTGCTGCCCCCGCTCGGGTATTCACCAACCGGTGAAGTATTTGCGCTCAATCATCATCAATTAGCTTCGGCAGTTGCCATTCATCTACAGGCAGACAAACTGATCACCCTCACGCATCCCGTGCCCTTGATGACTCTAGAAGGCGAAATCTTACGCGAAGTGCAACCACAAGCACTTGATCAGCTTTCCCTCGATGCGCCAACACAAGCTTTATTATCGTCGGCAGCCCAAACTTGTCAGCAAGGGGTGAAGCGCTGCCACCTGATTGATTATCAAATCCCCGGTAGCTTATTGCGTGAATTATTCAGTCGAGATGGTTCAGGCACCTTGGTCACCGCGAACCCCTTTGAAACCTTGCGTGCCGCTCGCGTCAAAGATATCCCAGAAATTTTGGCGTTAACAAGGCCCTTTGAAGATGCCGGTATTCTGATTCATCGTTCGGCAGAATTACTCAAGCAGGATATTGGTCGTTTTGTGGTGGTTGAACGCGATAACAGCATCATCGGCTGCGCAGCACTGTACCCATTTGTTGCGGATAAAATGGCCGAAGTCGCGTGTATTGCCATTCATCCGGATTATCAAAAAGCCGAACGCGGCGAAGAGCTTTTGAACTATTTAGAAACACAAGCCAAGCAATTGGGTTGCCCAACCTTGTTCGCACTCACCACCCAAACGCACCACTGGTTTATCGAACAAGGTTTTGCCAAAGGCTCCATCGAATCCCTACCAGCACTGCGTCAGAAAACCTATAATCCGGCTCGCAGCTCGATGATTTTGATTAAACCGTTAACAGCCTAGCGTCGTTCATTATTTGCATATCAAATAGCAAACATAGGAAGGAGAAATACATTGCCAGAAATCAGCCGCTTTCTTGGTATTATTATTGCCATGTATTACAACGACCATAACCCACCGCACTTTCATGCGAAATATGGTGATCTTACTGCGGCTATTGCGATTGATACTGGTGAAGTTATTGAGGGACGTTTACCACCTCGTGTTATTGGGTTGGTTCAAGAGTGGCGCGAGTATCACAAAGCTGACTTAGCTGAGGACTGGAATCTAGCCAAAGAAAGAAGAGCGTTGAAGAAAATTAAACCATTGGAGTAATCCCATGTTACCAAAACTGCAAACAGCCAAGCACCAAGGTGACTATCGTGTTTGGCTTCGATTTACTGATGGCGTAGAAGGCGTGGTCAATCTTGAAAGTGAACTTTGGGGTGAGGTGTTCGAGCCTTTAAAAGACAAAATGAGATTTTCCGAACTGTGTCTAGACCAAGAGCTTGAAACGATTGTCTGGCCAAATGGAGCAGATTTTGCGCCTGAGTTTCTTTACCAACAGTTGCGCCCGAACTATATGCTCAAGCCGAAACCCAATAGTAGTTTGACTTAGCTGAACTGCTAGCAATCGACTAACGACTTATCATTTCAACCCTTAATTCTTCAACTCAAATTTTTCCACTCAAACAGGTGCCTTGTGACAGATTCAATTGATCCCCGCCAATTTTCGCGTGCTGTTGTCGATGGCATTGAACAAGCGCCGAGTCGCGCCATGCTACGCGCCGTCGGTTTTAGCGATGGCGATTTTACTAAGCCACAAATTGGTATTGCGTCAACGTGGAGCATGGTCACGCCCTGCAATATGCACATTAATCAACTCGCCGAACAAAGTGCCGAAGGCGTTAATCAAGCGTCGGGCAAAGCGGTGATTTTTAACACCATCACGGTATCCGATGGTATTTCCATGGGTACTGAGGGCATGAAGTATTCACTGGTGTCACGTGAAGTCATCGCCGACTCGATTGAAGCCGTGGTCGGCTGTCAGGGATTTGATGGCGTGGTGGCCATTGGCGGCTGCGATAAAAATATGCCCGGCTGCTTAATGGCGCTGGGTCGTTTAAATCGACCCGCCATTTTTGTCTATGGCGGCACCATTCAACCGGGGAAAAATCACACCGATATTATTTCGGTGTTCGAAGCGGTTGGTGCGCATGCTAAAGGGACTTTAAGCAAACTCGATGTTAAACAAATTGAAGAAACAGCAATTCCAGGACCCGGCTCTTGTGGCGGCATGTACACCGCCAACACCATGGCATCGGCTATTGAAGCCTTGGGCATGAGCTTACCCAGCAGCTCATCACAAGAAGCTGTTTCAGCAGACAAACAAAACGACTGTGTGCGTGCAGGTCTGCAAGTCATGGCGTTGGTGGAAGCAGGCATTCGCCCTCGCGACATTATGACGCGCAAAGCTTTTGAAAACGCCATCACCGTCGTCATCGCTTTGGGTGGCTCCACCAACGCAGTGCTGCATTTATTGGCCATGGCCGATACGGTTGGTGTTGCGCTGAATATTGATGACTTCACCTTGATCGGTGAGCGCGTACCGGTACTGGCCGACTTGCGACCTAGTGGCCAATATTTGATGTCAGAATTAATTGCCATCGGCGGTTTACCGCCATTAATGAAATTATTATTACATGCCGGTTTATTACATGGCGACTGTTTAACCGTGACGGGTAAAACTGTGGCCGAAAATTTAGCCTCGGTAAAAGCCTATGATCAGCAGCAAACGATTATTCACATGCTCAATCAACCGATCAAACCCAACAGTCATTTGGTGATTTTAAAAGGTAACCTAGCACCACGTGGTGCCGTCGCCAAGATCAGCGGCAAAGAAGGATTGCAGTTTACCGGCACCGCCAAGGTATTTGAAGGTGAAGAGCCAACTCTTCGCGCGATTTTAGATGGCGACATTGTTGCCGGCGATGTGATCGTCATTCGTTACGAAGGCCCCAAAGGCGGCCCCGGCATGCGCGAAATGTTAAGCCCAACTTCCGCCATTATGGGCAGAGGTTTAGGTAAGCAAGTGGCGCTGATCACCGACGGTCGTTTTTCGGGCGGCAGCCATGGTTTTGTGGTCGGTCATGTCGCACCCGAAGCCTATGAAGGCGGCTTAATCGCCCTGATCCAAAATGGTGATCGCATCAGCATTGATGCACAAACTCGGCAACTCACTTTACATGTTGAGGAATCCGAATTAATACGCCGCCGCCAACACTGGCAACAACCTGCACCGCGTTATCGCAAAGGCTTACTGGCTAAGTATGCGCACACGGTTTCCTGTGCATCCAAAGGTGCCGTGACTGATGCATTTAACAACTAGTTTATTTCGTGGCTTACTTGCCTGCTACCTAGTGTTAGTGCTTTATCTGGCAACAAAGTCTGGCCTGGATTTACCTGTGCAGGTTTGGGACAAGCTCAAACATGCTGCGGCCTTTTTTGTTTTGAGCGCTTTACTGGTGCCCGCATTTCCTCGCTTCACCCTAGCAAAGCGTTGCGTGGCCGCGCTGGCATTTGGTGCGCTGATCGAACTCGTGCAATATTTTTTGCCCTATCGCTCAGCCAGTGGTTTAGATTTGCTAGCAGATGGCGTGGGAATTTTGGCTTTTGAAATTGCGTATTGGGTGAGTCGAAAAATGAAAAACTTGTTCGGCATGCATCACTCAAAATAGAACAAAACAGACATGGAGGTTGCCATTTATCCACTCTACAAGCCGAAATGTGTGATGATCACTGGTGCAACCGGCGGATTTGGCAAAGCCCTTGCCAAACGTTTTGCCTCAACAGGCTGCCAATTAATTCTTCATGCTCGCGATGCCATAAAGTTAAACACGTTGGCAAGCTCACTGGATGTTCACATTCATCCACTCGTCTTTGATTTACGGGATAAAAACACAACGCTTTCTCAAATCAACACCATCCCACACGAATTCCAAAATATTGACGTGTTAATTAACAATGCGGGTGGCGCTATCGGTCTTGATAAAGCCCATGAAGCCAATATTGAAGATTGGGAAAATATGATCGAGATCAACAACGCCTCGCTGGTACGCATCACTCGTTTGATCCTGGCAGGCATGGTTGAGCGCAAATGTGGGCATATTATCAATATCGGTTCTGTTGCCGGCAACTGGCCCTATCCAAGTGGCAATGTGTATTGCGCAGTCAAAGCCTTTGTCAAACAATTCAGCCTTGCGCTACGAGCTGACCTGATCGGCACCAACCTACGTGTCACCAATATTGAACCCGGAATGGCTCAAACGCCATTTTCTTTAGCACGATTTAAAGGCAATCAAGACAAAGCCGAAGCAGTCTATGCCAACACAACGCCGTTAACCGCAGAAGATATTGCGGAAAGCGTGTTCTGGTCAGCGACCTTGCCCGAGCATGTCAATATTAATACCCTTGAGGTGATGCCAACCAAACAAACATTTGGCTCCTTGGTTGTAGAAAGAGATTTCTAACCGGTATCAACACTTAGCTTCAAAAAAATTGCGTCTTAGCAACTAACCTTTAAAAACCCAGCAACGACTCGCTAAAAAATTCCACGCTAACACCAACAAGGTTGTCAGTAACTGGGCGAACCAATAGTACCAGCCTAGTTTTTCATTCAAGATCCACATCAAACTGAACGTCAACGCCCAACCCAGCGACACCATGATGACAAAACGTTTAACCGATTGAAGATGACCGGTATTGCTTTTAAAAGTGAAAAAATCATTCAGGTAATAATTACACACTGCACCCAGCGCGTAACCAATGCCGGAAGCAATGTGTGCCGGCAACCAATTGGCTTCTACACAAAACCACAACACCAGATATTGTACTGCTGTGGCCACGGCGCCTGCGGCAATAAAACGTATGAGTTGTTGTAAAAATTCTGGCTGCAAAAATGGCTGGTTTTGCATGCTTTAAAAACTCAAGGGGGGGAATTGTCGTAACCAATCCGACCATTCACGGCTCACTATATAACCGCTGATCAACGGGTAATAGAGCGCAAACAAAAGACCAGCAAGTGCAACAACTCCCCATGATAAATAGCGCACACCGATAAATTGCATTTGCCAACGGCTTTCAATACGTTGAAGGCCCCACACCAAAGCCAAAATAATAAACGGTACGCTGGCAAAAAAATGATAAATAAATACTAATTTTCTGGGGATTAATGCCCAAGGCAAAAATTGAGCTAGCCCGCTAATGACTATAAAACCCAAACCTAACGACAATTTATTTTTGCAGGTTTGCCAGGTCGCCACCAATAAACAACCCACAAATGCCAACGAACCCCAATACCAATTCACTGGGTTACCAAAAGCCACAATACCCGAAGCCTGTCCTTGACCAAACCATTGACCGCTCACGTAATACCAAATCGGCTTCAACATTAACGGCCATTCATACCACTGCGAACTATACGGATGTGAGTCCTTCATTTTGCTGTGGTAATCCCACATATCCAGCTGACTTTTCCACACTTCGCTTAAGCCCAAATGCGTGACATGCAGATGGGGCCAATAAGCCAAACACATCACGATCACTGGCAATACCACAAATCCCAACGCACCCCATAGCAAGGTTTGTAGTAGCCAGCCAAAATATACCGACATGCTCTTAGGATTGCGGCGTGCAACCCAATATTGCCGACCCACTTGCCACGCCAATAAGGTAGCCAACCCCGCTCCGGCATAAATAACGATCCATTTACTGGCCACACCAACACTGAACCATAAACCACCCAACAACAGCGATCGATAATCGATTTTCCAACACTGCTGCGCGGGTTCATGCTGTAAAAACCGCAATAAATAATAGGAGCTTGCCAAAATGAAAAACACGCCATAGGTATCAATGGTCGCAATGCGCGTTTGCGTAAAATGCATAAAATCTAAAGCCAACAATGCTGTAGCGATTAACGCATAACGATCCGAATTAAAAACACGGCGCGAGATGGCAAACATAATCGGCAGCATCAGCACACCAAACAAAGTGCCCATCAACCGAAAACCAAAAGGATTCATGCCAAATAAATAAATACCCAGCGCAATAATGATTTTTCCTAAAGGCGGATGCGTATTTTCACTGGCATCAATGCCTTTTAAAATTTCCCAAGCACTGCGAGCATGATAAATTTCATCGAAGTACATACCATTTTGCGCGGTAGATGCCGTCACTGCAGTAGCTTGTTCATCAATCAGTGCGAGCGATGTTTCAGGACCTGCTTTTTTAACCAGCGGTAACTGCCGGCCTTGCGCGTCACGTAAAACAATTTCATTCAGATTTAACTGACCGGATACTGGCTCCACCTGCAGATAACGGGCTTGCACATTGACAAACTGTTGTCGCCAGCGGAATTCTCCAAAACGATCCGTCTCTTTTAAACTGCTACTAGGCTGCCATTGTTCTCCATCATCAGAAAATGCTAAGGCATACTCCCCTGTGCCCAAGCCATGATGCCATTCCACTACCGGAATCGATTGCACTCGCCCTGTATCAAATACAGCTGCATCAGAACCGGCCAAAGGTAACCAAGCATGTTGCGGCGCATGCCAACTGCCTAAATCAAAAAAAGCAATCAGTGTATATAAGCCACAAATCGCGAGTAACTGATATTGTGTTGCTGCCGTCAGAACACCCAGCGGAGAATTTACCAAAGGCACTGAAGAAAACGGCAATCGTTGTGAAGGCAACTTTCGAACCTTCAATTCCAAACATTGTTCACGTATTAACACCTGCCAACCAACGTACAACAGATAAAGTGTCAACATCACATTGGCAAAAGATACCAATGGCAATAGCCATTGATCATAGAGTACAACTGACGAATTCAGCCGCACCACGGCATCCAGCGTGACCCATAAATTGATAAAGCAAGTCAAACTAAAACCAATCGCGACTCCTAATAAACGTTTGTCCTTCAACCATAACCAGCAAACCAGCGTCAGCAAAGCTGCAGGAAATAAATAACGCTCATGCATCTTGGGTCCAAACACAAAAAACACCGCGATAATCGCGGCCGCTGCCCATAAATAAGCGCCAACAACTCGAGTACGCCATACCATATAAAGAATTGGCACCAATCCAGCCAACACCAACAACCATGCCCAATTAGCGACACCAACGCCGAAAACGGTGGTTTCCAACGGTAACCAATTGGCATTGAATAAAGTGTATAAATTAAAGGCATTTAAACTCAAATACGGATAACTGCCTAAAGTGCCTGCATATAAATTAAAAATCCATAATGGCGATGCTTGCTGCCAAGCAAACGGTAGTATCAAAATCACCGCCACCCCAATAAAAATGGCGAGCGTACTTATCTGCTCTCGCCAATTGGGCATACGAATAAAAGCAACTAACGCAAGAGGTGCCAATAACAATGCTTGGGGTTTTAATAAAATCGCCAACGCATAACCAGCTGCCGCCCAAGAAAATTGGGCCCTGACAAATGCAACGAGCGTCAACACCATCACGAGCGTAAAAATACTATCGACTTGACCCCATACTGAAGAAGTCAAAATGGCAAGTGGATTAAAGAGCCATAACACTGCCGCTATGCGTGCCTTTTCTCGATCAGCGGCAGTCGGTTTGAATTGAGCATAAAGCCAATAAGCCGCGCAAAGATCAGCCAAAATAGCGGGTAGTTTTAACACCATTAAAAAAATCGGCGTGCCGAATCTCAGGTGTAAATTTTGTACGATTGAACCCACACACCACAGAAAATACATATAGCCCGGTGGATAATCGGTAAAATCACCTGGCCGATAAAACGCGCCTAGGCCTAGTTGATATAAATCGATTGCCCATGCGCTAAAGGTATTTACATCCGCGCTGTAACCTAAAAAATAACCCGCCAATGCCAATTTGGCTGCTAGTGCCAATAAACCAATCCCCACCAATTGCCAGGACTTTAAGATGATCGAGGCTAAAATATGCCGTTGCCAAATTACGGAAAATGCCAACACACCAAAAAATATGCACAAAAAAATGACTGCGCTATTCATCATAAAGCCACTGGCAACTCCACTGGAGGGAGCTGATGAATTTAAAGGTGCCGTTAATAACATTTGCGGTGCACCATAGGGTGGCGCATCAACAGCGATCACTTGAATATCGTCAAACCAAACTGTACCACTCGCATTACCACCATAAAAACCTAATCGTGCCGTCAGGGTAATTTCAGTCTGTTCTTTGCCCGTTTTCCCCCACACTTGCAACTGCTGCCAGTCTTGTGTGCCTTTGATATCGGGCGAATGCTCCATGGCATCAATCACACTTAAATTGGCGCCGACACCTGAATCTGAAATATTTTCGGTTTTTGCCCATGCCGAAAAAAGATACCACTGATCTGCCAGTACTGGGATCACTTGCTCGATACGGGCATCATCTGGCTTGGGCACATCAATCCGAAAAGCCGCTATACCGTCATGTGCATGGCGATTATCGACTTCACCCACAACCAAGTTGTCCGCATCCCAATGCGCCAAAGTCCATCCGGGTGCGGCATTCGACAACACCGCTTTTTCAAAACTAAAATTACGAACTTGGTTGTTAGTCTCAGCTAACAGCAGAGGACTAAACCCACATAGCGTTATTAAAAACAGGCATACTGGCCAGCAAAAATTTTTCATCACTCGTTTTTCATCATCAGGTTAACTACACTCAGATACCGGTTATGCTTAAAGGCAAACAGTATAGCCATACCTTCGCTATCTGAAAACGTTAGGATTAAAAATGCTGCCATTATCACCCCCCCCCCTACTGTCGATGGTTATTCCCTGCTACAACGAAGAAGCAGTGATTGATGAAACCTTAAAACGCTTAATGGCCTTTCGTGAAACACTGACGGATCTACGCATCGAATTTATTTTCGTCGATGATGGCAGCAAAGACCAAACACGCCAAAAATTGTTACAGTGGCAACAGCAAGATCAAGACATCCGCATTCTCGGTTTTGCGCGTAATTTTGGACATCAAATTGCCGTGACTGCCGGCTTGGATGCCGCCTGCGGTGATGCGGTGGTATTAATCGATGCGGATTTACAAGATCCGCCGGAAGTGGTCAGTGAAATGATTCACTTATGGCGCAGCGGTTATCACGTTATTTATGGTACTCGTGTGGATCGCCCTGGCGAATCGGCATTTAAACTTTTTACGGCTCGCTGTTTTTATCGCACCTTAAATCAACTCTCAGATATCGCGATCCCACTCGATACGGGTGATTTTCGCTTAATGGATCGTCGCGTTGTTGAGGTTTTAAAAGCCATGCCGGAACGCGATCGTTTTGTGCGCGGCCTCGTTAGCTGGGTGGGTTTTAAACAAGTCGCATTACCTTATCGTCGCGACAAACGTTTTGCCGGTGAAAGCAAATATCCTTTGCGCAAAATGATTCGTTTTGCCACTGATGGCATTTTATCCTTCTCCACCAAACCGCTACAGATGGCAATCACCTTAGGCATGTGCACGTCTTTTATTGCCTTGTTGGGCATTATCAATACACTCGTGGTACGCTTGACCAGCTCACACTGGGTTGCTGGCTGGGCAGAAATTATGACGGCCGTATTATTTCTGGGTGGGGTACAGTTAATTTGCATCGGCATTCTGGGCGAATATGTTGGTCGTATTTATAACGAGGTCAAACGCCGTCCTTTATATGTAATACAAGACAAAATTGGTTTTAAAACGGATTAACTTAATCGCCCTTCTAGCTGCTCTTGAATTTCGCGTAATGTAGTTTGCATATTGTGGCTATCGGTGGACACGCAAATATGCGCTGTTGCTTGATAGAGCGGATCACGCAAAGCCAGCATACGCTCCAACACTTCGCGCTTATCACCCTGCTGGAGTAGCGGACGCTTTTTATCTTTTTCAGTACGCAATAGCAAAGTATCCAAGTTAGCTTGCAAATAAATCACCAAGCCCCTGGCTCGCAAAAATTCGCGATTTTCCGGCAACAAGATTGCACCGCCACCCGTCGCTAAAACCGCATCAGCGCAGGCTGTCAATTCGGCAACCACCGCAGCCTCTCGACGACGAAAACCGGCTTCACCTTCAACATCAAAAATCCAAGTAATGTCCGCACCACAACGGCGCTCAATGATTTGATCACTGTCGAAAAATTCATAACCGAGAAGTTGGGCCAACTGGCGACCGATGGCGCTTTTACCCGCCGCCATCGGTCCAATTAAAAATACACGATCAGTCTGCTGCATAGCGCAACAGTATAAAGAAGAGATTATTACTGCGCCAACACGTTCTTAACAATTTTCGGGGTGATAAACACCAACAACTCTTGTTTTTCATCGGTACGAGACGTGTTTTTAAACAAACGACCCACGATCGGCAGATCACCAAAGAACGGGGTCTTGACCGTGTTTTCTACGGATTGCGTGCGGAACACACCACCCAAAACCACCGTTTCACCATCATCCACTAAAACACTGGTTTTAATTTCATTGGTATCAATCGAAGGTATTTGACTTTGACCAAACAACTTACCCACGGTATCTTGATTGACTTGCAGCTCCATAATAATCCGGCCATCCGGCGTAATCTGTGGCGTCACTTCTAAACTCAACACGGCTTCTTTGAATGACACGGTAGCAGCACCACTAGAAGAAGCTTCTGAATAAGGTATCTCTGTACCCGATGCAATGCGCGCTGTTTGTTGATCCGCCGTCAACACTTTCGGCGTTGCAATAATATCGGCTTTGCCGTCGGATTCTAAGGCCGATAATTCCAGCTCTAATAAACCGGTTTTATTTGAAAAATAACCCAAGGCCAAGGATGAAGCCCCTGCTTTAGCTACGCCCATATCGACAACCAAGTCATCTGGAATAGTACTTTTCAATTCATCACCATCTAATGCATCAACATGCCTTTGTGTAGAGGTTAAAGTACCACCACCAAAAACACCAAAGTCCACTTTCTCTGGTGTGAAATCACCAGTTAATGGATCTGTCTTACCGTAAGCTTTAGCATGCGCATGACCCAAGCCACCCCATCTTACACCCAAATCTTTACCCAAGTTTTTATTCGCCACCACCACACGAGACTCAATTAATACCTGCTTAACAGGCACGTCCAATTTCGACAACATACGACGCACTTCATCAATTTTACCGGGGGTATCATTGATCAATAACGTATTGGTACGTTCATCAACAATCACACTACCGCGCGACGACAAAACACCGCCACCATTAGCTCCCGCCGCCATTAAGCCAGCAAGATCTTTAGCTTTGGCGTAATTAACTTGAATAAACTCACTGCGAATCGGCGCTAACTCTAACACCTGCTTACTGGTTTCCAACTCCAATTTTTCTCGCGCGGCGATCTCTTCTGCCGGCGCCACCAACATCACATTTCCTACTTTACGCTTATCCAAACCCTTGGTTTTTAAAATCAATTCTAAAGCTTGATCCCAGGGTACGTTTTGTAGACGTAAGGTGATATTACCAGATACCGTGTCGCTGGCCACCAAGTTCAAACCAGTAAAATCCGCGATCAACTGCAGTACATTACGAACCTCAATATCCTGAAAGTTTAAAGATAATTTTTCACCGGTATAAAGAAAGTTATCTTTATTCTTTTTTTCTTGATCTTCTTCACTGACCGGCTTAACACTAATCGTAAAATTATTATCCGCTTGATAAGCCAAATACTCATAACGACCCGTCGGGTTAATTTGAATGATGGTATTATTTTCTTGCATGGTGGCATCAACCGATTTCACTGGGGTAGCAAAATCGATCACATCTAAACGGCGACGCAGTGATTCAGGCAATTTCACATTAGAAAATTCAACAAATATTTTTCCACCTTGTTCACGCATATCAACAGCGGCGGATGGATCGGATAAAGCGATAATGATTTGCCCATCCGCATCAGGACCACGGCGAAAGTCTATCTGTTGAATTTCGCTGGTGGTTTTGTGTTGCCGTTTATCAGTAACACCGGCAAGGTCAGATCCTTTGTATTCAACCGATTGCTCAATAACTTTTTTAGTCGCATCTTGTCCCACGGTGACAACTAGATCATTACCGACAATTTTGCTGGTATAGGGCACTAACTCAGTAAGGTTAATAATAACGCGGGTACGATCTTTCGCTTCCATTAAGGTAATGCTGCGCGCACTTCCAACACCCAAATTATGGTATTTAGTCGTCAATCCATTTTTAACACCCGATAAATCCAGCGCAATATTGGCGGGTTTTTCAATAGTATAAGCCGTAGGCTGCGGAGGGGCGCCATCCAAGCTCAACACAATTTCCACTTGGCCACCTGGCAAAGATGAAAATTGCAAATTTTTAATGGTGGCAGCCTCTGCTGGTAATATAACAAAAGCAAAGGCAACCACAATCCATTGACTTAACCAAAGCAATGTAGATGCGACAGAAAATTGATGACGCTGTTTTTTTTGATTATGTTGCACTAAGTTACTCACGTTCATTTCCTGCTCTCCACAAATAAACTTCATATAAATTATTATCAACACATTTTCAAACCGAGCTTTAAAATTTTTTCACTAACAAACCAAAAAATTTTATTTACCCACTATTGTGGTTCACGGATAATAATTGTACGCGGTCTTTCCACCCAACCATCCTGACCATCTGGAATTATTTCTTGTAAACTAATTTTTCTTTCATTAATGGCAACAATTTTTCCGTCGTTTCGGCCCATATACATGCCTGGGACAACTCGCGTAATTGCGTTTTTTGGATCCAAAATTAACGCATATAAATCTTTACCATCTTTACGAATAGTGCCCACCATCGTCAAGGATTCCAAACTGAATTCTTCTAATCCCTTTCCTCTCGCCTGTCTATTTAAATCTGGCTTTACTTTTACCCCTGAAATCTGAACCACTTTCTTGATATCTTCCTCTAGTGGCTTCTGAAATGGGCTACGTAACAAAGTCGATTTATACACAAAATTTTCATAAGTACTAAATTTTGGAGGATCTTCTAATTGCCCATATGGTTTACTACGAATATCTTGTAACCTTTGCTCGATTTCACTCACATCTCCTTGCTGCGTGCAACCAACTAGCATTACAAAAATAAGAGTTAACCCAGTGACGCTTATCCGTACCGACTTCATACACCGCCCTCCTTTTCAATATCGGTGTAACGATACGTCTTAGCTGTAATCGAAATAACCAATGAGCCGGAATCATCGGGCTTAATTGTAAAATCATGTAGTGTGACAATACGTGGCAAAGACGCTACACCCGACACGAAAGTCCCTAAAGCATGATAAGCACCGCGCACTGAAATCTGTATAGGCAGCTCAGCATAAAACTCTTCTACTTTTTCATTTCCCAACGCAATCGTGTCAAACACCATTCCGCTATCGATGCCTAATTGTGAAATATCTTCTAACAAACCAGGAACCTCAGTATCACTGGGTAATTGCCGTAATAATGTGCCAAACGATACTTCCATTTCAGCTAACTGCTGTTTAAGTTTATCTAAGTTTGCTGCTTTGAATGCCTTAGTTTCGTATTCAGTTAGTAATTCTTTTTGTTTGTTTTTCTGGCTTTCAAGCTCTAATAGGGAATCCGACATCTTAAATTGATACACTAAAAATCCGAACAAGGCGATTCCAGCACACCAAATCAAAAGTTTTATCCATAATGGCCAACTGCCGATATTGTCTGGATCTAACGTGTCCAGCGACTTTAAAGATTGTTGTACATCCATAATAATATCGCCTACTTACTTCTCTAAGTTATTTGCTGGTTTAGGTGCGGCCGATTGTTTAACGACTTCTGGCGCGCTAACTGTGGTTTTTAAGCTTTTATCTTTACTTTGTTTTTCTTCCATTACACTTAACTTAAAGTTACTGGTAGTCTCTTCATCCAATTTTTTATCATCTTTTGAAGTCACACTCGTTAAACTCGAATTCGAGAACCAATCTGATTTATCTAAATTTCGCATCAAGTTAGAGACACGATTGTTTGCATCAGCAACGCCTTCGACACTGAATTTGTCACCTTTTTTCTCCATGCTGGTCAAATACACACCATCCGGTATTGCGTGAACCAATTCATCAAATTGATGAACAATCACCGAGCGATTTCCTTGTAAATTTTGAATAACTTCCATTCGTTCAATTAAACGCGTCCGCTTGCCTCTTAAAGAATCAATTTCTTTAATGGCCTCGTCCATTTTTTTGGTTTCTTCAACAATTTTGTTATTGTTTTGTACTTGATACTCGATATCACTCTGAATTTTTAAATCATAGAGATAAACCATGCCTGCTCCGATAAAACAAGCGCCAGCTAGCACAATGTAAAATTGTTTCTTTAATTGAGTACGAAGTTCTTCACGCCAGGGTAAAAGATTAATTTTGGCCATGTTAATCAAAACTCCTTAAGGCCAATCCACATGCAATCATGAAAGCCGGCGCATCAGCTGCCAACTTTTTAGCATTGACTTTACTGGAAACCGACATATCTGAAAAAGGGTTAGCGATAATTACCTTTGTCCCTAATTTACTTTGAATCGTGGTATCCAATGCTTCAATCGAAGATGTTCCACCGGCTAACACAATACAATCAACGCTGTTATATTGGCTGGAAGAAAAAAAGAATTGCAGTGAACGTGAGACTTGCTGCATTAAAGCTTCTTTAAAAGGTAACAAGACCTCAACGAGATAATCATCTGGCAAGCCGCCTTGACGTTTAGCAAGACCTGCCTCTTCAAATGACAATCCATAACGACGCTGAATTTCTTCCGTTAATTGCTTGCCACCAAAAAGTTGTTCCCGCGTATAAATAGTTTTGCCAGCATGCACGACATTCAATGTCATCATAGAAGCGCCAATATCGATAATAGCCGCCGTCAAATCATCCCGATCAAAAGTATGGCGCAACCGTGGTGTGATTAAACCAAAAGCACTCTCCATGGCATAGGCTTCTACATCGACGACCTTGGCAGTTAATCCAGCGATTTCTAAAGCATCCAACCGCAATTCAACTGTTTCCGTACGACAAGCTGCCAACAAAACATCGTCCTTACCCGGCACATGCAAAGATGAACCTTGCACTTCAAAATCAATACTCACCTCTTCTAATGGGTAAGGAATATATTGATCAGCCTCGACTTTAATCTGACTTTCCATTTCATCATCGGTTAATGATTTGTCCATTTGGATAATTTTGGTAATCACTGCTGAACCAGAAACCGCAACAGCAGCATTTTTTAACGAACTGCCAGAACGAGCAACCGCCCTAGCAATTGATGTACCTACCGATTCAACATCTACAATATTTTTTTCAAGCACCGCATTTAATGGTAAAGGCTCAACCCAGAAGCTTTCAACACGATAGCGGTAGTCTCCGGCACGACTGAGCTCCAGTACTTTGACTGAAGTCGAACTGATATCAATGCCGAGCAAAGTTTGCTGCGATTTGCGACTTAACAAAGAAAACACGTCAGATCCATCCTTCTACATAATTCCTAATTTCAGCCATCAGCAAAACACAACAAAAGCCATCTGTTTACGGCTTTTATCCACCCAAAATGCACTGATCGAAAAAAGTTACTTCACCAGTATAGCCATGAAATTAATTTATACAGGCGAACACAACTAGCTGCCTTAAAGTTTCCTTGTATTTATAGTCGCTAATTGACGGCCCAAGCGGGATCAGCTGTAAAATTTGACTGTTTTTTTATTTCTACAAGGTAACATTGAATACGGAATCTCAGACAAACCCAGGTGGTAACGTTATAATGCGCGAGCATCTGCGATGAAAGATCACAAGCTTTTTTATCCAATGGTTATTTTATGCTAGATCGAATTATCCACAGAATCCTCTTTTCCCTTTTCGCCTTAGTTTTAGGTGGTGCAGCATTCCTATGCATGCTGCTATGCGGCATCATTTTATATCTCACACCACAATTACCCGACGTACAAACCCTAAAAGAAGTCCGCTTGCAAACACCGCTACGCATCTATAGCCATGAAGGTGAGCTATTGGGGGAATTCGGTGATAAACGTCGTCATCCTATTGCTTATCAAGACATACCACCGGCATTTATTCACGCCATACTGGCCGCTGAAGATGCCAATTTTTTTGAGCACCAGGGCGTAGACCTTAAAGGTTTAGGTCGCGCATTTAAGGAGCTAGCCACCACAGGACGCAAACAATCCGGCGGTAGTACCATTACCATGCAAGTAGCTCGAAACTTCTTTCTTACCAATCACCGCACCTTTATCCGCAAGTTCAATGAAATTTTACTGGCCCTACAAATTGAACACACTCTAAAAAAAGAAGAAATTCTCAACTTGTATATTAATAAGATTTATCTTGGACATCGTGCTTATGGTATTGAAGCTGCAGCCCGCGTGTATTATGGAAAATCAATCAATCAACTGGACTTGGCGCAGTTAGCAATGATAGCGGGGCTACCAAAAGCACCTTCACGTTACAACCCCATCAGCGATCCACAACGTGCAGCCATTCGTCGCAACTGGATCTTGACGCGTCTTTTTGAGCTCGGCTTTATCGATAATCAAGCCCTACAAACTGCATTACAAGCCCCCATCAATGCGCAATACCATGAGCCAGCACAAGCCGTATTTGCACCGTACATGGCAGAATGGGTCAGACAAACGCTCGTTAGTCGTTACGGCACACAAATTTATGACGACGGTTACTTGGTCACCACGACGCTCGATAAAAAATTACAAGGCTATGCCCAAAGCTCAGTCTACGGTGGATTACAAGAGTACGATCAACGTCATGGTTATAGAGGCGCAGAGCAACAACAAACTCTACCCGATGCAGACAACAACGCCAACACCCTAAACGAGCCATCCGCCGCCAATCGCCAAATCGCGTTAAACATGCTTAACCGTCATTTTGCAATAGGTCCAATGCTGCCAGCCGTCGTGATGGACATTACCGCTGATCGCGCCTTGTTATTATTAAGCACCAATCGCACAGTGGAGTTAACCTGGGAAAATATGGCTTGGGCTCGCCATGTCGTGACCACAGATGGATCACCAATACGCGCCACAACTGTCAAAGACATTCTTAAACCTGGTGATCTTATCCGCATAACATTGAATGATGCTCTGCCCACTCCAAAAACGCCTCAGACACAATTAACAACAAACATCAATCCAACTATCGATGAAGATAAAATACTAAAAAGTGAACTAGTGTTGCTTAGCCAGCTCCCCAACGCACAAGTTGCATTGGTTGCCATTGATCCAATAGATGGTGCTGTGCGAGCCATGGTTGGCGGCCTAGATTTTCGCCTGAGCAAATTTAATCGCGCATCACAAGCGGGCCGACAAGTAGGCTCAGGCTTAAAACCCTTTATTTATGCAGCAGCTTTACAATATGGCCTTAACCCAGCAACGATAATCAATGATGCACCATTGGTATTTAGCGAAGCCGGTATGGATAGCGTATGGCGACCTGGCAATGCCGAAGGTAAGTTCAACGGACCTACACGTTTACGTCAAGCCTTGTATCAATCACGCAACCTAGTGTCTATTCGTGTACTGCAGCGCATTGGCGTTAAACGTGCGCGTAATTATCTCGAACACCTTGGGTTTGATCGAAACAAACTGCCCAACAATCTATCCCTTGCCTTAGGAACCGCCAGCTTAACCCCACTTGAAATTGCACAAGAATACGCCATGCTCGCCAACCAAGGCTTTATGGTGAAGGCTTATGGCATTGAAAAAATTATGCGGTTAGATGGTACGGTTATCGAGGCTAATGCCGCACCACGCGCTTGTCCAAGTTGTGAAAATGCATCTGTGTCAACAACATTACCACCCAATCCTAAAATCACCAACACATTAGAGACAACAAGTGAAGACCTTGCTGCTGACGAAGATATTTCCGATGACACTACAGATACAACCGTACTTGGCAGTACTGCCAGCGATGGAAAAGCTAGAAATCCTGTAGCAACAGGCATTTCTGCGGCGGAAAAATCGGTACCACTAGCACCTCGTGTGATGGATGCCGATACCCACTATCTTTTGCATACCATGCTGCAAGATGTCATCACCAAAGGTACTGGTCGACGCGCCCTAGAATTAAATCGCCGTGATCTCGCTGGCAAAACAGGCACCACCAATGATCAAAAAGACGCTTGGTTTTCCGGATATAACCGCCAGTTGACCGCCACGGTTTGGATGGGCTTTGATCAACCAGAATCCTTGGGCGCAAACGAATATGGAGGCACAGCAGCACTACCGATTTGGATTGACTTTATGCGCGAAGCGCTTGCGGGCAGTCCAGAAACTCAATTTGATCCGCCTGCCAACATTGTCACGGTTAAGATCGATCCTGAAACCGGCATGCGGGTGCGAGGGAATCAGCCTGGCGCAATTTTTGAAGTCTTCAAAAACAATCGTGTACCAGGATTTCAAGAGCTGCGCCCTGCTGCCGATCCTGACAGTGGAACCAACGGCAGCCCCCCTCCGCTACAAAATATTTTTTAAACACTTACACCGAAAAAGATCGCGCTAACTTAAGTAGTTTTACTCCCCTTTCATAATCAAGCAACACTTGTCATATAAGCATTGCCAATTTTATTATTTCTCAATGTAAAACCAGGCGAATATAGTAGCGATTCTTTGATGGAGCAAATTGATAACACGGATGTTTTATCCCATTTGCAGTAAAGGATAATGACCATGAAAATTTTTCCTGCTACCGTAGCAGCACTGTCACTCGCTAGAGTAACTTCACCCAATACAACGATAGGATCTATCTGCAAAAAAACGACACCGGCTTCACCTATTACCAATACTGCAGGATTATCGCTTAGAGAAGCCCCCGCCACTACGGAAAGACTGCCTTATATCAGCTTATTGGGGCTCTACAAAAACGAATCCCCGCTAAATGAACAAGGAAAAATTATCCATCAACAAAATGCAGCGCAAACTTATCAGAATATTGAGCGCCTTCTAAACAAACATGGAGCCTTTTTATCGGCCGATACCATCTATAAAATCATTTCGGATAATGTTATTACCCTGTTCAAAAACTTTAATGCCAGCCCTTATCAAGCATATAATGCGCATGATGAACACGGCTATAGCAAAACATTGCTGTTATCTTATAGCAACGCAGCTATACAAGTTTTTGTTTTCACCGGACAACAACAAACACCTGTCCATAGTCATCCTGATAGCTGCAAATCGCTTACGCTTAGAGTGGAAAATGGCACCCTAAGCGAAGATTTGTACTATTCAGCAGAACCACAAAGCACACCTAAATTCAAAGCCGGTCATGTGCGCACTCCAGGCAGCACAGGTGTTGTTGGGCCTGAAGATAAAGTCTTTAATTTAGAAAGTCTCCATGAAAATGATTTGCATCGTTTAAAATTTGAATGCCATGACCCAGACGGCCATTGCCTAGCCGTGCATATTCATACCTATAAAAATATCGATGGCATTAGCGCGGACCAACAAGCATCAGTAAAAAACATCTATCCACAAGCCGCTTAAAATAATTTTAATAACTGATGTTACGAATAGGGTTATGCGCTCGTAGATTGGTAATTTTAAAGTGGACCCCCAAGTCCAGACAAAAAATCTAATAATTTAAGATAGAACCTCACCGTCAAATACGAAGACGTGTACTTAAAACAATACGAGACGCTCAGCCGCTTGCGCGAAGGGTTGGGTGAGTACTTTCAGTTTTACAATGAAGAGCGAGCACATCAATCATTGGGCGACCAGACGCCAAGCGTGGTGTA